>NZ_CP167068.1:2315000-2615000 GCF_051055405.1 Hominifimenecus sp. rT4P-3 | reverse complement strand
AGAAAAAACATATAGGCAGCTTGAAATTCTTGGGAAGAATTAAGTTAGAAAATGGACTCTCTTTTTCGTGCAGGAATTAAGAGGAAAAAATAAAAATAATACGATATACTATAATCTATCGGGAGGCTTTATATCATGGAATGGGTGGAAAGATTGAATGACGCAATCAATTATATGGAAGAACATTTGACGGATGAAATTGATTATGAGCAGCTTGGGCGTATCGCCTGTTGTTCCTCCTATCACTTTCAGCGAATGTTTGCTTATATGGCGGGCATCCCCTTGGCCGAATATATCCGTAGAAGGCGGATGTCGCTTGCTGCCGTAGACTTGCAGGGAAACGAGATGAAAATCCTTGATGTTGCGGCTAAGTATGGTTATCGTTCTCCCACTTCCTTTAACAGAGCTTTCCAGTCGGTCCATGGGATTGCCCCGTCTGCTGTAAAAAGTGAGGGTATATCTGTAAAATCCTTCCCGCCTATTACCTTTAAAATTACAGTCAAAGGAGTGAAAGAAATGAATTATCGAATAGAAACAAAAGAAGCATTTCGTATCGTAGGCGTATCTGTACCACTGTATAAGGAAATTGAGAAGAATTTTACAATCATTCCCCCCAAGTGGCAGGAGGTATCCGAGAACGGGACATTACAGAAATTGATTGGCATGATGGACACACCGCCGATGGGAGTGCTTGGCATCAGCACCTGTAATGATAGGGAGCAGTGGAGATATTATATTGCCGTATCTACTTCACAAACACAGGAAGGCTTAGAGGAATATATGGTACCGGCAGCTACGTGGGCAATCTTTTCTGGACAAGGTACAAACCAGTCGATTCAGGAATTAGAGCAACGCATTGTGACAGAATGGCTTCCAACATCAGGATATGAATATGGCACTGCCCCCGATATTGAAGTCTATTTAAATCCCGACCCGAAAAATGCACAATATGAGGTATGGATACCTGTCACAAAGAAAGCACAGCAGTAGTATTCTTCACGAAAAAGGGAGTCTAAACCGCCATACACGTCAAAATCACATATCCCCCGTAAACCGCCAAGAGAACGAATCCCTGACGGCGGCTGAATCTGGAACGTATCATAGCCGGAACCACGGCGATTAACCCTACGAGCAGGCAGGCGGGCAGATCAATGCGGGCGGAGATAGGAGCGATCGGAAGGGCCTGTCCCGAAATCAGGGAGGATAAAGGCAGAATAAGAGTCAGGTCGATGATATTCGCGCCTAAGATATTTCCCACCGACAAGGAAGATTGCTTTTTCGCGATAGCGGAAATGGTCGTGATCAGTTCCGGCAGAGAAGTGCCGACGGCGACTAAGGTAACGCCGATGATGCGTTCCGATACCCCTGCCAGCCGCGCCAATATACTTCCATTGTCAACCAGGAGACGCGCTCCCACTACGATAGCTGCGGCTCCGCCTACAAATTTGACGATATTGAGCAGAATGGTTTTTCGTTCCGGCTGCTCCCTTTTTTCGTTTTCTGTTTGCTGGCCGCTCCGAGTTTTTTTGACGCCAGCTACATTTTCACAGAGGAAGACGGCAAAGATGATCAGCAGGAAGAGGGAGGCTTTGGGGCTGACAGCCCCTTGGAAACCACATGCCGCTACAATAAGAGCAGCAATCAGCATCAGGACGGATTTGGCCAGGTAGTCTCCTCTTCGTATGATTCCCGGCATATAGATGAGAGCCAGCGCCATGATGAGTCCGATGTTAGCCGTAACGCTTCCCACGGCATTTCCGATGGACATATCCACTTTTCCCTGCATGGCCGCCATGACGGATACCAGCATCTCTGGCATCGTGGTGGCTACGCTGACGATGGTAGCGCCGATGATCAGTTTGGGAATACCGCTGATTTCGGCGATCCACGAAGCGGCATCCACAAAAACATCCCCGCCTTTCACTACCAGTACCACACCTATAGAAAATAAAAGAATGGTGATCGCCAATTCCATTTTTCTTTCCTCCCATCTTCGACATCCCCAAAAGTAGAAACGGCCAGAACAGCGATAAGATCGTCCTACCGAATAGAAGGTATCACGCCATCCCCTAGAAGTCAAGGGGAAATCGCCGTGTAAGCATGGGCAGAACAGTTGCTTTTTTTATTTACCTGTGGCAAAATAAAAATACAAAGGATTCTCATGAAAAGAGAGGGTTTTATGGACAAAGCCGATGTTCCGCACGGTAAGCAAGGCGGGATATCTGAGCGCTGACTTTTGCCTCGTCTATTGTGTCCAATTTGAAAGAGTCCTGCGTAATCGCGTTGCTGGAAACCAGCTCGCGAATGGCATCGAGGTCTACGTGATACTTCTCCGATACGGCCTTTAAAACCTTTGCATAAGCGGCTGCCGCGCCGTTTTCCATGAGAAGCGCGGAGATCGCCGCTGGTTTCATGTTTAGATGTTTGCTGCAAAGCCGGACCAGTACTTCCGCCGGCTTTTTCGCCAGAAGTGTGATCTCATTGAGAAGATCTTCCTTTTTCGCAGCGAAGATTTCTTTTACACGCTCCCTGGCCAGATATTCTTCTTCCGGAGTATTGGGGTCTGCGATAAAGTTCTGTAATTCGCAGGCATCGTCCGAAGAGACCTTGCCACCTTTGACTTTATCGTGAAGGCTGACGACGTCTATGCCGGCCGGAGGCAGTTTGCGGAATTCGTCGATAACGCAGTTGTTGACGATGCGGTAGCAGTAATTCTTCTGCTTTTCCACAGGCTGAGCCAGCACCAGATCAAATTTGCTGAGAAGATGTACGAGGATATTGCTGCGAATGTCTTCCAAAAGGACGCCGCGGGACAGAAGGGTCCGGATTTTTTCCGCGTTGCCTTCCACGCGTTCTTTCTGGGCGTTATAGTGGCTTTTGCTGTAAAGCGCATAAAAGTTGATGAAATTTTGAACGGCAAGCCAAAGTTCCGCGTAAAGGGTTTCGTTGCCTGGGTGCTTTAATTCAGCGATGGTCCGGATTCCTTGTTCGGAAATGGAAGAAAGTACGGCTTCTAATCTTTCACAATGTTTCTGATTCGTCATAGTGATGCTCCTCTCCAGTTTTTGAGGGAAGCCAAGCTGCCCGCCGCAGGCGGAGAATTTCGCCAAGCGAAATTCTTTCTTACCCTCTGACAAAAGGATAAAATTTCAGGGTAAGAAAACGATTTGGGAAACATGTGGGTTTTGTATGAGATTCACGGAGCACAAGCGAAATCATTGAGATTTGTAAGAGTTATGTAAGAACGTATTATTTTGGGAAAGGAGGGGGAGATTTGGGGTTCTGGGTGTATTTTACAGAGGACAAAAGGGATTACTATGATTCAGATGCCTGCGCTCTTTATCTGGGGACAGATGACAGCGTCAGTATCGTAGCCCACTCAAAGATCATATTTGACCATCTGGTTATCAACCGAGAGATTCCGATTTCCCGCTCCCAAATTATTGCCTGGGTGGACGGATATGAAGCGGATTTTAATCCCTCGGACCGGGGCGGCCGCAGCCCGGTGGACCAGGCGATTCGAGAGTTGAGAAAAAAATTGGGAAAATATGATTCCTGCATCCGGACCGTGCGGGGCATCGGCTATAAGTATATTGGACCGCCCAAAGTGGAGAAACCGAAAGCAGAGCCGGAGGTTCCAATGTCTGCCGAAGCATCCGGGACGATTTCTCCGGGACATCTGCCGGCGGCGGATTCGAGGGCGGCATCCCCGCAGGCCGCGTCCGTCGGTTCGCGCCACGAGAGAGTGCTGGCCAATCTGGAACATGCGCTCAACCGTCTGGTGGAGGCTGCCGACGGGCAAGAGGTGCAGCGGGCGAGAAGCGCGGTGAAAAAAGCTGTGGAACGATACGCGCAGGAAGCGGCGGCCAACTTTGTTCCGGACTTAGAGGGAGCGCCGGAGGATTCCGGATGGGAGTTGGAAGCGAGCAGGCATCAGATCTGGCTGCGCCGTTCGGTCAACTATTATCAGTCGCTTCTGGAATCGGCGGAAGCAGGGACAGAACTTACCGATATGAAATTGGACGTTTTGGACTATATTCGAGATGTACATATATGCGTGACATTCCTGTGTATGCAGTTGGTTGTGGAGCAGGAGGCTTTGGAACACTCCGGCAGCCAAATTGCGAAGGAAGTGCGTCAGTCTCTGATTGACACTCTGAGAAATGATTACCGCTATGCGAAAGCCGAGGCGCGGGAGGCGGATATGCGGTTGGATGAAAAAATAGAGGAATACAGCAGAGGTCTTTCTGCCGATCGGTCGGCAATATAGGAGGGAAATCATGGTGAATTTACCTGGCTTTGAAAGTCTGGATAAAATAAAGAGAACATATCCGTATTTTGATCTTGTCACAAGAAAGTTTTCTTATAAAAAAGAAACAAAGTACTATGGCGGCGTGCCTGTACTGTACGACTCGGAAGCGAGGCGTCTCTATCTCGATTCCGGCGATACTCATAGCCTGGTTTACGGCGCTACGGGTTCCCTTAAGACAAGGGCGGTCGTTTCCCCGACGATAAAAATTCTGGGATATGCCGGCGAGTCCATGATTATCAATGATCCGAAGGGCGAGCTTTTTGCCCGCCATGCCGGCGACTTGAAAAAACAGGGGTATCGCATTCTTGAGATCAACTTCCGGGATCCCAGTGTTGGAAACGCCTGGAATCCGCTTTTTATCCCGTATCAGTTTTATCTGGACGGCGACTATGACAATGCCGCCGCTTTTATCCACGATATCGCCACCAATCTGGCGGCGATGGATAAATCCGAGAGCGAGCCTTTTTGGGATGAGGCTGCCGCCGACTGTTTTAGTGGCTTGATTCAATTGTTATTCCGTTACTGCAAAGATCACAACGCATCCATCCACGCGATTAACATCGGCAATCTTTTTGTGCTTCGGCGGGCGTTATTTTCCAATCGTCAGCCAGCGCAAAACTCTATTTTATGGAAATACGCCAGTGAAGATGAGATGGTAGCCGCAAGCTTAAGCGGCACCGTCTATGCGGCAAAAGAGACCATGAACAGTATCCTCAGTATCCTGGACCGGAAGCTGCGGTCTTTTGCCATTCGTCCGACGCTTTTGGATATGCTGGCGAATCATGATTTTGAACTGGGGGACATCACCAGAGAAAAAACAGCGGTTTTCCTGATCACGCCGGATGAGAAGACCAGCTATCACGCGTTGGTATCCATGTTTATCAAACAGACTTATGAATATTTTATTTATCGGGCGGCTCAAAGGCCGGATGGCAAGATGGAAAATCGTTTGAACTATATCATCGACGAGTTTTCTGCCCTTCCGACCATTGCGGATATGCCGGCCATGATTTCAGCGGCCAGGAGCAGGGACATCCGTTTTTTACTGGTCGTTCAGAGCAAGGCGGCGCTGAAACAACGGTACACCCATGAGTCGGAGACCATTATTTCCAACTGTACCAATTGGATTTTCTTTACAAGCCGGGAGCTAGATTTGCTGAAAGAACTATCAGAATTGTGCGGCGTTCAGAGAAACAATATGCCGAATATCAGCATATATGATCTGCAGCATTTTAGCAAAGAACGCCGGGAAGCACTGGTGCTGACCGGGCGTCTGAAACCAGCGAAAGTCAATATGCTTGATATCGATCAGTTTGGGGATAAGAAATATATTCTTTTGGAGCACGAAAAACGGGACCGGCAGGAGCGGGAGAAGCTGACATTTGCGTTGAGTGAGGAGATTCGGAAGAGACTTGTCCCCAATCTGCCCTCTAATCCTTTTGACGAGACGAATCCGTTTCATCAAAAAGCTGTTTCGCGTCCAAGTGTTCCATCCCCCAAAATTGACGTGGACGGTGTGCTTCGGCGGATTGATCAGCGAATTGAAGAACTGGAAAAAGAGGATGGGCAGACAGCGCAGACAGAGTCTGCGGATCGGATGGTATCTGAAAACGAAGAGAAAGGAGAATAGCGATGGCGGCGGAACAGGAAATCACAATCGATCTTGGCGAGGAAGAAATCGCGGCGGAAGAAGAGAACGATCGAAAAGAATACAAGGTAAACCTGCCGGTAAGCAAAGTAAACGCGATGGCTCAAACTTTTTTGGGATACATCTATCGCATGGATGATGAAGAGGCCAGGCAGGATCTGTATGAGTTAATGGAACGGTTTATCGGGCAGGAACAACAATCTGGAAGCGCAGATGATTTCCACAATTTTGCCGTGGAACTGGCGCGAAAAGATGAGTATGGCCTGGCCTGCCAGGTGTTGGAATGCGGCCTGAAGCTGTTTCCCAAAAACGTTGATCTGCTTTCCGACTATTTGCAGTATGGCATCAGCTGCGATAAGGGCGAGGAATGCAAGAAGTATTATAAGCGATTGCTGAAGATTCCGAAAAGACGCTGGACGTGGCGCGGCTTTGCCTTTTTGGTGGATTATTTGCAGTATATCATCGACCGGAGCGATTCCGAAAAGGAAATGGATGCCAAAGAACAGGAGATGCTGCAGATTGTTGCCGATTTCCGGAAACATTTTCCTTATAGTGAAGAGTCCTACCGCACGGAAGCCAATGTATATCGGGTGTTAAATATGCCGGATCAGGAGCTGGAAATTTTGAAAGCGGCTCTCGATCAGGTGCAGGTGGCGCCCAAGTGCGCGCTCCGCTATGCAGACATTCTTTTTGAACGCGGGCGGTATTCGGAAGCCGCGGAGGCGATCAAGCGGGGAATCAGCGACGCTACCCAGACGCAAAGCAGTGTGAACGAGGGATATATCTACTATCTTTCCGCGCTTTGTAAAATTGCAATCGCCCAAAAGCAAGGCGCGCCGATGGATGAGGTGGCTGCCAATGAAATCTACTCGGACTTTAATATCGCCTTGAACAAATTTCGGGATACCAGAAGCGGCTACTCAGAGGTAATCCGGACGAAAACCAATACCATGATCAACAAGACCGGCGTAGAAGTGGACGCAAAGTATGATTTGCTTTGCGAGTGTATCGCGGGATAAGGCCAAGCGGGGACAGCGGAAGGCAGATCCAAAAAGGGAGGAAATCCAATGGAGCATGCAAGCAAATTTGAAGAAGGAATGGAGAAAATCCTGCAGGACAATCCGGAAGCCAGAGAGGTGTTTGATTTTGTCTCTTCCGTGATGGAGGATGAAGGCGATATGGAAGTCGGCGTGATCGAAATCGACGGAAAGAACTATCTGGCCGTGAAAGAGTTCCAGGTGGGGGAAAATACATACGTCCATCTGATGAATGAGGAAAAACCCGCGGACATGATGTATCAAAAAGTGATTGTGGAGGATGGGGAAGAATATCTGGTAGGGCTGGATTCAGACCGGGAATTTGATTTGGTCGTCGCATATGAGCAAAAATATATCTGGCAGGATATTAAGAAGAAAATGGACGCATCTTCGAAAGATGCGGATTCGGGAATCGAATAAGGAAGAAGGGAAGAGGAATTCCGCGGGGCGGGGTTCCTCTTCTTTTTTGTGGGAAATTCCGGCGGCAAAAGAGCTCCGTTAAGGATACACACGAGCGTGCAAGGAAGATGGCAGCAGAGCTACCCCGCCGCAGGCGGAGAATTTCGCAGAGCGAAATTCTTTATTCGAAAAACCTGGAGATTCTGAAAATCAGAGCGTATAAAAAATCAGAGACACCCAATAAAGAAGAAAACATGGAGGTAAAAACGATGTGGAACAACAACTTTAACGATTACGATGTGCTGCCCCCGGAGAATATCAACGACGCTCATATGCCGGTGCTTCTTCTCTGCGATACTTCCTGGTCCATGAATGGAATGCCGATCCAGAATGTCAATGCTTCCGTAAACCGCTTTGCCGCGGATGTCTGCAAAGACCCCAAGGCGGCCGGGCTGGTGGACATCGCTGTGATGAGTTTTAACGACGCTCCCGCGATCGTTCAGGAATGGCGTCCCATCACCAAGATGCAGCCGGTGCAGTTTTCCGCCGGCGGGAATACCAACCTTTCCGCGGCCCTTGACATGGCGGTGAAAAAGGTGCGGGAACGCGGTCATCTCTATGAAGAGAACGGCATTGAGGTCAAGATGCCCTATATCATCCTGATCACGGATGGGTATGGAGGCGATGTCACGGCGATTGCTCAGGAGATCAAGAAGCGGGTAGCGGATAAAAAGATGCAGCTTTGGGTTCTCGCCGTAAAGGGCTACAGCAAAGAGACCGTAGCGAAGCTGACCGACGGGAAACGCGTATTTGAACTGGTCCATGAGGATGGCTATGATTTTACGGAATTCTTCGACTTGATGGCGGTCAGCGTCAAGGCAGTATCCACCAGTTCGCCGGATCAGAAGATTCATGTAGATAATCCCTTGAAAAAAGAAGGCACCAATCTGAAAGTGCCGGATTTGGACGAGTGGCTGAACAAGTAATCTGTGGTTTGCAAAGGCGCCAGATTGCGCTGGCGGGAAAGGAGGCTTTCGATGATTCGTTTCTATAAAGCGAATATGGCAGGACCCAGTCATATCGATCACAAGATTCCCTGCCAGGATTCCTGTTTCATTTTGGAGCGGGAGGATGGCGTTGCAGTGGCGGCTTGTGCCGATGGACTGGGAAGCGAACGTTATTCGGATGTGGGCTCCCGCATTGCAGCGGAAACTGCCGTTACCTATTGTGCAGAGCACTATTCCTGCGAGATGACGCTGGAAGAGGCAAAAGGTGTGATGAAAACGGCCTTTGCCCAGGCGTACCAAGCGGTTTTGGCGGAGGCGGATCAGGCGGGAAATTCAGAGGATGAATACGATACAACCTTGTGCCTTGCCATTTACGATGGAAAGCGGGTACGCTACGGCCAGTCCGGCGACAGCGGAATGGTGGTTCTGTTAGAAAACGGAGAGTATCAGCCGGTGACGGTGCAGCAGCGCGATTCGGAAGGCTATGTCTTCCCCCTTTGTTCCGGGCCAGAGATGTGGGAGTTTGGAGAGGTGGAACAGCCGGTATCGGCAGTGATGCTGATGACGGACGGGGTATGGGAACAGATTTGTCCCCCTCTGCTGCGCCGTCAGGAACGGAAAATAAACGTTGCGCTCGCCCGGAAATTTATGGAACGGGATGAGACCGAGGAAGCAGAGATCCGTGCTTTGGAAGCCGCCGCTGCATCTTACCTGGAAAAGTATCCCCGCCGTCTGTTGGATGACGATAAAACGATCGTGGTGCTTTATAACCCAGAGCGGCCTGCAAAAAAGCAGGGGGATGAGTATTACAAAGGGCCGGATTGGAAGAAGCTGTGCGAACATGCAAAAAAGAGGCTTTACCCTCCGGAGTCAAAGGAAATGAATGCCTCAAAACAGCCCGAATCCCCGGAGTCGGGAGAAAGGGATACCCCCAAAAAGTCCGATCCTCCGATGCGCGGAAAGTTAGAAACGAATCCTCCTTTGGAGCGCTGGTGGAGCGTGATGGGGATGGCTGCGTGTTTCCTGTTTGGCATCTTGGCTTATGTTCTAAGTGATTTTGTCAGGGAACACACGCCGGTCAGCTATCTTGGGGTGCTGTTTGCCTGTTTCCTGGCCAATGCCTCGGTTTTGCTTCCCGCTCCCAGTATCCTGATTGTGGTGCAGTATGCGCTTCTTTTAAATCCCGTGCTCGTTGCCGGCTGTGGTGCAGCCGGCGCGGCTTTGGGGGAGATGGTCGGTTTCGGGGCTGGGGCGTGTGGAAGCCGGTTGGCAAAGCAGAAATATTTTCGCAAAATAGAGCGGCTGATTCCGAAATACCCCTATGGGATGGTATGTATTTTTTCCGCGCTTCCCCTTCCCCTTTTCGACGTAATCGGGCTGGCCGCAGGAGCAATGAAGTTAAATCCCTATCGCTTTTTCTTCGCGTGTTTCCTGGGAAAGCTGGTCAAGATGCTGAGTTTTGCCAAGGCGGCAGCCTTGGTGTTTCTTTCATAGGATTTCGTAAAGCGGCGGAAAAGGAGGAACCTCATGGATGTGTATACGCTTTCAGGAAAAAAGATTGTTTTAAAAGAACCGGCATTGAATGCCGGCGGGGAGGGCTCGGTTTATGAAATCAAGGGCTACCCCAAAAAAGTAGCAAAAATTTATCACCATGCCTCCGACGCCTGTGCCCGTGAAAAGAAGATCAAAGAGATGGTTCAGATCAGCGAAACAAATTTTTTTCGGAGCTTGAACTTAGCCCAGGATATCGCGTGGCCGTTAGCGCCGCTTTTCGACGAAACACACCATTTTATTGGTTTTGGCATGAACCGGATTGCCGCGAGCAATGAACTGGACGATCTTTATGTGTATCCGCCAAAGCGCGGCGGGGCGGCTTCGATCAAACATCGCATCGACTGTCTGATCAGTCTGTGCGACGTGATCAGCAGGCTGCATTGCACCGGCCAGATCTTTGGCGATTTCAATCCCAATAACATTAAAATCAAATCGGATTGGACGGTAAATTTTGTGGATGCGGACTCCTACCATATCTACCGCGCTGGAAATGTGTATCGATGCATCGTATGCGCGCCGGGATACGTGGCTCCGGAGTTGATTCGAGCCTGTAAGGGAACCACCTATGCGGACTATCCGGGGCCTACCTTTACTTGCGAGACGGATTATTTTGCTTTGGCCATTCACTGTTTTCGAATGCTGATGAATGGCTGCCATCCCTATACCTGCCAGCGGCAGCCAAAGGGAGTGGGGTCTGCACCCGCGCCCAAGTCCGTGGATAAGCGGATTGAAAGCGGAGAGTCGCCCTTTTTTCAGACGATTCCTGATTATACGATTCCCAGTTACGCTCCCGATATCCATGCGCTGCCGCTCTATATTTATGAACTGTTCCGACGGGCTTTCGTGGATGGTTATACGAATCCCAAAGCTCGCCCAACCGCCAGTGAATGGAAACTCGCTTTAGAAAGGTTTCGGGGGGAGCTTCAGCCATGTTCCCATAATCCCGCCCATGATTACTGGAAAGGAAATCCAAGCTGCCCTTACTGTGAGGCAGACCGGCGGTATAGCGGTAAAATGAGCGCCTTTGTAACAAAGCCGGCGTCTGTGGATAAGAAAAGACGAATGCCGGCGCGTCCGATTCCGATGAAAAAAATGGTTCAGCCAGCCTCTGCCGCACCTTTCCCGCCGCGCAATACGACTGGAAAGTCAGCTTTTGGGGCAATTACCATTGTGCTATCTATTCTGATGCTGGTTCTGATGGGATATTGGGTTTTTCCGGACTTATATTCCTCCTTTACGGATAATAAGACGCTGGCGGCGATCGGTGTGATTGGCAGCTGCGTCTCCGGATTTGCCGGCGTCTTGATCTATAACCGCCGTTGGGCCATCGGGAATACCAGAGGAAAATACCGATGGTATGAATATCTGCTGTCTATGCTTGCCGCGCTGGGATTTTCACTGGGATTTGGCGTTTTGATGGGAATTGTCGCGATGGTTTTTGCGGTTTTATGTTATATCGGCATCGCATTGCTGATTATCGGAGTACTCGCTGCCGTCTGCTCCGGGGGCTGACCCCTAAAAGATGGGAAAGCGGGCCTGTAGAGGAGGGAAGTTTATGGGAATTGCATCATTCCTGCCGAAAGGACAATATCGCTACTACTACCGCCTGCTTTCCGCTTCCGAGCAGCGTGTGTATGTCAAACTTCTAAAAGGGATGGTAAATTTTAAACCTTCGGTTATCTGTCCGAAATGCAGCGCCGGAGAAATGCAAAACGTGTACGAGAGTTTAAGATGGGATATCCCGGAGTTATTTTATGTAAAAAACATTTCCCTTCAATATTTCTCCAATGCTCCAGAAAACTGTACGGCGCGTCTGGAGTACCGGTTTGATGAAAAGACCGTGTTCCACATATTGGCACGGCTGGAACAAACCTATGGGGATTTTATTGATTCGGTGAAGGGGAAAACCGAGTTGGAACGGGAAGAGGCGATCCATGCTCTTTTGACCAGCAGGGTAACATACCGGGATGCGGACGCTCCTTATAGTCATGAAGCACCGGGGGCCTTGCTTTATGGTATCGGCGTCTGTGAAGGCATCGCGAAAGCCTTCCAATATCTGGCGGACCGGACAGGGCTTTCCTCGATTCTGGTGATAGGTGAGGCCAGAAATCAGGAAAAGGAAGAGGGGCATGCGTGGAATCTTTGCCGTGTGGATGGAACATTTTATCACGTGGATCTTACCTTTGACCTTACCGTTTCCAACGGGTGCGAAAGATACGATTATTTCAATCTATCCGATCAGGAAATCCGAAACGATCATCGATGGTCTCGTCCCATCCCTCTTTGCAAAGAAGCGATGCATTATTATAAGCGGAAAGGTCTGTATTTTGAGACAAAAAGTCAGCTGGTTCAATTCCTCCGGCGGCTGCCGGAGCAGACAAAAGAGGCGGTGTTTCAATTACCCTATTTTGAACAAGGTCGGGAAGGGACGCCGGAGCTTGTAAAGGAGCTCATCGGGGAGCATCTTGTCCGCGGCGCGGGGGAAAACCGGCGGTTTTCCCTGAGTTATCATCTGGAGCGTATGGTATTTGAGATAGCAATTTCCTCCCTTGACAGGGAAGATTAGAAAAATTTTCTTTTCTTTGGAGATTTTCAAAATTGTTTCGTAATCAGAGATATCACACGAAGGAGGATGAGAAAATGTTCCAATGTAACAATCACATGTATGAAAATCTTTTCCAGCAGGGGGTATCGATTTGCGAGCCAAAAGATTCTCTGATTGCAATTGCAAAAAAAGAGCTGTTTCTTCCGGAAAAGAAAATCGTCCTCCTGGACGAAATGACGGAAGAAGAGACCGTGATGTTCAAATCCCTTGGCGCTTATAAAGGAGGTAGGAATTTATGAATTATTTGGTAAAAAAGGCTGTCAATCTCAATGGCCAGGACATGATGCTGGCGCCTCTCGACATTGACTATTCTCATCGTATGATTTCTATTACCGGAGAGATCAATGAGGAGATCGCAACAATCGTAAATTCCGCGTTGAGATGCCTCGCACGGGATTCGGAGGAAGATATCACACTCTATATCCAGAGCCCCGGCGGTTCTGTTTCCGCTGGATTTAGTATTTATGATACGATGAAAGCCCTGAAATGCGATATCCGTACCGTGGCCTCCGGAATGGCGGCCAGCATGGGAGCCTTTCTCCTGGCGGCTGGAACAAAGGGAAAGCGTTATATTCAGCCCAACGCGGAGGTTTTGATTCATCAGCCCCTGGGAGGAATGAGCGGTCAGGCTACGGATATCCGGATTCATGCGGAGCACATATTAAACATTCGCGGGAAGATCAATCAGATTTTTGCAGAGTGTACCGGGCAGCCGGTGGAAAAAGTAGAAAATGATACGGAGCGGGATCATATCATGGACGCCAAAGAGGCCCTTTCTTATGGACTGGTAGACCGGATTGGCGCCCCCATTTCTGAGTGGATATAGGAGGAAATCATCGATGAACGCGATTCAGATTCAAAAACCCATTGGACTTGGTCCGGTCTGTACTGAGATTGAGAAGGTTTGTAAAAATGCGTATCGGTATAAACGCTGCGGATTGAAACCGGATCACCTGTTGATTCCGCTCGACGCGGGAGAAGGAAGAACCACGTTGGTGGAATACCTGACGGATATGTATAAGGAACATGGCGTTTTGAGTTTTGCAAGCGGCTTGGACGATTATATCGAGATTTCCTTTGACGGCACGCTGCATCAGTTGAAGCAGGCATTTTCTGCGATTGACTCCGCCGCGGTCTACGAAAACGAATATGCCAACGTCATTGGAATGGACATTACCAACCTTTCTCTGCACATGAATGAGACCCAGTTCGGGGAGTTTATGAGCAATTGCAAGCGGATTTGCGAGAATGCCTGCGTCCTTTTCTTTGTCCATTCCGAGCCGACGAAAAATGAAGAACGGTTGATGGAAAAACTGTGTGAAACCATCGATCATATCAAATGGATCCGCGTAAAACCCTACACAGAGGAAGAAATTTGCCGTTTGATGGAAAAGAGAATGGAGGAATGTGGCATTGAGTTGGAAAACCATGCGGCGGTCCATGCCGTTTTCCTGGAGATGGCGAGACGCTTTCCCATCGCCACGGTTTCCGACGCCTTAGCCGTCGCGGACGAATTGATACACGTGACAGATTTTTCCGGGTTAACGCCAGTTCTTCGCGAGTATAGCCTTACGGCATGGATGAAAGCATGGTATGGCGAAAAGGAAAGGAGAGAGGTCAAATGAGCAGAAGCGAACGTTTAAATACGAAAAATGAAATAAAGCGGCATTTTCGTAAAACAACCGACCCGAAAAATGGCGCGGGGCCGATCATTCTGGCGGAGAATGGGGAACAGTATTCCGTTGACAGTGAATCGCATATCGAAGTCATCGGAAAAACCGGAAAAGGAAAAAGCCAGTGCTGCAGCCTTCATTTTATCCGGGAGATCTTAAAAAAGGGCGAAAGCGCGGTGGTTCTGGATCCGAAGAAAGAGTGCTATACGCAAAATGCGGACGCGATTCCCGCTGGTTATCAGACATTTTGTGTGGATTTTCGGAATCCCAGAAAGAGCCCTACCAAGTGGAACCCCTTAAGCACTCCCTACCGCCTGTCTCAGTCGGAGCGCCGGGAGGACCGGGATATAGCGAGCTCCATGGTCAGCGAGCTGTGGAACGGCGTCTGCCCCTATGACGGCCATTCGGATAAATTTTGGAGCGACGCTTCCGCAAACTATGCCAAAGGCCTTACCTACGGACTTTTTGAGACCGCGGAGGAAGAGCAGGTGAACCTGGACAGTGTGGCGGTTATGATGGAACAGTCTGAAATTCGGTACGCCAGCGGTACGATCGCGAAAGAGTTCTATGAGACGCTGCCGGACGATTCCCTTGCAAAACGAAATTTAGCCGCCTATGTGACAGGTCCCAATGAGACGCGGGCGTCCATTCACAGCGTAGCAGCTTCAAATATCGAAGTTTTCAGCAGAAGTAAGGGTTTGATGGAGATGCTGAGCCAGGATACCTTGAATATATTGGATTTGGATGTGACCCGCCCCTTTATCATCTTTATCGTGCTGCCAGATGAGACGGATGTATACGACACCCTGGCCGGTCTGCTGGTTTCCCAGATATCCCAGCATCTGATCCGCGTGGCACAGGATTTGGGCGGCAGACTGCCGATTCGGGTCAATCTGGTTCTGGAAGAGCTGGGCTCCGTGGGAAAAAGCATCCCCAATCTTCCGAATCTGATGGTGGCCGGCAGAAGCCGCAATCTGCGGCTGATGCTTATTTTGCAGAGCAACGCGCAGTTGGTCGATGTCTACGGGAAAAGCAAAGCGGAAACCATCCATTCCTGCATCGGTATGACGATTGCTTTCGCCACAAATAGCTGGGAAACCCTGAAAGAGTGGTCCCAGCGCTGCGGGGAACGGCAAGTGGAAATCAACAATCACATCGTGAAGGAGCCTCTGATTACCGCGGCGCAGTTGGCGGCTATGCCGGCGGGGACGGCGCTGATATTGATTGACAATCGGTATAAATTTATCTCCCGCCTCCCTTTTTTCTACGAGACCTATGGTTACTCGGAGCCCAAAGAGCTTCCTTCCACGGACGCAAGCAAAGACTACCAGATACGGACGTTACATTTTGAGGAAATGGTAAAGAGCAGAAAAAAGAAGCAGATTCAGGCTGATTTAGCGAATAGAAGGAGAGCAAGGAGACAGCCTTCTCCCTTCTGGGCGATGACGGAGGACGAGGAGCCTCTGGATGTGAACGAGCTGCTTGCGCAGATTGATAAGAAAATTGCCGCCTTGGATGCGGAGGAATTGGAGTTGTCTGATGAGATATCCTAAAATCGCAAATTGGCTTGTGTTCCGGCGGATTGCTCCGAATCAGTGGGAGGTAAAAGATTATCTGCTGGAGGAAACCTGCACGATAGGGAACGGCCTGGCCCGTTTTGCCCGGAAGCTGGACGGTCATGTGAATCCTTATGCCATAGACCCGACTCTTGACAAGGAAGACGTCGATGAAATGCTGCAAATCCTGGATGAGAATGAAATGCTGCGCTACAGCAGCCGTATCGCGGTCTCGGCTGGGACGGTTTACCGTACTTTGTGGATTCCAAAGGGCAGTGGATTCTCTCGGATTCTGGCGTTCGCGAATCATATGCTGCTCAAATATCTGTGGCTTCCAGTGTTTATTTCGGGTATCCTTCTCCTTTGGAACCGCGCCCCGATTCTTGGCAGAGACCATATGTTTCTGGGCAGTCTGGCAGGGGTGATGTTGGGAATGCTGTTTCATGAGCTTGCTCATGGATGTGCCTGTCTTTCTTATGGCGGACGCGTGTTTGAACTTGGCGTGATGCTCCATCATTTTCTCCCCGGCGCTTATGTTCTGCTCAGCGCGGAAGCGATAAAAAATCGGATGAAACGGGTGCAGATCGATGCGGCGGGAATCGAGGCAAATCTGATGCTGGCCGGCCTCCTTTTCCTGGCGGCGTTGCAGTTTCCGGCATGGGGCGGCGCTTTCGTGTGCGGAGCCGTCACAAATATTTTGATGGCAGCGCTGAACTTGACCCTAATCGAAGGGTTTGACGGAGCCGCGATACTCTCGGAACTATTAGGCGCGGAGGACTTGATTGCCGACGCCAAATCGATTGTTTGGAAGAGACAAAAAAGACGGAGATGGAGAAAGAAGGGGCGATTGGACAATGGAATGTTGGCTGCCTGTTATCTGATTACCGGCGTTCAGATTGCGCTTCCCTTACTTTTGCTTGTAAATGCTGCGGAGGTGATCCTATGGCTTCTGTAAACAAAAAAACATTGCGTTTTCCCCTTCTTGCTGTCGCGGCGCCGGCGGGGCTTTCCGCTCTGGCTGCGGTGAAACGCTCTGTCTGGCTCGCCGCAGTTGTGGCCGCCGCCCTTTTCCTGATCGTGAGAGTTGTCCCGATTTGTAAAAGAAGGGAGAATCTTTGGATGTTCCTGTTGGTGGCGGCGGCCAGCGTACCGGTAAATCTATCCGCGGTCATAGATTTTCTTCAAGCGGGATATGGGGGCGGGGATTTCTTTTTTCTTTCCCTCCTTCGGGGGGCGCTGCTGTATCTGATGCTGTTCAGTATAGAAGAAATTGTATTTGGTTATGTTACTCGTTTATTATGGAGACGCCAAAAAAAGTGGAATGTGGTATAGGAGGAACAGAAATGGGCAAATTTAAACCATCGGATTACTCGATTGAGAATGCGATTAAAGAAGCGGCGAGATACCAGGGAGGGATCTATGCCGGCGACAACTATGTGATGAAAGATCACGGCGATTATATCGAGGTCCACGTGGATGCGGACAATGCAAAAGGGCATATCAGCCTGGACATTTACTATGATGAGGAGGGGAGAATTACCAAAATAATTCCTCATAAGTAATGGTACCTTCAATTGACGAGGGCAAAATTTTCTCTATCCTGGCCGTGTATGTCCTTGCCAATGGATGCGTTTGGAAAAAATTGTTAAGTCTTTGGCGGAAGGCTTGATTTTCAAGATCAAATGACGTATCTTATAGATATCTCAGGAAATCTGGGACAGACGAACAACAAAACACGGGAGGTCATCATGGATCAAAAAACATTTTTTCACATGTCCTATGGCGTTTATCTGGTGACGGCTATGGATGGGGAGCGTCCCACTGGCTGTATCGCCAACAGCATCATGCAGATCACATCTTCGCCGGCAACGGTGGCCGTCAGTATGAATCATGACAATTATACAAATTCCTGTATCGCAAAGACTGGAAAGTTTGCTTTTTCTATCTTGTCAGAGAAGACAGATCCGGCGCTGATCGGCCTTTTCGGATTTCATTCTGGGAAAGATATCGATAAATTTGCAGGAAAAGATTATCAGATGGTAGAAGGAGTCCCGGTGCTAAAAGAGGGCTGCGGATATGTGGTTTGCCGTGTGATCGATAAGATGGAAACCGCTACGCATACCGTATTTCTAGGACAGGTAGAAGAGGCAGAAAGACTCCCCGGAGACGCGCCTGCCATGTCCTACGCCTATTACCATAACGTAGTAAAAGGCAAGAGCCCGAAAAATGCGCCCACCTATGTGGAGGAAAGCGCGGCAGAGCCGCAGAAAGAAACGGCCGAGGCGGAAACAAAGAGCGAGAAATGGGTGTGCCAGGTTTGCGGGTACGTTCATGAAGGAAAACTGCCGGACGGCTTTCAGTGCCCGATCTGTGGAGTGGGAACCGACCGGTTTGAAAAGCAGGAAGAGTGAAAATATCGCTGGGAAATAAGAAAAAGGGCTGGCGGAATTTTCAAAAATAGGTTAGAATAGCAAGCAGGTGGTTTCCCTTCGGAATCCGCCTGTTTTTACTGCCAAAAAAGTAAGGGGGAGAATTGTTTTGGCAAAGAAAAGCTATGAGATTGATATGTGCAATGGGCCGCTGCTTGGAAAAATTTTGCGGTTTGCCTTGCCATTGATGTTATCCGGTGTCTTGCAGCTTTTATTTAACGCGGCGGACATCGTGGTAGTAGGGCAGTATGCAGGACAGCAAGCGCTGGCGGCAGTCGGCTCTACCAGCTCACTGATTAATCTTTTAATCAACGTTTTTATCGGATTGTCCGTGGGCGCCTGCGTCCAGGTGGCACGGTTTTTCGGCGCAAAGTCAGACCGCGATATCAGCGAGACGGTTCATACGGCGATTGCCCTGAGTTTGGTATGCGGAGTCTTTTTGGTATTTTTTGGATTTTTCCTGTCAAAGCCCCTGCTTTCCCTCATGGGAACTCCGGATGATGTTCTGGATATGGCGACGCTTTATATGCGGATTTATTTTGCGGGGATGCCGGTGATTATGCTGTACAACTTTGGCAGCGCGGTACTGCGGGCTGTCGGGGATACAAAACGTCCCCTATATTTCCTGGTGATGGCTGGGGTTGTCAATGTGCTTTTGAACCTGTTCTTCGTGATTGTCTGCGGCATGGATGTGGACGGCGTGGCGCTGGCTACGGTGTTGGCCCAGTGTATTTCGGCTGGGCTGATCGTGTACACTCTGATGCGCACGGAGGGAAGCTATCAACTCTATTTAAAGAAGCTAAAAATCCACAAAACGAAGTTTTTGGGAATCCTGCGCACCGGTCTTCCAGCCGGCGTCCAGGGCGCGTTGTTTTCGATCTCCAACGTGCTGATTCAGTCTTCGATCAACAGTTTTGGCTCTGTCGTTATGGCGGGCAGTACTGCTGCGGCCAATATCGAGGGATTTATCTACACGGCGATGAATTCCTTCCATCACGCGGCGCTTAGTTTTACCAGTCAGAATATGGGAGCCAAAAAATACGACCGGATGGGGCGCGCTCTCGGAATCTGTCTGGTTTCTGTGGCAATTTTGGGCCTGGTGGCTGGAAATTCGGCTGTTCTGGCGGGGAATTTCCTGATCGGGATTTACTCTCCGGAAGCGGACGTCATTTCCTACGGCGTTTTAAGACTGCGGCATGTCGTTCCCCTCTATTGCATCTGCGGGATGATGGACACCATGGTAGGCGCTATTCGGGGCATGGGCTTTTCGGTGATGCCGATGATCGTTTCCACCATCGGAGCCTGCGGTTTGCGGATTTTGTGGATCTATACCATCTTTGCGGCTTATCCGACGTTAGAAGTTCTGTTCCTGTCTTATCCGGTATCCTGGACAGCGACGACTCTGGTGCATATTGCCTGCTATCTGTACGTAAGAAAAAAAGTGCTGCCGGCGAGACTGGCGGCGGAGGAGTAGAAACATGAAGGGAAATCAAGAATTCCGGCAAGGGCTGCGGGACGGCCTTCCGATCTGTCTGGGATATCTGTCCGTGTCTTTCGCCTATGGGATGAAGGCCGTGTTAGCCGGCCTTCCTGCCTGGATTGTGACGGTGATCTCGCTGTCCAATCTGACCAGTGCAGGACAATTTGCCGGTACGAATTTAATCTTGTCCGGCGGGTCCTATCTGGAAATTGCTCTGACGACGGGAATTATCAATTTGCGGTATTTCCTGATGTCTCTGTCCATGTCGCAGAAGGTGGAAGAGAAGATGACATTCCGCCAGCGTTTGGCGGTCTCTTTTGGCGTGACCGACGAGATCTTCGCAGTGTCTATGCAGCGGCCGCGGGAGCTTTCCGCCTGGTATATGTGCGGACTGATTTTGACGCCGGTGATCGGATGGACAGGCGGGACGTTTTTAGGGGGCGTGGCGACCACGCTGCTCCCGGAAAGCCTTTCCAGCGCTCTTGGGATCGCCCTTTATGGGATGTTTATCGCGGTGATTGTGCCTCCGGCAAAAAAGCAGAAGCCGGTACTGTTTACCGTGCTTTTGGCGGTCGCTTTTAGCGTTCTGTTTCACACGGTTTCCTGGCTCTCCTTCTTATCCGGCGGCTGGGGGATTATTTTGATCACGATTGTGGTCAGCGGGATTGCGGCGGTTCTGTTTCCCATCAAAGAAGAAGCAAAGGAGGAGGCGTGATGGAAGGAGATATGCTTCGCGTGATTGTAAGCGTGGGCGTGATGGCCGGCGTGACTTATTTGATTCGGATGCTCCCGATGGCGATTTTCCGAAAGCGAATGAACAACGTATATGTGAAGTCATTTTTAGCGTATGTTCCTTATGCGGTGCTGGCGGCGATGACCTTTCCGGATATTTTTTCTTCCACGGCATCGACGGCCTCGGCTGTGATTGGAACGGCGGCGGCGGTTCTCCTTGCTTACTTTGGCAGGGGGCTGCTGACGGTGGCCCTTGGCGCCTCGGCGGCGGTTTTTCTGGTACAGATATTAGGTTTTTGACAAAAATTGCTTGATTTTCCCCGTGAATTCGTATATAGTATGGATGGCGTTTTGCAGTTGATAAGATTCTGCAAGTGAGAAGTAAGACAGGAGGATTGTAAATGGTAAGAGCGATTGTTGGCGCTAATTGGGGCGACGAAGGAAAAGGAAAAATTACGGATATGCTGGCGAAGGAATCCGATATTGTGATTCGGTTCCAGGGCGGAAGCAATGCCGGGCATACAATTATCAACGACTATGGCCGTTTTGCTCTTCATCTGCTTCCTTCCGGTGTTTTTTACAGCCATGTGACCAATATGATTGGAAATGGCGTAGCGTTGAATATTCCTTATTTTATCAATGAACTTCAGGAGTTGACTTCAAAAGGGGTTCCGGAACCAAAGATCCTGGTTTCAGACCGGGCTCAGATTCTGATGCCGTATCATGTGCTTTTGGATCAATATGAGGAAGAACGCTTAGGAGGCCGGTCCTTTGGTTCGACCAAATCGGGCATTGCGCCTTTTTATTCGGATAAGTATGCAAAGATCGGCATTCAGGTCAGCGAGCTGTTTCAGACCAAGGTTCTGCGGGAGCGGGTGGATAAGGTATGCGAGTTGAAAAATGTTCTCTTTGAGCATCTGTATCACAAGCCGCCCATGGACCCGGATGTTTTGATGCAGACGCTGTTAGAGTACCGGGATATGATCGCTCCCTATGTATGCGATACCTCGGCGTATTTGCATCAAGCTTTGAAAGAAGGAAAGAATATCTTGCTGGAGGGACAGTTGGGCTCCCTGAAGGACCCGGATCACGGGATTTATCCGATGGTGACGTCCTCTTCGACGCTAGCGGCTTACGGAGCAATCGGAGCGGGTATTCCTCCCTATGAGATTAAAAATATTACCACGGTTGTAAAAGCGTATTCCAGTGCGGTTGGCGGCGGCGCTTTTGTCAGTGAGATCTTTGGCGACGAGGCGGAGGAACTGAGAAAGCGCGGCGGAGACAAAGGCGAATACGGCGCTACGACGGGCCGTCCGCGCCGGGTCGGTTGGTTTGACTGTGTGGCGTCCCGGTATGGCTGCCGGATTCAGGGTACGACGGAAGCAGTGTTGACCATTGTGGACGCTCTGGGATATTTGGATGAGATTCCGATGTGCGTCGGCTATGAGATCGACGGAGAGATTGTCCGGGATTTCCCGGCCAGTGAAAAGCTGGATCGGGCGAAACCGGTGTGGAAGAAAGTACCTGGCTGGAAGTGCGATATCCGGGGAATCCGGAATTACGAGGAACTTCCGGAGGCTTGTCGGAATTATGTGGAGACCATCGAGAAGGAACTGGGGGTTCCGATTACCATGGTGTCCAATGGGCCGGGAAGAGAGGATATCATTCTTCGCTGATATTGGATGAGGAATTCTTTAACTGCCCTGCGGCGGATGTTTCCGCTGCAGGGCAGTTTTTTTCGGCAAGATTCAGATGGCAAAAGGATTCGGGTGAAAGAGGTCGATATATTTTGTATTTGCAGGAGCATTAGTACTTCTCAGATTCCGAAAATTTGTATTATGAACAAAAATAAGACTGTTTGAGCGCAGCGAGTTTCTTATTTTTGTGAGTGCTTTTTACAAATTTCCGGAATCCTAGAAGTACTCGCTCCGAAACCCTACAAAATATATCGACTTCTTTTCAACTGAGTCCCCTTGAATCCAGAACCCTGGCGAATAAAAAACACTCCGCTTGGATTTAGATGTAGAAAAATTGACCATTGTGAGGTATAATAAAAATATTCTGTCAAACGCTTGGAAAAGCAAAGGGGGAAGAGCAGTTTATGGATATTTTTGAAAAGAGAAGAAGTATTCGAAAATATACGGATCAGCCGGTAACCGATGAAATTTTGCATCAGCTGATCGAGGCGGCGCGTACCGCTCCGTCGGGACATCATACCCAGCCTTGGCGTTTCATTGCCGTTCGCTCGGAAGAAATGAAAAAAAGAATCGTTCAGGCGGATCACAATCAAGAATGGATGATGAGCGCGCCGTTGTTTTTGGTTTGCGTGGCGGACGGATACGTGCGTTTGAAGGACGAAACGATCGAGCTGAATGAGGAAACGCCCTATAAGGAACAGAAATTGGTGATTCGAGATACTGCGGTCGCCATCGAACATATCGTATTAAAAGCAGCGGAATTGGGGCTGGGGACCTGTTGGACCGGTTATTTTACTCAAAAAGAGATGAAAGAGATTCTTGAAATTCCGAAGGACAAGCATGTGGTGGCTGTCCTGACAGTCGGCTATCCGGCGGAGGAACCAAAGCCGAAGGAAAGAAAAGCGATAGAAGAGATTTTGATGTATGAGCGCTGGGGAAAATAAGAAAAATGCCAGGAGGCAATATGCAGGATTATGATTGGAAATCGTTGGGGAAGGATATCCGCGATATTGTGCAGGATGCCGTGGACACCAAAGATTTCCGGACTTTAAATCAGACTCTTCGGGGAGTGATGGAGCGGACGGCGGAGATGGTCGGCGACGGCCTTCGAAGCGCCGGCGCCGCTGTGGAACAAAATATGGGGCAACGGAGGGAAAAGGATACGGCCAATGCAGACGGAAAGAAAGGCTGCCGAAGGCCCTGCCATGTTCCGGAATCTTCTTCCAAAATATTTGCGAGTACCTACGGCTGTCGGGCCGGCGGAATGACCATGAAAATTACGGGGATCCTTTTCGGGACCATCAGCGGCATTGCCATTTTGGTGCTGCTGCTCATTGCGCTTGCCGGCGGATCATTTCCCTTTGGCCTGCGGCTGCCGGTCTATCTTTTATCGTTCTGCTTTCTGGGATGTACCGTCCTGGCAGGCAAGGGGAGTTCCATGCGAAGGATGGCGGCGCGGTTTGCCTCGTATATTCGTTGTCTCAGGGGACGGACCTATTGTCCGCTGGAAGAACTGGCCGTTTCTGTGGACAGACCTCTTCGTTTTGTCCGCAAAGATCTGAAAAAGATGTTTCATAAGCGTTGGTTTTTGCAGGGGCATTTGGACCGTCAGGAAACCTGTTTGATGGTAGAGGAAGCGACCTATCAGCAATACCTTGCGGCAATCAAGCAGCAAGAGCTGAGAGAACGTCAGCAGCCGAAAAAGACGGATGAGAAATCAGAGCAAAAAGATTCCCTGCCCGCTGAGGTCCGGGAGACCATTGAGGAAGGGAGAACGTACCTGGCGGAGATTGGCCGCTGCAATCGTGCGATTTCCGGGGAAGCTATCTCAGCAAAGATTTCCCGCATGGAGATGCTGGTGGGACGGATTTTAGCGAGGGTAGAGAAAAATCCGGAGGATGTGGGCGATATCCGCAAGTTGATGGAATATTACCTGCCCACGACAGTAAAACTTTTAAAAGCCTATGAAGAACTGACAAGTCAGCCGGTGCAGGGAGAAAATATCGTAAATTCTAAAAAAGAAATTGAAGGTACGTTGGATACGTTAAATCTCGCATTTGAGAAACTTCTGGATAGTCTGTTTCAGGATACCGCCTGGGATGTGTCCACCGATATTACCGTGTTAAAGACCATGTTGGCCCAAGAGGGACTGACGGAAGAAGGCGTGCTTCGCGCTGCAGCGTCGAAGGAGAAAGGAGAAAACGGATGAGTGACAGCAAAATGTTTGAGGAACTGGGAACAGCGCCGGTATTGACGCTGGATCCTTTTGCAAAGGAAGAGGCGTCGGTGGCTCCGGTGAAAGAGCAGCAGTGGGACGACAGCATTTTAAGTCCGGAAGAGCAGCATATGGTAGAAGAGTTTTCCAGACAAATTAATTTGAGCGATTCCACGACGATTCTTCAATACGGCGTGGGCGCGCAGAAGAAAATGGCCGATTTTACGGAAAACGCTTTGGAAAATGCCAGAACCAAAGACCTCGGCGAAGTCGGGGAACTTTTAACGGACGTAGTGGGAGAACTGAAAGGGTTTGACGAAGAGGAGGAGAAGGGATTTTTTGGCCTCTTCAAAAAAACATCCAATAAATTGACTACGTTAAAAGCGCGTTACGCGAAAGCAGAGACCAATGTCAATCAGATTTGCCGGGCTCTAGAGTCCCATCAAGTCCAGCTCTTAAAAGATATTGCTGTTTTGGATAAGATGTATGAGGTAAACCTGACTTATTTTAAAGAACTGACCATGTACATCCTGGCGGGAAAGAAAAAGTTGGCGGAAGTTCGGGATACGGAGCTCAAGGAATTGATCGCAAAGGCAGATCAGAGCGGACAGCCGGAGGACGCGCAGGCGGCAAGGGATCTGGACGCCCAATGCCTTCGCTTTGAAAAAAAATTACATGATTTGGAATTGACCAGGATGATCTGTCTGCAGACTGCCCCGCAGATTCGGCTGATTCAAGGAAACGATACATTAATGACGGAGAAAATTCAGTCTACCTTGGTCAACACGATTCCTCTTTGGAAGAGCCAGATGGTGCTGGCTTTGGGCGTTTCCCATTCGGCGCAGGCTGCGGAGGCGCAGAAAACCGTAACGGATATGACCAATCAGCTGCTGCGGAAAAATGCGGAGACGTTAAAGATGGCTACGGTGGAAGCCGCCAAAGAATCCGAACGCGGGGTGGTGGAGATTGAGACCTTAAAGGCGACCAACGAGTCTTTGATTTCTACCTTGGATGAAGTCCTTCGAATTCAGCAGGAGGGACGGCAAAAACGGCAGGAAGCGGAGACGGAGATGAGACGGCTGGAAGGCGAATTGAAAGAGAAACTGCTGGAGATTCGAAAGTAAAAAGCGTCTGGTTACAATAAAATTTATGGTAGGGGAGAGGCAGCATGACGAATCGGTGCCGGATCATCAGCATATTCCTTGTGCTGTTGATGTTGAGTGGCTGCGGCGAGCCTGCGGAACCGACGAAGAACTTGACATCGGCCCCGGAGAAGGAACTGACATCGGCTCCAGAGGGAAACGCAGCGGAGCCTTACGTTCCTCCGGATATCTCACCGGCGGTATTTCATCGGGAGCAAGCAGTGGGCAAGGGAGACGCTCTCATTGATGTGTCCGCCGTAAGCGAGGGGTATGTGGCTGTGTCAGCCAAGTCGGATTCCCACCTGAAGTTCCAGGTGGTTCAAGGGGAAAGCATATATAACTATGATCTGCCAAACGACGGGACGGAAACCATATTTAGCCTGCAAAGCGGCGACGGGCTTTATCGGTTCCGTGTGATGGAAAATGTCATGGATACAAAATATGCGGAGTTGTTTGCCACGGAAGCGGAAGTGACGCTTCGCGATGAATTTCAGCCCTTTATTCGGACGAACCAGTATGCAGATTATCGGGCGGACTCGGATTGTGTGGTAAAAGCAAAGGAACTGGCCGCAGGAGCGTCCACGCCGGTGGAGGCAGCGCAGAATATATTTGCCTATATTTGTGAGAGCGTTACGTATGACCATGAAAAGGCGATAAACGTGGAGAGCGGATATATTCCCTCGCCGGATCAAACCATGGCGGAGGGAAAGGGAATCTGTTTTGATTATGCTTCTTTGGCGGCAAGTATGCTCCGGAGCCAGGGGATCCCGACCAAGATCATTTTTGGCTATGTGGCGCCGGGAGATTTGTATCACGCGTGGAATATGTTTTATACGGAAGAAACCGGTTGGATTACCGTAGAGTACCAGGTGAGGGGCGGAGAATGGAACCGGATTGACTGCACGTTTGCGGCCAATGGGGCGGATCCCACGACCACGGGAGACGGAACCAGCTATACGGACGTATACGTATATTAAAAGGCGGTGGCGGAATATGAATAAAAAGAAAATAAGCGCTCTAGGCATCAGTGCATTTTGCGAGAGCATGACCATGATGCTCCGGGCAGGCATACAGACGGACGAGGCCATTTCGCTGCTGCTGGAGGACCGGGAGGCAGGCGGTGTTCTGGCGGAAGCATTACAAAAAGCCCATGAAAAGATGGAGAGTGGAGAAAGCCTATCGGCAGCTCTGGCGCAGACCGACGCATTTCCGGAATATTTTGTACAAATGATAAGGCTGGGTGAGCAAAATGGCCAGCAGGAAGAGGTGTTTCGGCATCTTTCCATCTACTATACCGAGCAGCATACGATCTCCCAAAAGTTAAAGGGGTTGGTCCGCTATCCGACCGTGATGCTGATTATCATTGTAGCGGTGCTGGCGGTGATGTTAACGCAGGTTTTGCCGGTCTTCTCGGATGTGTATACCAGCATGGCCGGCGGCATCGCAAATTCCTCCTATCGCTACATCCGGTTGGCTTATATTTTGTGCGATGTGGCTTTGGGGGTCATGTTAGCGCTGGCCGTTCTATCGATCGTGTGTCAGCTGCTGTGGAAAACAGCCGGAGGCAGAAGATGGGAAAAGCGCATCTTAGAAAAGCTTTTTGTGACGGCGGGTATGATGCAGTGCATGGGCTTGTACCGTTTCTTTGTATCTTTGCAGATTTTGCTGTCCGCCGGGGCGTCTCAGGATGAGGCGGTGGAAGAAAGCGTCCAGGTGGTGGACTGTGCTGCCGTTGAAGCAAGACTTCGGGATTGTCTTTCCCGTATGGAAGAAGGAGAAGGGATTGCTCAGGCGGCTTACCAGGTCCGGCTTTTGGAGCCGGTCTATGGCCGGATGCTGCTGGCAGGCTCTAGGAGCGGAAACTTGGACGGCGTTGTAGAGCGGCTAAGCAGCCTTTTGCAGGAGAATCTGATACAGAGGGTGGAGCAGTTGGTATCCGTTTTGGATCCCGTATTGTCCGGTACGATGATGGTCACCGTGGGCTTTTCCCTTCTTAGTGTGATGCTGCCTCTGATCGGCATGATGAACTCCATTGGATGAGGTGACAGGATGTATTTCGATAGAAAAAGGCGTAAAATCGGATGGCTTTTACTGGTATCTGTGGCCTTGATACTGGGGTTTGCGGCAGGATTCCTTTTTTATGGCAAGCCAGCGCGGCAAGTGCAGGCGGAGGCTGCCCGTGCCATCGGCGAAACCATCCGGGAGCGGGCGAGACAGTGCTTCGCCGTAGAGGGAGTCTATCCGGAAAGTCTGGAATATTTGATGGAAAACTATGGCCTTCGCATCAACACAGCGGATTACTACGTGGTGTATGAGGCATTTGCGGATAATTTGCCCCCCAATGTTCGGGTGGCTAAAAAGGAAGGGTAGGGATATATGAAGAAGCGTCGCTTGGACATGACTACCTTTTATACCCTGGGAATTTATGGACTGCTATTGACCGGCTGCCTGCTGCTGGTTCTGCTTGGAGCCAGAACCTATGGGCGAACGGTGGAAAGCCAGCGGGAAAACGACAATCAGCGGGCGATTTTGTCTTATCTGTCCACCAGCATTCGAAACCATGACCATGAAAATGCTGTGGCTATCGAACAGGGACCGGAAGGCGACATGTTGGTGATGACGGACGAGGCGAACGAAAAGAGCTATGTCACGCGGATTTACCTGTCCGAAGGAGAGCTGATAGAGGAATTCTCACGGGCGGAAGCGGATTTCGGTCAAGGGGAAAAGCAGAGTATTGGACGCTGCCGTATCCTGGAGATGGAATGGGTAGGAGACCGGAGTCTTCAGCTGCGCCTGGATGAAGGAAGTGTTCTGGTGTCTCTTCGGAGCGAGATGGGAGGCAGCCAATGAGGAAGCCAACACGTACGGCGTTTTATCTGGAAACCTTGTTGCTGGTAGGCGCGCTGGTAGCGGTAGCGTTAATTTTGGTCCAATGTTTTGGAAAAGCGGAGCAGGCCAGAGCGCAAGCGAAAGAGTTGACGGAGGCGGTGCATCTGGCACGAAACGCCGCGGAAGCTGCCGCCGGAGCAAAAAGTCTGGAAGAACTGGAAAAAATATTATGGAAAGAACCCGACGGCCAATCACTTGACGGGGCTCTCGTCATCTTCTATAATGAAAAAGGGGAGATCGATCCGGAGGGGGAACTTTCCCTGCGAATCGATTGGGATAAGATTCCAGCGCCTGAAGCAGGGCTTGTTACCTATCGGATTACGGTGGAAAATACCCAGGATTCGCGAGAAATTTATCGTTTGGAGACCTCCGTATATTTAGGGAGGAAAACGCCATGAGACGAAAACCGACAAAGCTTGGCGTTTTAGCGCTAATGTTGTTGATCATCACCATTAGCCTGGCGACTTTAGGCGTTTTGACCATGTCTACCGCTCAGGCGGACCTACGATTGGCGGAACGCTATGGGCAGATGAGCAGGCAGCAATATCAGCGGGAACAGGCGGGCCAGATCTTTTTAGAAGAAGTTCAGGAAGCGTTAGAAAGCGGAGGGGATATCGCCGGACTGGAAGGCGTGACCCAAAACGGCGATATCTATGAAAAAACTTTTACCGCAGGAAATGCAGTCCTGCGCGTGGGGCTAAGAACAAACGGCCATGGAGGCTATGAAATTGTTTCTTGGGAGACGGAACCTCAGTGGTCTCCTACGGGACCGGAAAACAAGCTGTGGGGTGGCTAGGAGGCTTTACTATGACAATTCAGGAAATTATTCAAAAAGCGGTTGAAAAAAACGCGTCGGACATCTTTTTAGTAGCCGGCCTGCCACTGACATTAAAATGTGACGGCGTTCAGAGACGCGATGAATCAGACCGGCTTATGCCGGCGGATACCCAAAGGCTGATCGAAGAAATTTACACAATGAGCGGACGGGACTTTGGGCAGTGCTTAGCGGCAGGGCGAGACGATGATTTTTCTTTCTCCATGTCCCAATGGGGCCGCTTTCGTGTCAATGTGTTTCATCAGCGGGGAAGCCTTGCGGCGGTGATTCGGGTCATTCGGTTTGGATTGCCGGATCCGGCGCAATTGGGGATTCCCGAGGAAGTGCTGTCTCTGGCGGACAATCGAAATGGGTTAGTGTTGATTACCGGCGCGGCTGGGATGGGGAAATCGACCACGCTGGCCTGTATCATTGACCGAATCAATCAGAGCAGGGATGGTCATATCATCACAATGGAAGACCCGATCGAATATGTTCACCGTCATGGGAAATCCATTGTATCTCAACGGGAGATTCCTTTGGATTCCCCGGATTATCTTACCGCATTGCGGTCGGCTCTGCGGGAGAGCCCAGATGTGATATTATTAGGTGAGATGCGAGACTATGCCACGGTTTCTGCAGCTATGACGGCAGCGGAGACCGGCGTATTGATCCTCAGCACGCTGCATACAGTCAGCGCGGCCAATACGATTAACCGGATTTTGGATGTGTTCCCGGCAAGTCAGCAACAGCAGGTGAAGATCCAATTGGCGCAGACGCTCCGTGGGATTGTGTGTCAGCAGCTGCTGCCTGGAAAAGATGGGAGGCGGATCCCGGCATTTGAAATTATGAAGGTGAACCCTGCGATTCAAAATATGATTCGGGACGACAAGCTGCATCAGTTAGATTCCGCGATTCAGGCCGGTGGAGCGATGGGAATGTGTACCATGGATCAGAGCTTACTGCGACTCTATCAGCAAGGCGTTATCAACAAAGAAGTGGTGCTTTCTAGCTGCATCCACTATGAAGCTGTGTCGAAACGATTAGGCGGATGAGAAAACAGAGGCATTTTTCGTATGAATTGACAAGAAAAGGTTAATGTGATAGCCTTTTTTCCCTATTCCTTTGACGCTTTCTTTGACGGCGCATCTATTATAATAGAGATTAGAAGGGGGAGAGGGAACCGAGAAACCGAAAAAGAAACGAGGGTCGGGCATGACGGAAAAAGAATTCCGAAAACTTAGCAGGCAAGATTTACTGCAATTATTGCTAACGCAGGGGAAAGAAGCCGTACAGCTGGGAGGCCAGTTGGCGGAAAAAGAAGAAGTGTTAACCCAGTCCCAGGCTAGCAATGACCGACTAAAAGCAAAGTTAGACGAAAAGGACGCGCAAATCAATAAGCTGAAAGAGCGTTTAGACGAAAAGGACGCGCAGATTAATAAGCTGAAAGAGCGCTTAGACGAAAAGGATGCACAAATCAATAAGCTGAAAGGCCGTCTGGATGAAAAGGATGTTAAGATTCATAATTTGAAAGCCAATATCCAGGAATTTCGAGAGAAACGGCAGTTGGAAGTGGAAGAGATCGTTGCGGCGCTGAAGCTGGATGATCTGTTTGAGCGAATACAGCAAGCATCAAAACGGCGTCTATAGAACGTTGGAGAGGAATCACCTGTAGAAAAACAGCCACCAAAGAGCGAGGATATTTTTACAGAGGAGGAATGAACCCCAACGTAAAGCATCGTCATAGAGGAAGCAATTATGAGCGAGAACAAACGCGGAAACATTTCGGAATCCCCCAGTATAGAACTGCTTGAGGAAGAACTTCGGCGAGAGCAATATAAACATCGATATAGCCGCGTATTGCGGAGCACATGTTATTCTTTGCTGGTGGTGGCTGCCGCTGCGGTGCTGTTGGTGGTTCTGGTTCTGCCGGTATTGCAGATTAACGGTACGTCCATGGCGGAGACCTTGCAGGACGGTGATATCGTGGTAGCTGTGAATGGCTCCCACTATGACACGGGCGATGTGGTTGCGTTTTATTATAACAATAATATCCTGGTGAAGCGGGTCATTGCGTCGGCAGGAGATTGGGTGGATATTGATGAAAAAGGCAATGTGTCTGTAAACGGCCAGTTGTTGGAAGAACCTTATCTTTCAGAGAAAGCATTAGGTGAATGCAATATTACTTTACCATATCAGGTGCCGGATGGCCGGTGCTTTGTGATGGGAGATCATCGAGCAACAAGCATTGACAGCCGGAACACGGCCCTTGGCTGTGTGAGTGAGGAAATGGTGCTTGGAAGGATTGTATTTCGAGTTTGGCCTTTGTCGGAGTTTGGATTTCTTCGATAGAGGGTTTACATATTTTAAGAAAGGAACGAACGGGCTATGGAATCTTCGATTTGGAAACAAGCTGCGAAATTCCTACGCGAAAAGAAAATATACCGACGGTGGCTGGTGGTATTTTTGTGCCTGGCAGTGATCGTAACGGCGGGAACGATAACGGTTCTCAAATATACCGGTCAGGCAATGACCTATAAGCAAAAAGTACTAAAGTGCGCTTATCAGGTACATGAGCATAACGCGGACTGTTATGATTCGGAACAGAAGCTGATTTGCGGTTTGGCAGATTATGTCGTTCATGTCCATAATGATGATTGCTATCACGCGGGAGGAAAACTGGTCTGCACTCTTCCTGAGGTGGAGGAGCATAAGCATGATGGAACCTGTTATACGGAGGCACTGGGTGACTTACAGTGCACGCTGCCGGAACACCTGCATGAAGAGGAGTGTTACGGTGAGGATGGTCAGCTTACTTGCGAAATAGAAGAGCATAAGCATACAGGAGACTGTTATAACAAGAATACGGTGCTTTCCTGCGGCAAGTTGGAAAACCACACCCACAGCGAGACCACCTGCTATGACAAAGAGGGAAAGCTGCTTTGCCCAGAAATTGTGTTGGAAGAGCATGTACATGGAGAAGAGTGTTTTGAGATCGTAGAGATGACAGCGGAAGAGATCGCGGCGATGAACGCGCCTTCCCAGACAGCGGACGCTGCGGAAACGTCTTCCGGGCAGAATGCAGGCAATACGATTTATAAGGCGCCTGCCCGGCCAAACGCATTGGCGGAGGGAGCAGGCGCGTGGATTGAGTATTGGGTAGTGTATGATAATCATGAGGAGCTCTTTAAAGAAGAATTTTATCCGGCTACTGCTGAGGATGAATACACGATCCAGCTGACGAAAGAGAAACCGACGCGAGATGGATATTCCTTTTTAGGGTGGTCGACCGATCCGAGCGGCGTCAAGGGGATTTACAAGCCGGGAGCGGAATTTACCATTTATGGATGGGGATCCTATTTTTACAATCAAATCCTGTATGCGGTATGGGGAGACGCTGCGATGACCTCCATTTGGCTGCATACAGGCGACGACGAGCCGATTACGGTAGATGTGGAAGAAGATGCAGTCTTTTCGGAAGCTTTGGATCAGGCATGGCTTTCTGACAGCGTACCCGCTTTGGAGTGTAAGTGGTATGCGGATGAAGGATGTACGCAGGAGGTGGATTTAACCGCGGCTTCTGCGAAGCAGTACACGCATCTTTATACCAAGAGTTATACGTTGACGCTGAATCTGACGCAGGGAAAGGATTTGACAGCCAGAATCCGCGTGTATGAGGGAAGGACGCCTCAGAAGCGGGATTTCGTGGTAAACGGCGTAGATTACTATCCTTATCAGTATACCATTGACGGGGAAGAGACGGAGCTGAATCTGGATGATCTTCTGTCGGGATCCTTTATCATGGAAAAGGATATTTCAGCTACGAGCGATGATTCGCTTCAGGTATCCCTTATCTATAATATCAATCTTCAGATTGAAGATAAGCAAAGGTTAAAACACTGCGTGGAACCGACGGTTCAGGGGGAAAGCACTTATATAGACACCATTGCGTCCAGTGAACTGGGTGATTATGAGTGGCTGCGGCCGACAGTGGAAAGTTATATGACCACAACTAATCAGTCGGATGGAGCGCTTTATGAATTTAAGGGATGGAAGCGGAGCGAAGACAGGAACAGTCTTTCGGAAGAGGAATTGAGAACAATTATTGCTTCGTTAACCCCGGGGGAAAATTTGACGTTATACGGAGTGTGGGAGCGGGTAGACGATGCTCATACCGTTAGCTTTTTCCTTTATATGAACTTAAAGACCATTAATGACAACGCGGATACGGATCGTACCATAGAGACTAAGACAGAGTATTATACGAACCTTGTGGCGGCAAAGAAGTTATTGACAGATACGAACAGCTGGACCGTAGTTGGAACAAAGACGTACAGTGGTATTTTAGAAAGTGATAAAATCATCCGCGGAATGGTGGAGGGAAATACAGATAATAGAACGGGCGTTATATTGGATTCGATTCCGGATGATGAGACGGTGCTTGCTGCGGTGCGCGAGCAGCTCCGGGGAACAGACGGGAAGGCAGAACTGATTACCAATGGCGGCGGCGCCCGTGTACAGTTTAAGGATATGGAAGGAAACGATATCCCAGCGGAAGATATTACTACGAATAACTTTTCTATCCAGTGGTACGTCTTTAAAAAACAAGCTACTTGGCATATTGACGGCATTTTGGTTCCGAAAAAGGGTTATTTAAATATAAGAAAGAATTTCTATGGTGACGAAAAGGCTATTTCAACAGTTACAAATCAGAAAGGTAATTCTGCCTACGCTATTTTGGTGAGGGACAACAATGGTAATCTGTTGAAGACATTGAGACTAACAGACCCGGAGGTAAAGAAAGAGGGGAATACCTACACATGGACCCTAGAGCTGCCTCAGTATGTGACATATACGATTGAGGAAATAAACTATGGTTTGAAAAAGAGCGGGGACATAGCGATTCTGCCAGAGTATATGATCAGCGGTTCCAGTGGGAACGACAGCGGATGGGCCATCTATCAGAATCCGATTTCCGTTATGGTGGAGGCCTATTCGGAAGATACAACAGTGGACGCTTATCAAACGGTAAGCTTGCAAAACAGCTATATTCCGACCAACAGTATCGCGATCCATAAAGTGGATGAGTTCGGGCATGCGATTGGAGACGTTGAATTTACCCTGCAAAAACAGGATGAAAACGGCGTATATCAAGAACAGGAGATTTACCAAGACCAGGATGGAAGATTGTATCTTGCCCAGGTCGATGGTACCGAGGCGGCCGGTTCAAAAATCCGAGTAGACAGCCAGGGCGATCTCTTGTTATATGGACTTGACAGCACACGCGCCGATGGAAATTATCAGCTTGTGGAGACGCAGCGGGAAGGCTATTCCGCTGTGACAATTCCTTTTGAAGTCTGGGACGGCGGCAAAGTAAGCTTAAGAAGCGAAGCCAATGACGCTGTGTTGGAAAGCATTGGAAAAGGCGCGTATTCCCTTCGCATTATTAACCACTCTGATCCTGTTGCGGTTACCGTGACGAAGGAATGGGGAGAAGGGCGGAAACTTCCGGTTAAGATACAGCTGTATCGGAATGGTACAGAGGTCGGTCAGGCAGCAACTCTTTCGGATGAGAACGCGTGGACCTATACTTGGAATAACCTTCCCAAGTATGTTGGCGGTGAACCGGTAACGTATACAGTCCGCGAAAACTGGATTGGGGATGTCGCCTATTCCCCGTCGGCAGATTCTACAGACGGTTATGCGGGCTATGTCGTGGTGACAAGCGAGCCGAGCTATTGGAAAGACGGTCGTACCGTGAGTACGATAACGGAAGCAGATCAAGTTGCCTTTACCATTGCAAACCGGGTGGATACTGGAGAGCTTCTGATCAATAAAAAAGATCAGTATGGAAATCTATTGACAGGCGCAAAGTTTGCTCTTTATGAAATCTTGGCCGTAACGGATGAAAACGGAAAAGCCGTTCTAGATGAAGATGGCATCCAGAAGACGCGGGTAGGGGATACAGTGGTGAAAGAAGCTGTCTCCGTGAACGGTCAGGTGAATTTTGGTCAGGTTCAGGCGGGAACCTATCAGTTGGTGGAGACCGAAGCGCCTCCTGGTTATCAGCTTAGTAAGAAGATATATACCGTTACGGTGACTTCTTCGGGATATACATTGACGGATGAAGAGGGAAAACCTGTTTCTACAATTATCAACGAGGCTAATATTGTACCTCTTCCCGAATCCGGCGGGGCTGGAACTACTATTTACACACTCGGCGGCATCGCAGTTCTTGCGATGGGCCTGATGTATGGATGCGGATTAAGGAGAAGACGTGAAAGGAGGGAAGATTAAACCTCCTGCGACGGACTTAGCGTCAAATTTGCAATCCGAATAGGATAACAATTATGAAAAATTTGAAAAGGAGAATGAGTTTATGAAAGTAATGAAGCGTTTTTTGGCTGTGGCTCTGGCAATGATGATGTGTCTGGGCCTGACGACGGTGGCGATGGCCGCGGATATCACGGTGGAGAATGCTGCGAAAGGTGAGACCTATACCGCGTACAAAGTTTTTGACGCAACAAAGAGCGATGGCGGAAGCTACGCATACCAAATGGCTGCGGACAGCGTTTGGAAAAGCGTTGTGGAAGGCTATCAGGTTGGCGGCACCAATGTGTTTACACTGACGCCCAGTAAGAGCGACGCTAATGTTTTGGTTGTGGAATCTACTTTGACCGAGGCGCAGGCAGAGGATTTCGCCGCGTATTTGGTACAAAATAAGCCTGCCAGTGCGGAAGCAAAAGTTTCCGGCGAGGTTGGCGAGGATAAAGTTGCGACAATCGATGTGGGAGAGGACGACGGATATTATCTGGTGACTTCTTCTCTGGGTACGATCGCTATTCTGGATACGGCTGTAGGCGGTGGAACCATGAGAGAAAAGAATCCCCTTCCGAACATTGACAAGAGCGTCGACGCTGCGGATCTTGCAAACGGTGTCGGAGGAGTACTGGAATATACGGTTACAATTGAAGCGGAAACCGGTGCGAAGGGTTACGCTGTACATGATCAGATGAGCAAAGGCTTGACCTTTAACAACGATGTTGTGGTTACTTTAGCTAAATACGATGCCGCGACACAGACATACGGAGAGGCAGCCACTGTCGCCGCCTCGAATTATACAGTCAGCACAGAGGATATCACAGATGATTGTACCTTTGAAGTGACCTTTGATCAGGCATTTTTGGACGGCCTGAAAAATAAGGATAGAGTTGTCGTTACTTATTCTGCTACGATCAACGCAGAAGCAGTGGAGCTGAACACGGTTACCAATACCGCTCAGCTGAAATATGGAAATAATAGCTGGAGCGATAGCAAGAACAACCCGGAGACGGAGCTTTCTCAGATCACGGTAAATAAAGTTGACGGTTTAGGCGCAGCGCTTGCTGGAGCGAAATTTAAACTGTACGGTTCTGAGAACGGCGCCGATGAGATTCTCTTGGTATACGATGAGACGAATGCCTGTTATCGTCCTGCCCTTGAGGGTGAAACCGCTGCGGAAGTGGTAGCTGGTACCGCTGTTATTAAGGGACTGACAAAAGGCAGCTATTATCTGGAAGAGACCGAAGCGCCCGATGGATATAATATGCTGACGGCGCGTGAAGACGCAAGCACCACGGACGGTGACGCTGCGGTGACCGTGACGAACCAACAGGGTCAGGAACTGCCTTCCACCGGTGGTATCGGTACGACGATCTTCTATGTAGTCGGTGGTCTGCTGGTAGTCGGCGCGGGCGTTCTGCTTATCACAAAGAAACGTATGGCTCATCATGACTAATTGACAATATATTTGGGAACGGGATCACCCGTTCCCAATATGCCGCACAGGCTGACACCTTCCCGTGGTGTGCGGCGAGCAACAGAGATTTTTTCTGGCCGACGTCAGCAGATATCCGCCCGGAAATTATAAAAGCGGAGGGAACCTATGAAACAGGATTCCGAAAAGAAAGAAAAACAACCAAAGAAGAAACGTTCCTGGATTTCTACGGTGATTTTAGTGCTGATCCTGCTACTGGGAATTGGCATCATGGCTTATCCCACTGTCAGCGATTGGTGGAACTCCATGCATATGACGCGGGCGATCGCGAATTATGTGGAGACGGTAGAATCGATGACCCCAGAGGAAAAAGAGGCTATGCTGGAAGCGGCCAGGGCCTATAATCGAAAGCTGCCTCTGGGAACCCATTTTTCTCTGACCGATGCGGAACTGGAAGAATACGAATCTTTGCTGGATTTAACGGGAAACGGTATTATGGGATATGTTCAGATTCCATCGATCAGTGTGAATCTGCCTATATACCATACGGTAGAGGAACGAGTGCTTCAGATCGCTGTGGGACATATTCCAGGTTCTTCCCTTCCGGTAGGGGGCCTTCCCAGCCATGCGGTGATGACCGGTCACAGAGGACTGCCCAGCGCCAGGCTGTTTACGGATTTGGATAAATTGACCGAGGGCGATATTTTTACCATTACCGTGCTGGATGAAGTGTTCACTTATATGGTGGACCAAATTCGTATCGTGGAACCGGAGGAAACCGACGAGCTTGGAATCGTGGACGGTATGGATTATTGCACGTTGGTGACCTGCACGCCATACGGCGTTAATTCTCATCGGATGTTGATTCGGGGATTTCGGATTGATAATATTGTTGAGGCGGCTCCCATTCAGGCGGATGCGGTAAAATTGCCGGTCTATCTTGTGGTGCCGGCCATCGCGATTCCCATGCTATTCGTTTTACTGTTTGTTTTGCTGCTGTTTTATCGCAGGAAACCGAAGCATATTACGTTGGAGGATGTCCATACATTGAGTCAAACTCAAACGGATGGAACAGAAGAATCTAAGAAAGAATAAAGGAGGAGAAGGCATAAAGATGCGAAAAAAAAGCTCCCTGACAGCCCTTGTTATGGCGGTCAGTATCCTTTTATCATTATCTCTATGGGTGACAAAGCCAGTTCAGGCAGTCGATTTGGATAAAACTTGTACTTTGACCGTTGAGCCTGGGACGATCGAGGATTTAAAAAATGCCAGCGTGGTGATTGATCTTTATAAGATAGCGGATGCAAAACCAGATCCTACCTATGATACTTACAGCTATGAAGCGACGGGATTCTATCAATCCCTACAGAATGGGCTGGAAGAGCAGATGGATAACGACGCCTGGAGAAAACTGGCTGTTGCAGCGGCCCAGATTGCTCTGGATACGGATACACCGGCGGCTACAACCAAGGCGGGCGAACCGGTGGGAGAGCTGGAATGCGGCCTATATCTGATGCTGGCCAGAGGCGAAAAAATGAAAAAAGACGAGTACACCAGTAAAAATGAGGAAGATGAATTGGTGACTCTGGCCTGTTCTCCAGACTATGTATATCGCTTTTTTCCGGAACTGGTATCTTTACCCAGTACCAGTGACCTGACGGGAGTGCCAGGGCAGGTGATCAAAACCAGCGACGGCGAGTGGCTTTATGAAATTTCAGCTACTTTGAAGCCATCCCAGGACGTTCGGTTTGGGTCTTTGGAAATTGTAAAAAATTTGACCGATTATCAGTCGGCAGATCCGGCGGTTTTTGTATTTCAGGTAGATGCTTACCGGGATGAAAATAAGACGGATGTGGTCTACAGCGATGTGGTTTCCGTTCATTTTACCGCTGCGGGCGAGCAGAGAATTTTGTTGGAGAAACGGATTCCGGTAGGGGCCTATGTGGAAGTGACGGAGGTTTATTCTGGTACGGCCTACACCGTCAGCGACTCGGAGCCCCAGACAGCGGTGATCGATGCGGTAGACACCATGAGTGTTCATTTTACGAACGTTCTTACCGGAGGCGGAAACCGCGGCGGCGGAGTGATCAATCAGTTTAGCTATGATCCTGCAGGAGAAGGTTCATGGAATTGGGAACCGTGGTACTCGGAACAGCAATAAGGAGGCGGATGACATGAAGAAACGAAACATATATCTTGCTGCCCTATGCTTGCTGCTGGTTTTGTCCGCTTCGATGGAAAGCTCGTTGGCATACTTTACTACCAATGCGGCGGCCCAGGGAGGGTATTCATTGGAATTGGGAAAGACCACGATCCATGAAGATCCGGTGGTTGACTGGACCAAGCGCATTACTGTCACCAATACCAGCGGAGAGGCGGCTTTGCCGGTTTATATTCGAATTAAAGCCTTTGCCGGCAGCAAATATACGCTTTTATACAGTGATTCAGAGGGCAAATGGTCTCCCGGTGCGGAAGGGTATTATTATTACCGCGACATTGTTGGGGGCGGTGAAAGCACGGATGTATTGAATATTAAGATTGAGGGTGTTCCTAGGTCGGAGGAGATCACAGAGGCTGAGAGCTTCAATGTCGCGGTGATCTATGAGAGTACGCCTGTTTTGTATGATGCGGCCGGCGTCCCCTATGCGGACTGGAACGTTAAGCTGAATTCCGGCAATGTGGAAGGAGGCGCTGAATGATGAAGAAGTTTCGGAAATTTCTTGCGTCGCCGCAGGTAACTGTAGGAGCTTTTATATTGGCTGTGGGACTGCTGTTGTTTTCGTCTATCGGCGGCACGCGGGCGGCTCTTGCTTATTATTCGGAGAATTATGTTTCCCGTGTACAGATGCATAATATTGGCGTAAATCTGCTGGAAAATGGAACTCCTGTATCCGGCGCTTTGTTAGCGGAAATGCTGGGCGAAGATAAAAATCTAAAGCCTGGCAAAGAATATGCCGAGAATTTGTGTGTTCAAAATAGTGGTGAAATCAATGAGTACGTCCGTGTGAGTATTTATAAATACTGGCAGAAAGATGGAGAAAAAATAACATCTTTGTCTCCGGATTTGATTCAATTAAATCTGGTAAATGTAGGAGCCGCCTGGTTGGAAGATGAGGAGGCAAAGACGCCGGAGCGTACCGTGTTGTATTACAGCAAAGTCCTGGAGGCTGGAGAAACCTCAGCCTTATTTGCAGATAAATTGACGATTGATGGGGCGATTGCTACTAAGGTAAAACAAACGGCGGATGAAAACGGGACGATTACCACCGTGTATGAATATGACGGAGTGGAGTTTTGCGTGGAAGCTAAAGTAGATGCTGTCCAGGAGCATAATGGCGAGGCCGCGATCAAGAGCGCATGGGGGCGTGAAGTATCGGTGTCGGGCGGAAGCCTGAGCTTAAAGTAAGGAGGAGGAGAAAATGAAGAAAGCGATAACTGCTATCCTTCTTGCCGGGGCGCTTTGCATGCAGGCGGAGCCAGCATTTGCAGAAACGATTTATGGAAGTTCCGACTGGAAAGTGACGTTTACAAAAGAAAGTAAGATGGAAAGCAGCTTTGATACGAACGATCTGGACCAGGCGGTATATAGCATGCAGCCTGGAGATATGGCTGTTATCACACTTTCCCTGGAAAATGTCAATGAGACTGCCACCGACTGGTATATGACAAATAAGGTTTTGTCTTCTCTGGAAGACGGAAGTTCTGGAAACGGCGGCGCGTACACGTATACATTGACCTATCATGACAAGGATGGCAATGCTACGGTCTTGTTTAGCAGCGATACGGTAGGCGGCGATACGGATACCTCTGGCGTAGGTTTGCATGGAGCGAGCGGAGCTTTAGAAGATTATTTTTATCTGGATACCCTGGCCACAGGCCAAAAGGGCTCCATTACTTTGGAAGTTGGACTGGATGGTGAGACCCAAGGGAATGACTATCAGAACACTTTGGCGGATTTGCAGATGAACTTTGCGGTGGAGTTAAATGAATCCGGCACGACTCCAGGCAGCGGCAAAGTGATTAAGACGGGTGATGATACGAATTTGGCACCCTTTATCGTTATGGCCGCTGTCAGCGGCACGTTGCTTTTGCTTCTGAGCATTTATGGGAGAAAAGTACGTGGGGATGAGGAAGAGGAGGCGCAGTGATATGAGAAAAAAACTGTTTGTACTACTGTGCGGCCTGTGCCTGACTTTAGCTTTTTCTGTTCCTGTCATGGCAGCGGAGGAGGAATATACCTATACGGTGCGTATCTTTGCTGGGGCGCAGGGAACCATTGGAGGCCAGGAAGTCGTGGTCTACAAGGATTTGCCTTATAATGCCCGCATAAACTTTAACCCAAAGTCCGTATCTTTGAATGATGATAGTAAATACTATTTTAAAGGTCTTCGGGAAAGCGGAAGTGACAATAGCGAAGCTTCTTCTTTGCTTTCTTTTGCAGTCACGGGGGATCAAGATTATGTGGTAGCCTATGGAATCCGGGGAAATTCTGTTGCTTATACAGTGAATTATCAGGATGAGGATGGGAATACCTTAGCGCCCAGCGAGACCTTCTACGGAAATGTGGGAGACCGGCCGGTGGTTGCATTTTTGTATATTGAGGGGTATCAACCCCAGGCCTATAATCTGACCGGGACTTTGTCGGAAAATGCGGCGGACAATGTTTTTACTTTTACCTATTCCGCTGCTGTTACCGGTGTTGTTCAGACGCCGGAACCGCCGGCAGGCGGCGAGGAAGAACCGACGCCTCCCCCCATAGAGGTGATTGAGCCGAACCCAGTCCCTGAAGTAAACGGGCCCAATGGGGGAACAGAAGATCTGGAAAATATTGATCAAAATGAAGTGCCTTTAGCGCAGGCTCTTGCGAATGCGAAAGAATTTGCCAGAAGATTGAATGATCTTCCTGTGGCGGGAAAAGTCGGCATTTTATCGGGCGCTATATTATTGCTAGGCGGCGCCTGGTGGCTGATATTCCATAAAAGACGGAAAAGAGAACGAAAATGAGCAATGGAAAACAACGTAAAAAGTGGGTACTGCCCGCTTTTTGCAATTTAGCGGGCATACTAATCTTGTTGTTGGTAATCCTATCTTGTCTGCCGGTGACTGTTCCGAAATTTTTGGGATATGAGATTTATCATGTAGTCAGCGGCAGTATGGAGCCGGAAATTCCGCTGGGAAGTATCCTCTATGTAGAGCGGGTGGAACCTGTAGAGATTCAAAGTGGAGATATCATTGCTTTCCAGCGTGGTGATTCTGTTGTTACTCATCGGGTGACAAAGAATCAGCAGGTGGAAGGGAAATTTACTACCAAAGGGGACGCCAATGCTGAGGAAGATATGAATACTGTGCCGTACGCCGCTTTATTGGGACGTGTAAAATCGCATTATCCAAAACTGGGAGCCCTGTTGGGTTTATATACCAGCAGCGTGGGGAAAGTCTATGTGCTGTGTTTTGCTGCTTGCGGCGCTATGCTTAATATTTTGGCGGGAAGAATCAGAGAACGCCGCCGGCTTTCTAGTAAAGGAGAGAACGGGACTGCTTCCTAACCCTTTTGATTAGCTTTGGCGGAAATAGGAGATTTCGAATGATAGAGAATCCGCGTTTGCAGGTGCAAATGTTTGGCAACTTTGAGATGGAATGGGACGGTAGAAAGCTGATTGCCGGTGGAAAAGCGAGAGAATCGCAGTTTTCTTATTTGATGCAGTTGATTTTGCATTATAGAAAAACTGGGGTCAGCAAAGAAAAATTGAAGAATTTGATTTTTGAGGGACGGGACATCGAGAATGAATCCCATGCTTTCCGAAGCGTTTTGTATAATGCCAGAAAGAAATTAAGAGATGCTGGATTGCCGGATGTGAATTATATTGAACAGCGCGACGGAGTTTTTTATTGGACGGATCAAATTCCAGTGGAGGAAGATGCCAGCGAAATGGAGGTGCTCTATCAGCGGGCAGAAGAGGAGAAGGATTTGCATACTAGGCTAGGTCTATATATAGACGCCTGTCATCTATATACAGATGAATTTTTGCGTTCCATGAGCAGCGTGCTTTGGGTAGCGCAGGAAGCCAAAAGATATCATAGCCTGTTTTGCTCTTGCGTGGAAAAAGCGGCGGAGCTGCTGCGGATTAGCCAGGAATATCTGCAAATGGAGGAACTGGGGAATTATGCCGCAAAGGTAGACCCCATGGCGGATTGGGAAACCGTCACTATGGAAGCGCTGATCTCTTTGGGAAGGCAGCAGGAGGCGCAAAAATTCTACAATGATACGGTGGAGTTTTATTTGCGGGAACAGGGGCTGCGTCCGACCGGGCAGATGGTGGAACTGATGGATAAGTTGGGAACGCAGATTGAACATCGCTATGCAGTTCTAGACGATATCCAGAGAGACTTAGCAAGGGAGGATGAACATTCTTCCGGCGGTTATCTTTGTTCCTATCCTGTTTTTCAGGGAATCTACCAGATGGTACGGCGTATGATGGAGCGCGGCGGCCAGTCTGTATTTTTGATGCTCTGCGTCGTAGTGGACAGTAAGGGAAATCCCATGGAAGACGGCCCGAAGCTGGAAGAGCTGTCCCAGCGGTTGGGGGATTCCATCCGGCGGGCGGTTCGGCAAAGTGACGCGATCAATAAATATGGAAAAGGACAATATCTGGTTCTTTTGGTAAATACCACCCGTGAAAATTGCGAAACAGTACAAAAGCGGATCAATCAAAATTTTATTGTAGGCTGGCAGCGCACGGGGATTCAGTATTATGTCAATAGCGTAATATGTACCTTAGATCAAAATGGTATAACAAAGGATGCCTTCCGTTGATAAGAGCAATGCCTTTGTCAACGGAAGATAAAGGGGATGGTTAAGTGTATGGAAGGGTCACAGTGTTATATCGGCGTGCCGAATGGAGTGGTTCTGTGTGTGGATACAGTGGTAGAATATCAGCTGCAGGGCAGATTTTATCATTCTTACAGCCGAGAAGCAACAAAAGTTCACAATACAGATGAGTTGATTTTTGAATTGGAACAGTTTTTTGACGAGATTCGGTTTCCGCATCCCGCTACAAACAATCGAAATTTTTTTGATGAAAAGCCGGGATTTGTTGTACCGCAGGAAAGGAAGAAAGTGATGAAAGATGAGGAATTGCTTCGCAAACATGGCGATATGGGAACTTTTATTATCCGTGTGCAGCACCGGCAAAATAGCAGCTGGCAGGGGCGGATTACTTGGGCGGATAAAAATAAGACTGTAAATTTTCGCTCTATATGGGAGATGATCAAGCTAATTGCAGGCGCGCTGGATACGGTAAGCACGCAGGAAGGCGGCGCTGCCGAATCGACCTGGGCGGAGGAGAGCGACGATTTTTCCGGAAAAGAGGAAGGGAACGATGGAAATTCATAAATGATTTTTGGGCTGTAACGCTGAATGGTACCTATTATAAGAACGAGATGATGAGAAAGCCCTTTTTGGGGAAAGATATCCAAAAGAGCTTTCTCATCGTCTCTTTTTTTATTTTATAGGATTGGGTATCAAAGGGTCTCTTTGGGAAATGTGTCGGAATATTTTGTAGAGTTTCGGAGCGAGTACTTCTAGGATTTCGCTAATTTGTGAAAAGCATTCACAAAAATAAGAAACTCGCTGCGCTCAGACAGTCTTATTTTTGTTCATAAGACAAATTCTCGAAATCTAAGAAGTACTAACGCTCCTGCAAATACAAAATATTCCGACACATTTCCCAGAGAGACTTTTTGACATCCAAATCTTATAGAATAAAAAACGCTCCGCTATGGAGCGTATTGCGACGCAGCGAAAGTCCTGGAAAAGGAGTGCAAAATGACGGACAAAAACGATTACCAACAGAGTGTGGAAGAGATATTTCAAAAGGAAAACACAACCGCTTCCGGCTTGTCCTCTGAGGAAGCGGCGAAGCGTCTTGCTAAATATGGTCCCAATGTCTTGACGGAAGGCAAAAAACTGCCGGTATTTCTTCTGTTTCTGAAACAATTTCAAGATCTTCTGGTGATCATTTTGCTGTTGGCTGCCGGAATCTCTTTTGCGTCCGGCCAAAAAGAGAGCACGCTTGTGATTTCCGTAGTCTTGATTTTAAATGCGGTTTTAGGTACCGTACAACATGTCAAGGCGGAAAAATCTTTGGAGAGTTTAAAGGCGATGGCTTCCCCGGCGGCAAAGGTGATGCGGGATGGCCAAATGATAGAACTGGCTTCAGAAAAGATTGTGCCGGGAGATATCGTGAGTCTGGAAACAGGGGATTTGGCGGTAGCAGACGGGCGTCTCGTTGAAAACTTTTCTTTAAAGGTAAATGAAAGTTCGCTGACCGGGGAGTCCGAGAGTGTGGAAAAATCTGTGGAGCCTCTCGAAGAGACGAAAATCCCCTTGGGAGACCAGAAAAATATGGTGTTTTCCGGATCCTTGGTCACCTATGGCCGCGGTACCATGGTTGTGACGGGAACCGGTATGAATACGGAGATCGGCAAGATCGCTTCTTTGATGAATCAGACGGAGCAGAGAAAAACGCCGCTTCAGATCAGCATGGATCAGTTCAGTAGGAAACTGGCAATCGTGGTCCTTGGAATCTGTGTTTTGATATTTGGCCTTTCTATCTATCGAAAAATGCCCATTTTAGACGCCATGATGTTTGCAGTAGCGTTGGCGGTAGCCGCGATTCCGGAGGCGCTTAGTTCCATTGTGACGATTGTGCTGGCCATGGGGACTCAAAAAATGGCGAAACAAAACGCCATTGTAAAAGAATTAAAAGCGGTAGAAAGCCTGGGCGCTGTCTCGGTGATCTGCTCGGATAAGACCGGAACGCTGACCCAGAACCGGATGACGGTACAGGAGGTGTACGCAGACGGTAAAGTGTTTGCTGGAACCGATTTGGACCTTCAAAACCCTCTTCACCGAACCCTTTTGACAGCGGCTGTCCTGGACAATGACGCGACGGAAAATGAGGGGATGGGAATTGGCGATCCGACGGAGATTGCTCTGGTGGTTTTGGGAGAGCAGTTGGGAGTAGAAGAGACCATTTGCCGAAAGGAATACCCCCGTATTGGAGAACTGGCTTTTGATTCCGAGCGAAAACGGATGAGTACTTTGCATGAGATCAATCAAAGACCGGTGATGTTTACCAAGGGTGCGGTAGACGAGATGCTGGACCGCACCGTGGCCATAGGGACGCCGGAGGGAAATGAGCCGATCACAAAGGAGAAAAAGGATGAGATTTTACGTGTAAATCAACAATTCTCAGAGCAAGGCCTGCGCGTGCTGGCCTTTGCCAAAAGAGAACTTGCGCAGAACAAGGAGCTTACCTTTGAGGATGAAACGGATTTGACTTTCTTAGGACTCGTTTCCATGATCGATCCACCCCGTGAGGAGGCAATTCGGGCGGTGGCGGATACGAAAACCGGAGGAATCCGCACGGTGATGATCACTGGCGATCATAAGACGACCGCCGCTGCAATTGCAGAAAAAATCGGTATCTTTCAGGAGGGAGATATCTGTCTGAACGGCCGGGAACTGGATGGAATGAGTGAGGAAGAGCTGGATGAAAAATTAGCGCAAATTTCGGTCTATGCCCGTGTTTCGCCGGAACACAAAATTCGAATTGTATCGGCCTGGCAGCGCCAGGGAGCCGTTGTGGCCATGACTGGGGACGGTGTAAACGACGCGCCGGCTTTAAAAGCAGCGGATATCGGCGTGGCGATGGGAATTACGGGAACGGAAGTCAGCAAAGACGCGGCGGATATGATCTTATCAGACGATAATTTTGCAACCATTGTCCGGGCGGTGATCAATGGACGGAATGTCTATGCAAATATTTTAAACGCCATCCATTTTTTGCTTTCCGGAAATATGGCGGGAATTCTCTGCGTTCTGTTTGCCTCTCTTGCCGGTTTGCCAGTACCTTTTGCAGCGGTACACTTACTCTTTATCAATCTGTTGACAGACAGTTTACCGGCGATTGCCATCGGTATGGAGCCGGCGCAGGCAAATTTGCTCTGTCAGAGGCCGCGCAATCCGAAAGAAAGCATTCTCAATCAGGCGTTAGCAAGAAAGATTTTTGGACAGGGCATGTTGATCGCGGCGGCTACGTTGGGAGCCTATTTTCTTGGGTTGTCGGAGAGCGGCGCGGGGTTAGCCAGCACTATGGCCTTTGCAACTTTGACATTATCTCGGCTGTTTCACGGGTTCAATTGCCGCGGCGGCGCTTCGATTTTCCAGCTTGGACTGGGAAGGAATCCCTATTCTCTGGGAGCATTTGGCCTGGGTCTTTTGCTGCTGGCGGCCGTGCTGTTTTTGCCAGGACTAAAGACGCTTTTCCTGGTACAGCCTTTGACCGGTGCGCTGCTGGGATGGGTGGTACTGCTGTCCGTGCTGCCGACGGTGGTGATTCAGGCGGTAAAGGTGATTCGGGAGCGACATAACGCTTCGAGCAATAAATAATTAAAGAGTAAGGAAAGAGTTCTTCTGAGTTTATGTGTATGTTCAGAAGGGCTCTTTTTTGTTTGATAGGATTCCGATAAAGGGGCTCTGCGAGGAAAGGTCCCGGAATATTTTGTAGAGTTTCGGAGCGAGTACTTCTGGGATTTCGTAAATTTGTAAAAAGCATTCACAAAAATAAGAAACTCGCTACGCTCAAACAGTCTTATTTTTGTTCATAATACAAATTTTCGAAATCGAAGAAGTACAAACGCTCCTACAAATACAAAATATTCCGAGACCTTTCCTCGCAGAGCCCCCTGATACCGGAACTTCTATAGGAACTTATTTGATCACTCTTTCGGAAATCAGAAACTGTTTTACTTGGAAACCTGCGAAGGCGGAACATGAAAGAAGCGCAAATTTCTTTGATATAAACAGAAATATGTAGAATCCACATGAAAAGCGCGCAAAAAATGTTGAAATATGGTATACTTAATTATTAGAAATTGTTGGATGGGAGTACATCGAATATGTTCTTTTTGAAAGATGGAAAAAGGTATCTCGCTCATATTCGGGCCGATGGACAGGAACAGACCGTGGAGGAACATGCTTCTGGGGTTGCGAATCGGGCGTCGGGATTTGCGGCTCCCTTTGGGTCTGCCGCGATGGGATACCGGGTTGGCATCCTTCACGATACGGGCAAATTCAGCTTGGAATTTCAGGCGCGTTTGCACGGCGGAAAAAGAGTTGATCATGCGACGGCCGGAGCGAGGGAGGCATTTTTTCAATATCAGGATATCGATAGCGCCATGTGTATCGCGGGCCATCACGGCGGTTTACCGGATCTGGGAAGTCGGTTGGACGGTGTCTATGGAGGTACGCTGGTGGCAAGGGTCCATCAGGAACCGGGAGAGCAGATTCCGGACTACACGAAAGTTGTGGAGAAAATACAACTTCCGGAAGCCAAGCCGCCGGCTTTTAGCAGAGAAGGAGCCTTTGCCACTGCATTTTATATTCGGATGCTTTTTTCCTGTTTGGTGGATGCGGATTTTTTGGATACCGAATCTTTTATGAACGGAGAACGGCATCGAGGCGGGTATGAAGACATTCCTTCTTTGGTGGAGCGGCTGCAAAAGAAAGTGGAACCTTGGTGGGAGGCAAAAAGCGCGATCAATGAAAAACGCTGCGAGATTCTAAGGAGATGCTTTCAATGCGGGGAAGGAGAAAAGGGGCTCTATTCCTTGACCGTGCCAACCGGTGGAGGAAAGACCGCGGCTTCTTTGGCCTTTGCTTTGACCCATGCGAAACAGCATGAAATGCCCAGGGTGATCTATATTGTGCCTTACGTCAGTATCATTGAGCAGACCGCGGAAGTATTTCGAGGATTTCTCGGAGAAGAAAATGTTATTGAGCATCACTCCAATGTTTCTTACCAAAAAGAAGGCGGCAAGGAAGACTGGGACTATGAAGGGGAATCATTGGTGCAGCGTCAGGCATGGGCCACAGAGAACTGGGATGCTCCGGTGATTGTGACCACGGCGGTCCAGTTTTTTGAATCCCTATATGCCAATAAGAGTTCCAAATGCCGGAAGCTTCACAATATAGGAAACAGCGTCCTTGTCTTTGACGAGGCGCAGATGATTCCTTTGACCAGCCTAAAGCCATGCACCGCAGCGATTGCGGAACTGGTGAAGCATTATGGGTGTACCGCGGTTTTATGTACGGCCACCCAGCCGTCCTTGGGGGAATTCTTTGCTCCCGTTCCTATCCGGGAAATTTGCACGGATGTGGAAGCGCTGTTTGATTTCTTCCAACGGGTTACTTATCAGGACTTAGGGCGTATCAGCGATGAGGATTTAGTTGCCCGCCTCCAAAAAGAGCAGCAGGTTTTATGTGTGGTGAATACAAAGGCAGAAGCGCAAAAGCTATATCAGGCGCTGCAGGGGGAGGGCTGTTTTCATCTGTCGACTCTGATGACGCCCAATGATCGAAGGCGTGTGATCCAGGAGATTCGTGAAAGGCTGAAGATGGGACAGGAGTGCCGGGTGATATCCACCAGCTTGATCGAGGCGGGAGTGGACTTGGACTTTCCAACGGTCTACCGGGAATTCGTGGGTCTGGATTCTATCTTGCAGGCCGGAGGGCGATGCAACCGGGAAGGAAAGCGTTCCAAAACGGAGAGCATGGTCTTTGTATTCCAGACGGAGGGGAAGGTACCGCAGATGTTCCGTCCGAATGTGGAAGCCACAAAGTATGTGATGGGACGATTTTCAGAACTAAATCAGCCGGAGGCGATTCAGGCATATTTTGACTTTTTACATAAAATGCGGGAGGCAGAGCTGGATTCGGCTCATATCATGGAGATGCTGGAGAAAGGCGCAAATGGAAGCATTCTTCCTCTGCGCACGGTTGCGGAAAAATTTCGTATCATTGAGTCGGAGACAAAGACCGTGTATATCCCTACGGAGCAGAATCAAAACGAAATCGAGCAGCTGCGTTTGGGCTTTTGGTCAAAAGGACTTTTGCGCCGTTTGGGACAAGACGCGGTAAACATCTATCCAAATCATTGGAAAAAGCTGGACCAGATGGGGGCGTTGGAAATGCTAAATGAGAATGCGGCGGTTTTGAGCCGAACGGATATGTACCGGGTAGAGACGGGGCTAAATCTGGACGGCGAGGAGGGCATCGCGTGGTTCTTATAAGGGAAAAAGGCGCTTTCACATCGGCTAGTGGTGTACGAAAGGAAAGGCTCCTTTCACCGTCTGCCAGGTGTGATATAGCACCTTTTATTCACCCATTACACATTTCAATCCTACACTAGTTGATAGTGACGTGCTTATCTTACCAAATAAAAATAAATTTCGCAATATAAGAATTGTAGTGTTTAGAAACATAAAAATATTCGTGTAATGAAAAATAAAAGGTTTAAAAATAATGCTTGCTAAAAAGCTAGAATTATGCTACTATAAGTGCAGGTGCAGAGAAATGTAATCTGTCCCTACATAGCAGTGGTGATAGGAAAAAATAACTCCCGCTATTGCCACTGCTATGATAAGGATGAAAATATAGATACAGAAGAAGGGAAGTGATTGGATGAGTGTACGAGTAGAGGTGTGGGGCGATTATGCCTGCTATTCCCGGCCGGAAATGAAGGCGGAACGAGTAAGTTATGACTGTATGACTCCCAGTGCTGCGAGAGGGATTCTGGAAGCTGTGTACTGGCACCCCGGCCTTACCTGGCGGATTGACCGGATCTACGTTCTCAGCCCGATTCAGTTCACCAACATCCGGCGAAATGAGGTAAAATCCAAGATTTCTGCTCGGAATGTCCAGGCGGTGATGAATCGGGGGGCGGGGATGCTGTACATTGCAACCTCGGATGATATCCAGCAGCGGGCGTCGATGGTGTTAAAGGATGTTCATTATATTATTGAAGCCCATTTTGAGATGACCGATCAGGCAAATGCCAGCGATAACCCAGGAAAATTTCAGGATATTATCAAACGGCGTTTAAAAAGAGGACAATGTTATCATACGCCATACTTAGGATGCCGGGAGTTTCCAGCTCGTTTTCGCCTGTACGAAGGAGAGGAGATTTTGACGGCATATCCGGATTCTGATCGGGAGTTGGGGTACATGCTGTATGATCTGGACTATCGCGATCCGGAGAATATTCAGCCGATGTTTTTCCGGGCAACGCTGGAAAAAGGGGTGCTGGATGTCAGAGACTGTGAGGTGGTTAGATGATTTTGCAGGCGCTGGTAAAATATTATGAGGCTTTGGTGGCAAAGGGCGTATTGGCCCGGCCAGGATGGAACGCTGTGAAAGTTTCCTACGCGCTTCGGATCGATGAGGAAGGGAAGCTTCTGCAAGTACTTCCCTATAAACAGGAAGTCATGCGTGGGAAAAAGCAGGTGTGGATTCCACGGGAAATGAATCTTCCGGCTCCCTTTAAACGGTCTGTGGGAATTACCCCTAATTTTCTCTGTGACAATTCCAGCTATATATTGGGGATTGATCAAAAGGGAAAACCAGAACGGACGCGGGAATGCTTTGCGGCAAGCAGGGCTTTTCACGAGAAGATCCTGGCGGAGGCGGATAGTCCGATGGCAAAAGGCATTCTCGCTTTTTTTCGGACCTGGGATCCGGAGCAGGCGGCTCAACATCCGGAACTTGCAGAAGTTTGGGACGAGATTCAGGACAATGCCAATCTGACTTTTCAGATGGATTTGACATTGGCCAGTGAAGATACAGAGATTCAGGAGGCCTGGCAGAGGTATTATGACGGCGGGGAGGGCGATCAGGTCGAAATGCCTTGTCTGGTCACGGGAAAGAGAGCGCCTGTGGCGCGTTTGCATCCGAATTTAAAAGGCGTCCGAGGCGCGCAGTCTGTCGGTGCATCTCTCATTTCCTTTAACGCGCCGTCCTATGAGTCTTATGGAAAGGAGCAGGGATTGAATGCACCAGTCAGCGAATATGCTGCTTTTGCCTATGGGGCCGCGCTGAATTACCTGCTCTCTCAGCCGGAACGGACCCAGATCATAGGAGACGCTACGGTGGTTTCCTGGGCAGAGGATGGCGACGAAGGAAAACAAGATTTGTTTGCCGGTCTGTTTGCTGGATCGGGGGAGAACACGCCGATGACAGAAACCGAGTTGACTGGATTGCTGTCCCGTTTGGCGGGGGGACTTCCCATTGACTGGAATGGAATTATGGTGGAGCCGTCCAACCGCTATTATATTTTGGGCTTGGCTCCCAATGCAGCGAGGGCTTCGGTGAGATTTTTCCTGCAAAGCGATTTTCAGACCTTAGCAAAGCATTTAAAGGCGCATTACGAGCGATTGGAGATTGTTCGGCCTTCCTGGGATCGCTGGAAAGATATTTCGCTCAATCGTTTGCTGATGGAGACGGTAAATCCTAATGCTAGGGAGAAGACGCCGTCCCCGGAAATGGCGGGAGAGCTGATGCGGTCCATTCTCAGCGGAACGAGATATCCAACGACATTGTATATGAACACAATGCTGCGCATCCGTGCGGAACGTCAGATCAACCGGGGAAAAGCGGCGATTATCAAAGCATTTTTGCTGAAAAACTACGAGGAAAAATATCAGGGGGTGAATATGGTGGGATTAAATACAGAAAGGACGGATACATCGTACGTATTGGGGCGGCTGTTTTCTGTGCTGGAGGCGATACAGCAGGAAGCAAATCCCGGAATTAATGCGACGATTCGCGACAAATATTTTAGCTCAGCCTGTGAGACGCCGGCAAAGATCTACCCAGTGCTGCTAAAATTGGCGGATAGCCATTTGAAAAAAATTCGAACCAGAGTAAGCACGTACATATTTTTCAATAACCAACTTTTAGATCTTCTGGGAAGGGTAAAACAATTTCCCATACATGTTACACTGGAAGAGCAGGGCGATTTTCTTTTAGGTTATTACCATCAGACGCAGGAACGTTATACGAAAAAGGAGGAGAAGTAAAATGGCAGAAGTGATTAAAAATCGGTATGAGTTTGTGATTCTCTTTGATGTGGAAAATGGAAATCCCAATGGTGATCCGGACGCTGGAAATATGCCTCGTTTTGATCCGGAAACGGGTGTTGGTTTAGTCACGGACGTATGCCTGAAGAGAAAAATCCGGAATTATGTAGAGACCGTAAAGGAAGATCAGATGGGGTACCGGATTTATATTAAAGACGGTGTTCCGCTGAATCGCAGCGATGCCGAAGCTTATCGGGAATTGGAAGTGGATGATAAGACCATCAAGGATAAAAAGAAGAAAGATCCGGATGTTGATCGTAAGATTCGGGACTTTATGTGCAGCAATTTTTATGATATACGTACTTTCGGAGCTGTGATGACTACTTTTGTGAAAGCGGCCTTGAATTGTGGGCAGGTCCGCGGGCCGGTACAATTGGGATTTGCCCGTTCGGTGGAACCGGTGATGCCCCAGGAGGTAACCATTACCCGTGTCGCTATCACAACGGAAGCAGACGCAGAGAAAAAAGGAACGGAGATGGGAAGGAAGTATATTATTCCCTATGGACTGTATCGGGCGGAGGGTTATGTTTCCGCGAATCTGGCAAGGAAAGTGACCGGTTTTACAGAAGAGGATTTGGAGCTTTTGTGGACGGCGATTTTAAATATGTTTGAGCATGACCATTCGGCTGCCCGCGGAAAAATGTCCGTTCGTGAGTTAATTATCTTCCGGCATGACAGTGAGATGGGAAATGCGCCTGCGTATAAATTATTTGATGCGGTGACAATTGAACGGAAGAATCCGGATATGCCGGCCCGCCGTTACAGCGACTATGAAGTGACAGTACGACAAGAGCAAATTCCGGATGGAGTGACCTGCATCCGCCGGTCATAAAGGCGGAGGGAAAGCGGCATGGAAGAAGACGAGTACCTGATGATTTCCGGAGTACAGCATTTTGCTTTTTGCCGTCGGCAATGGGCGCTGATTCATATTGAAAATTTGTGGGAAGAGAATCTCCGAACCGTGGAAGGCGCGCTTTTTCATAAGCGTGCCCACGAAGAAGAGCTGACGGAAAAGAGGGGGAATCTGTTAATTACCCGTGGAATGAAAGTGGCCTCCAGAAGAATGGGGGTGACTGGAGTTTGCGATGTAGTAGAGTTTCATCAGGATCCAGACGGAGTGACGCTTCGAGGCTGGGATGGATGTTGGAAGCCATATCCGGTAGAGTATAAAAAGGGGATGCCAAAAGCAGAGGATGCGGATCGCCTTCAACTTTGTGCACAGGCCATGTGTCTGGAAGAAATGCTGCTGTGTTCAATTCCAGAGGGAAGTTTATTTTATGGTGAGAATCGCCGGCGGGAGAGAGTGGAGTTGTCGGAACCTTTGCGCATGCAGGTAGAGGAGATGTTTCGAGAAATGCACGATTTTTTCCGTCGGGGATATACGCCAAAAAGCAAACGAACCAAAAGCTGCAATGCCTGTTCCCTGAAAGCAGTTTGCCTGCCGCAGTTAGAAAAGACTCCTTCGGTTCAGGATTACTTGAACCGTGCAGTAAGGGAGGAAGAAGATTGAAGACTTTGCTGAATACGCTGTTTGTGATGACGGAAGATGCCTATTTGACTTTGGATGGAGAAAATGTGGTAGTGAACCAAGGCGAGAAGGTGATGGGGCGTTTTCCCCTACATACGTTAGAAGGAATTTATTCGTTTTCTTATGCAGGCGCTAGTCCCGCCTTTATGGGAGCCTGTGGGAAGAGAGGCGTTAATCTCTGCTTCCTGAGTCCAAGGGGGCGGTTTTGGGCTAGGGTTAATGGGGCAAGCCAGGGCAATGTATTGCTGCGAAGAAAACAGTATCGTCTGGCAGATCGGGAGGAAGATTGCTGTGCAATTGCTCGATACTTTATTTTTGGCAAAGTATATAATTGTCGTTGGAGTATCGAGCGGACGTTGCGAGACCATGGATTGCGGGTAGAGGAAGAAAAGCTGCGGAAAGCATCGGTAGGTCTATCCGATTCCTTGCCAGAGATACTGGCGGCAAAAAATTTGGAAAGTCTTCGAGGGATCGAGGGGAAGACGGCAGAGGTATATTTTCATGTCTTCGACCAAATGATTTTAAACCAAAAGGCGGATTTTGCCTTCCAAGGAAGAAATCGTCGTCCTCCAAGGGACCCGGTCAATGCCATGTTGTCCTTTGCGTATTCCCTTTTGGCCGCTGATTGTGCGTCTGCGTTGGAAGCTGTGGGGCTGGATTCTTATGTCGGGTTTCTCCACTGTGACCGGCCAGGGCGTACATCCTTGGCGTTAGATTTGATGGAAGAACTGAGGGGAGCTTTTGCTGATCGCTTTGTGCTGACGCAAATCAATAACCGTGTCGTGAAGAAAGCACATTTTACATGGCAGGAAAACGGAAGCGTTCTTTTAAACGAAGATGGACGAAAAGTATTTTTATCTGCTTGGCAGGAGCGAAAAAGAGATACGATTACCCATCCATATTTAAAGGAAAAAATCCCCTGGGGGTTGGTTCCGCATGTACAGGCGCTTTTGTTAGCGCGCTATTTGAGGGAGGATTTGGACGGATACCCTCCGTTCCTGTGGAAATGATATGCTGGTATTGATTACTTATGATGTGAATACGGAAGACAATGCGGGAAAAGGGCGTTTGCGGAGGATTGCAAAGCAGTGTGTGAACTATGGACAAAGAGTGCAGAATTCTGTCTTTGAATGTCTTTTGGACGCTGCACAATGCAAGGTGCTTCAAAGCAAATTGCTGGAGATCATGGACAAGGAAAAAGATAGCTTACGGTTTTACTATTTGGGAAAACGGTACGAAACCAAGATTGAACACTTTGGCGTAAAGGAGGGGTATAAACCAGAGGGAACATTGATGATTTGAATTGTATGAAAATAAGTGATATGTCTTGTGCGAAGGGGAAGCTATCATAAAAAGCTGAGAGGTTCGCACCTTGAAAAGTATGGGTAGAGATAAGAGAGAAGTAGTTAAATTTGTAATACATAGAGCGAAAACAGGATATGTGGTAAAATAGTTTTGAAAAGACAGTTATTATTGTACTATTGCGCCTGTTTTTGCAGTCGCCCCCGTGGAGGGGGCGTGGATTGAAATCTTTTTTGTCCACTTATCATCTGCCGTGGAGATACCGTCGCCCCCGTGGAGGGGGCGTGGATTGAAATAGCAGAAACTTGACAGGCAGATTAGGAGGATTGGTCGCCCCCGTGGAGGGGGCGTGGATTGAAATATCTTTTCCGGCTTTCTCATAGCTGTCTTTTAGGTCGCCCCCGTGGAGGGGGCGTGGATTGAAATTTGGCGTTATACTAATATCACGATATTTTTTCCACGTCGCCCCCGTGGAGGGGGCGTGGATTGAAATATTTATTTTCCCTCTCGACTGCTTTTTTGTACTGTCGCCCCCGTGGAGGGGGCGTGGATTGAAATTAGCGGGGGAAGGAATGGAAGTAGAGGATTTGGGTCGCCCCCGTGGAGGGGGCGTGGATTGAAATAAAGGGAAAAGTTTTCCCCTGAATAATCATTATCACGTCGCCCCCGTGGAGGGGGCGTGGATTGAAATCAGAAGCTGATTGAAACCATGAAATATAAGCCGGGTCGCCCCCGTGGAGGGCGCGTGGATTGAAATCGGAATGCGTCCATATAATACCGGTAAGCTTTCGTCGATCCTGCGGGAGAGTGGATTGAAATAGTCCATCCTTACAGAAACGTGCGCCGGAACCTCCGCTTCGTCGCTCCTGCGGGAGAATAGATTGAAATGCTTCTTCGATCGTCATTTTTTATAGTCGGACATATCATTTGTTAGAAAAGTTGATTAAAATACCAGATAGTGTGCAGCTAATTTTAAGAGAGCTATGTTTTCCCTAAAATGGAAAGATGAAAGTAAGTAGAATAAATTTGTTTCGTATGTTAAAATAGAAAAAAGAAGGTAGCCTAAAAGACAGAATTAGGTAAAACACAAGGAGGACATAATGATGGGTATGGATTTCTTGGACTTAGCGGAAAGGCGTTATTCGGTACGTAAATTTACGGATAAACCTGTGGAGCAGGAACAGATCGATAAGATCTTGCAGGCAAGCCATCTTGCGCCGACGGCGTGTAACCGCCAACCACAGCGAATTTTGGTGGTTAATAGTGAAGAGGGTATGAGGAAAGTAAGGAAGTGTACGGAATGTCACTTTGACGCTCCCACAGCCATATGGATTTGTTATGATAAAAAGGAATGTTGGGTGCGGAGTTACGATGGAAAAGATAGCGGAGATATAGACGCGAGCATTGTAACGACACATATGATGCTGGAAGCAGAGGAACTTGGAATCGGTACGACATGGGTAATGAATTTTAATCCAGATGCGGCGAAACGTGAATTTGACATGCCGGATCACATAGAACCGGTGGCTTTGTTGGTCATGGGCTATCCAGCGCCGGAGTCAAAACCTTCCTCCATGCACACAAAATTTAGACCGGCGGAGGAATTGGTCGTTTATAACAAATTTTAATCGATGAGCTAATCATACAAAGAAAGGGCAAAGTCAAAAAGTGGCTTTGCCCTTGTCAATTGAAGGTAGAAACTGGGTTTTTACCTTTGAAACTTGCCATGCGCCGGACTTTTTCGTGCAAGTTAACAGGGATGGGAAGGCACACAATAAGAAATACCGAAAAGATTCCCGGTAAGGCGGAAAAAAGTACGGATAGGACGAGCACACATTTCACTTTTGCCAGAGCGGACGGAGCAGAATAGACAAAAAAATAGAGGGAAAGGCTCACACTCACAGGAAAACGGCAGAGATGCCGTTTTTTTGACTTTTTCTGAGACAATTTATAGTATTTTACTGAAAAACAAAACGAAAGGGGGACAATCAAATGTATCGAATCGGCATTGATGTCGGCGGCACATTTACAGATGTCACACTTCTAAATTCAGAGACAGGAAAATACTACACGTACAAGTTGTCTTCAACACTGCAAGACCAATCGGTTGCAATTGCAAATGGAACGAAAGAAACTTTGGAATTATACGGAGTTCCGGTGGCTGAAATCGAATATTTTGGTCACGGGACTACGGTTGCTACAAATATGATCATCGAGAGAAAAGGGGCTAAAACGGCTCTGATTACGACAAAAGGCTTTCGGGATATCCTGGAAATTGGCCGTCAGACGCGTCCGTCCCTTTATAACATCATGGAAAATAAGCCGGAAACTCTCGTGCGAAGAGCTCTTCGTACGGAGGTGGACGAGAGAACGATGGCAGACGGCTCTGTTCTAAAAGGAGCAAAGAAAGAAGAAATCATTCCTCTCTTAAAAAAACTGAAAGAGGAAGGCGTGGAATCGATTGCCGTGTGTTTTCTGTTCTCCTTTATGAATGCAGAAAATGAAAAGATTGTAGAAGAGTGTATTCAGGAAGTATGGCCGGAAGTGTACTATTCCATTTCATCTACCATTCTTCCGGAATTTCGTGAATTTGAACGTCTCAGTACGACGGTAATCAATTCTTACCTTGGACCGCGCATGAAGATGTATATCAATAACCTGAAAGAAAGAATCCGGGGAATTGGCGTAACGGTAGAACCTTATATCACGCAATCCAACGGCGGCGTCATGTCGATCAGTTCCACAGTAGAGACCCCGGTCCAGACGGCGCTTTCCGGTCCCAGCGCCGGTGTGATGGGTGCGATTTATGTGGCGTCGGCAGCAGGATTTAAGGATATCATCACCTACGATATGGGCGGTACCAGTACCGATGTATCCATGGTCAGAAATGGAATCGCCGAATATACAACAAAGAGAAAAGTGTGCGGTTTGCCTTCGGGCGTTCCCATGATTGACGTTCATGCAGTAGGCGCCGGCGGAGGCTCCATTGCCCATATTGACAATGCGGGCGCGCTGAAGGTGGGCCCAGAAAGCGCCGGAGCAAATCCAGGGCCGGTTGCCTATGGCCTGGGAAATGATCAGCCGGTTGTTACGGACGCAAACCTGGTTCTTGGGCGTATCAACCCTCATTATGTTCTGGGAGGACGCTTGAAAATCGACGCCGAGCTGTCAAGGGCCGCCATGAAGGAAAAAATAGCAGACCCGCTGGGAATCTCTGTGGAGGAGGCTGCTCAGGGCATCATCAGCGTTGTAAATTCCAATATGGTAAGAGCCATCCGGGTTATCACCGTGGAAAAGGGCCATAACCCCACGGATTTTGCTCTGGTGGCATATGGCGGCGCGGGGCCTCTGCATGCAGTGCATTTGGCGCAGGATATGGGAATTCGCAACGTGCTGATTCCTCCGGCTCCGGGAGCGTTATGCGCGTTAGGGCTGCTGACAGCGGACATTAAGAAGAATTATGTAAAGACGGCGTTGATGCCTTATGATGAGGCGACTCCAGAGAAAATCAACGAAGCTTTGATTCCGTTGATGGAACAGGGACATCGTTGGTTGGAATCCGAAAAAGTACCGGCGGAGCGGAGATGTTTCCACAACATGGCGGAGATGCGTTATATTGGCCAGAACTATGAACTTCAGGTAGAAATTCCCGCCGGTGAGATTACACAGGAAGATTTGGAACAGATGAAACAAGATTTTTTCCGGTCTCACGAAATGACTTATGGTTACTATAATCCCAATGCTCCGATTCAGTTTGTAAATTTCCGCTGTGAAGCAATCGGCCAGGTACAGAAGCCAAAGTTGGCGGAACTGACAGAGACGATGGAGCATCCCAGAGAGGCGGAAATCTCCCGCCGTCCGGTTTATTTCCCGGAGACAGGATTGACGGATTGTCCTGTCTATGACCGCGCTAAATTTGGCCGCTGCGATCGGGTGGATGGACCGTGTATTGTGGAACAGATGGATTCTACCATCGTCATTCCGCCCAACACATGGTTTAAAGTGGATGTTTACGGAAACCTGGTTGTAAATGCCTTTGGAGACTAAGGAGGGGAAATAATCATGAAAGTAGACGCTATTTTGCTGGAGGTAATCGGCAATACATTTATGTCTATTGCCGAAGAGATGGGCGCAGTACTGGTGAAGTCAGCCTACTCGACGAATATTAAAGAGCGGAAAGACTGCTCCTGCGCTCTGTTTGACCGGTTTGGCAATACGATTGCACAGGCGGAGCATATTCCAATGCACCTGGGCTCGATGCTGTCTTTAATCGGTAAGATCCATGAATACTTTGAGGACAATGAAATTTTGCCGGGCGATATGTTTATTGCCAATGATCCCTATAACGGAGGAGGAACCCATCTGCCGGATATTGCAGTGGCGTCTCCTGTTTTCTGGGACAATAAAATTGTAGCCTGGGTTGCCAGTATTGCGCATCACAACGATGTCGGCGGCCGCGTCCCCGGATCCAACGCGGCGGACTCCGATTCTATTTATGCAGAGGGGATTCGGATTCCACCTGTGAAAATCTTTTGCCAGGGAGAACTCAATAAGGACGTATTAAATTTAATCTTACTGAACTGCCGGGTAAATCATATCCGCCGTGGAGATTTGAACGCTCAGTTTGCATGCAACAGAAAAGGCGTTCACCGGGTGGAAGACGTATGCCAGCGATATGGATATGATACCGTTACCTCTTGTATGGAAGAATTGCTGGATTATACCGAGAGAAAATTCCGGCTTGCTGTGGAAAAAATCCCGAATGGGCTCGTTTCCTTTCACGATTATATGGATTCCGACGGCGTCGGCGGACCGCCGGTTGAATTGCGCGTGACGCTGGAGGTCCGCGACCGGGATATTGTGCTGGACTTCACGGACAATCCGGATCAGGTAAACGGAGCAATCAACCTGCCGTTGTCCGGCCTTCAGGCAGTTGTGTATTATAGCCTGCGCAGTATTGTGGATCCGACGCTTCTGCCCAATGGAGGCTATTATCGCGCCATTGAGATTAAAACCCGCCCAGGCTGTATCCTTGGCTGCACGGAGCCGGCCGCGTGCGCGGGACGAAGCGACACAGCACAGCGCACGGCAGATTTGGTATTTGGCGCAATGGCGCAGATCGTTCCGGAACGGGTAATTGCTGGCTGTAACAGCTCGATTACAGGCGTATATTTCAGCGGAAATGATCCCAAGACAGGCGAGCTGTATGTTTACATGGAAACATTTGGCGGAGGTTCCGGCGCACGTTTCTGTAAGGATGGGTTGAATTGTGTCCAGACGCATATGACAAACACCTCAAATCTCCCGATTGAGAGTATGGAAATTGAATTTCCCTATATGACGGAGAGTTATACGCTTGTACCGGATTCCGGAGGCCCTGGAAAATATCGCGGGGGTCTGGCCATGCGCAAAGATATCCGCGTTCTGGATCATGACAGCCATTTTACATTAAAAGCGGATCGGCAAAAGACTCCGCCGTGGGGGCTGCATGGCGGAAAACCGGGAACGCCGGGCGTAATTACTATCTATCCGGATACGGAAGAAGCAGCGGTAATCGATTCGAAAAAATCCGGCACGCCTTTACGCAGCGGAGGCATTCTGCGCTGCCAGATGCCTGGAGCCGGCGGATATGGCAATCCACTGGAACGTGACCGCGCGTTGGTAATCGAAGATCTGGAAGAGGGCTATATCACTCCGGAAAGCGCTGTTCGCGATTATGGTATGACGGAGGAAGAGCTAAAGACAGTCCAGATTTTCAAAGGCTGAGAAAGGAGCGGAGATGGATTTTTCAAAACTGCAATATCGCCAATACATTGATGGAGCCTTCGTAGAAGGAGACTCTCGCCTGGAGACAATCATCTGTCCCGGAAACCTGGAAAAAGTAGGAGAAGTAAAGCTTGCCGGAGCGGCGCAGGCAACCGCCGCGCTGGAAGCCGCCAAGCGGGCGTTTCCCATCTGGTCGTCCATGAGGCTGGAGGAGCGCGGGGAATGGATCTTTAAGCTGAGAGATGCTATCGAAGAAGAGCGGGAAAATCTACATACCTTGCTGGTGCGGGAGTCCGGCAAATTGAATGGACACAATACCTTTGAGATCGACAGCCTGATCAACTACCTGACCTACTTTCTAGAGCAGGCAAAGTGTGATCAGGATACCATTTTAAGGGATATCAGCGGCGGAAAGGGATGTTATCCGGTTGTGCGTGAACCGGTAGGCGTGGTCGTCGCCTGCTTGGCATGGAATTTTCCAATGCACAATCTAGCGACAAAGCTGGGGCCCATTCTTGCCTCCGGCTGTACCTGCGTGATTAAACCGGCTACGAAAACACCGCTGTCCACCTTGTATTTTGGCACTATTTTAGATCGCATCGGCTTCCCCAAAGGGGTGATCAATCTGATCGCCGGAGATGCAAAAGAAATCAGCGATACTTTGATTTCCAGCAAAATCCCCGCCATGCTGACGATGATTGGTTCCACTCAGGGAGGACTGAAGATGGTACGGGATTCCGCAACCTCCGTAAAACGTTTTTCCATGGAACTGGGCGGAAACGCTCCCGTGATTGTCACTCCTACGGCAGATCTGAAGGCAGCGGCAGCCCATACAGTGGGAAATAAAATGCGGTGCGCGGGCCAGACCTGTACGGCCCCACAGAGAGCGTTCGTTCATCGGGATGTCCTTTCGAAATTTACAGAATTGTGCGTGGCGGAAGCGAAAACCGCGGTATGCGGAATGGGAGACGAAGACGCTAATGTCGGCGCTTTGATCAGTGAAGACGCAGTAAAACGTATGGAACAGATCGTGGCGGATGCCGTGGAGAAAGGCGCGTCCGTACTTGCCGGAGGAGAAAGGCCAAAGGACAAGAAGGGGCACTATTTCCTTCCTACGATTCTGACCAATGTTACCAGGGAGATGCTTGCCTACAAAGAAGAAATTTTTGGGCCGATTTTGTGTATCATGCCCTACGACGATCTGGATGAAGCAATCGCCCTGGCGAATGATACAGAATACGGTCTGGCGTCGTACGTCTGGGCAACCAATTATTATGAGATCAATCGAATTGTGAAGGGGTTGGAGTACGGAGTGGTCAATGTGAATGGTCCCGGAACTGGTGCGAACTATCCCCATGCCGGGTGGAAGAACAGCGGGATTGGAGCCGATGGCAGCAGCTATTCCCTGGAAGAATATACCCGCCGAAAAGGCATCCGTATTTCTCTGGCATAAGGAGGGAAGGTATGGAGCCTGCAATTCGAAATAAAAAAGAACTTCTTTCTGCCGGTGATGTGGAATCACGGAAAATCATTTTGGAAGCGGCGGAGAGGACGTTGCGCATGCTGAACGCCGAAAAACGCATCGAATCCATTTTTAAAAGAGAGGGAAGCGTGGTTTCCATCGGCGCAAAAAGCTGGGATCTGGCGCAAAAAAGAAACGTCTATCTGATCGGGGCAGGAAAGGCCTGCAATGCGATGGCCATGGCGGTAGAGCATGTCCTGGGGGAATATCTGACGGATGGGATCGCTATCGTAAAGATTGCGGAAGATTCCGACGATTTCAAAAAGACGAGAGTGTATGTGGGCGGACATCCCGTTCCCAATGAAGCGGGGCTTTCTGCCTGCCGGGAAGTACAAAAGATGATCGACGGCGCCAACGAAGAGGACATCTTTTTTTGCGTCATGAGCGGCGGCAGTTCTGCTCTGATGGGGTGTCCCCTTCCGGGCATTACCCTGGAGGAAGAAGCTCGGACAACGGATATTTTGCTAAAAAGCGGTGCGAATATTCGGGAAATCAATGCTGTACGGAGACATATCTCTGCCATGAATGGAGGGCGGATGGCCCAGAAGATCGCGGACAAGAGAGCGGAGCTGGTTGGATTTAATATCAGTGATTCCGTCGCTTACGGGCCAACAAAGGATATTTCGATTCCGTGGGAAAATTTCTCGGCGACGCCTATGGGGCCGGATCATACTACGCTGGAAGATGCGATAGGAGTGATTCGGGATTATGCCTTGGAGGACAGGCTTCCAGCGTCGGTGACGCGCTATTTGAAAACTTGTGGGCCGGAAGGGGAAACCCCGAAAGCATTTCCACAAAATACCTATTATCAGATTGATACCTTGCCGGATTCCTGCGTGTTTGCTATGCAGGCAGCGGAGCAGATGGGGATTCCAGCCATCGTTCTCACCACTTATCTAGAGGGTGAAGCGGAGGATGCCGGTCGTTTTATGGCAGCCATTGCCCGCCAGATTCAGCAGTATGGTCAGCCGGTAAAAGCGCCTTGCCTGGTATTTTGCGCCGGCGAGGTGGTAACGACCATTACGGATAACCGTGTGATTCGAGGGCACGGCGGCCCTTCCCATGAGATGGCTCTAGGTTTTGCGGCAGCCGCGGAGAAGATTCCCGGCGCATGCTTCTTGTCCATCGATTCAGAAGGGACGGACGGGACGACTCCGGCAGCCGGAGGAATTGCGGATTCAAAGACAATGGCGGCTCTGGAGGCGGCGGGAATTCACTGGCCGGAAGTGATGAGGAGTCACGCTTCCCATGAAGCCCTGAAGGCGATCGGGGGAGCTGTATTTACTGGAAACACCGGTACGAACGTTTGTGATTTCAATATTCTTTACGTGCCGGAAGGCGTATTGGCGGAAAGGAAATAGCATGAATACAACAATAAAAAAGATTACAGCCAGGCAGATCCTGGACTGTAAGACCAGACCGATGTTGGAGGTCGATGTATATACGGAAGGAGGAGCGGTAGGAAGAGGTTCTGCTCCCACGGGAACCTCTGTCGGCATGTACGAAGCTTTTGTCCTTAGGGACAATGACCCTCTGGATTATAAAGGAATGAGTGTACATACCGCAGTAAAAAACGTTCAGGAGATCATCGGACCAGCGCTGATTGGCATGGATGTGGAAGATCAGGAAGCCATCGATCAAAAGATGATCGAGATGGACGGTACCCCTAACAAGTCCAAACTGGGGGGAAATACCATTTACAGCGTATCTGTGGCATGCCTGCGCGCAGCAGCGGCGGCAAAACAGATGCCGGTATACCGCCACTTGGCTGGAGAAAATCTGAAAATTATTCCGTTGCCAACATTTAATGTAGTAAACGGCGGACATAATGGGGAAATCATACAGCCGTTTAATGAGTTTATCTTTGTTCCAATCGGAGCTTCCTGTGTGGAAGAAGCGGTGTCCATGGGAGTGTCTGTGTTTCAGGAGCTGAAGACGGTAATCCGCGCTTATCTGGGAGGGGCGGAGCCGTTGGTAGGCGGTTCTTATGGCTGGGGAGCGCCCAGTGAAGAGCCCCAAGTCGTTTTAGAGCTGATGAGCCAAGCAGCAGAACAGTGCGGCTTTGCGGGAAAATATGCATTCGCCTTGGACTGCGCGTCCAGTGAAATGTACGAGGAAGAGACAAATACTTACTGGCTTCATGGACAGAGAGTGCCGAATACGGAAATCATTTCCTGTGTAAAGGCTCTTACGGAGAAATTCCCCCTGGTTTTTGTAGAAGATATGTTGGGAGAAAATGACTGGGAAGGTTTTGCACAGGCGCATAGGGAAATTACTAGGACCAATCTGATCGGGGACGACCTGATTGTAACCAATTTGGAGCGTCTGGAACATGCCATCTCTCTAAATGCCATCGATGGATTTATTTTAAAACCCAATCAGGTTGGTACAATTTCAGAAGCACTGAAAACATATCATTATGCCAAGTCCAAGGGATTGATGGCGATTCCTTCCGGACGTGCCGGAGGCGCTGTGGACGATGTGGTCGCAGATATTGCGCTTGCGCTGCAAGGGCCCATTTCCAAGAATGGCGCGCCCAGATCAGGAGAGCGCCTGAACAAAATCAACTCTTTGCTCCGTGCGGCCGATGTGAATGAGGGAAGCCGCTTGGCGGATTTTTCTTCCTTGATTCGTTATCAGTGATTGGACGGATGGGAATAGAGGCGCATATGCAAAGGCATATGCGCCTTTCTGAAAGCTGGAAAAGGTGGACAAAATGAAATTTGATAGAATAGAATATACAACACCAAAAAACTTAAATAGGATAGAACCGCATATGGTGCGCATTCGTCAGAAGTTTCATGCGCCGCGTTTGGAGCATCCGTGGGAGGCAGCTGCAAAATCCCTCCGTGCGTTGCCTCTGCCGGACTTAGCCGGAAAAAGAGTGGGAATCACCGTGGGGAGCAGACGGATTGCCAATCTTCCTAATATTCTGCAGGCTGTCGGACTGGTTCTAAAGGAAAAAGGCGCGGCGCCATTTCTAATTCCTGCCATGGGAAGCCATGGAGGCGGCACGGCGGAGGGCCAGATTGAGATGCTGAGAAGGCTTGGCATTACAGAAGAAAGTACAGGGCTGCCGATCGTATCCAGCATGGAGGTCCAGGAAGTTGGCTGTCTGCGGGATGGGATGCCGCTTTACGGCAGCGTAACCGCCATGAAGGCGGATTATGTGATTGTCTGTGGAAGAATAAAACCCCATACTAGCATTCGCGGTCCCTATGAGAGCGGGCTGGTAAAGATGATGACCGTAGGGCTGGGCAAACATAAGGGTGCGGCCGCTTTCCATCAAAGAGGCTATCATCGTCTGGCGGATACGTTGGAGGAGGCGGGGCCGGTATTGCTGCAGGCATATCCAGTGCTGTGCGCCATTGGTATCGTGGAAAACGCATATGACGAAACCATGATTGCGGAGGTGATTCCGAGAGAGCGGATTCTGGAAAGAGAAAAGGAACTGTTGTTGATTGCCCGGGATAGCATGCCGCGATTTCTGGTGGATGATATCGACGTTCTTGTTGTGGAGCGCATTGGCAAGGATATCTCCGGCGGCGGAATGGATCCTAATATTACGGGGAGATCCATTACACCTTTACCGATCGTTCCCAAAGTGCCGGTTGGTCTGATTACGGTTCTTTCCCTGACAGAGGCCGCCCACGGCAATGCAACGGGACTAGGCGGGGCGGACATCACGACGATAAAAGTGGCGGAACAGATCGACTGGGGCGCTACCTATACGAATGGATTTACCTCAGGCGCTTTAGCCGCTGTAAAATTGCCGGCGCTGGTAAATTCAGACCGGGAAGCCATCGCTATGGCGATTTGCTGCGTGCCCAAACCATCTTTCGATCAGGTAAAAGTGGTCTATATTCAGGATACCCTGCACTTGAACGAAATCCTGGTATCCGATCCATACCTTCCTCAGTTGAAAGAGCGGGAAGATATTGAGATTCTGGAAGAGGGATTAAGATTTGTTTTTGACGAGGAGGGAAGCATCCGCAGCGCTTATAAGAAGTCGGTAAACATCTCTACCAGATAGGCCAATTCGGTGTCGGGGATTTCGACATTAAAACGATTTTGAATGGATTTCATGCCATCCAGGACGATTCGCGTCAGCTTCCCGTTGGCCTGGAGATAGCTTTTGGCTTCCTTGTACGGAAGATATTGCCCGCGGATACACCGTTCGATGAGAAAGGAGGAATGGACAATAAAACGGGTAGCCAGATTATCACTGTATGCGATGTGGGCCTGCTGCAGAATTTCCAGTAAACTGTCGTAAAGCGCTTCGTATATTTTATTGCAGTCCAGAAAGACAAGGGAATCGCTGATCAGGGATTTGATCCTTGAAGCAATGCGGCTTTCTGTAATAAGCGGGGAACTCTCGTGGTAAGGAAGGCTTTGGCCGAAACCGGACAATGGCGCAAGCGGGTCGTCAAAATAGAAGAGCGCTTTGCGCAAAATGTCTGGTGAGAGGCGGTTGATAAAAAGAATATTATTGCCAAATTTCTGATAGACAGAACGCACGAATTCTTCGTCTAGAATCTCATCGCTGATTATGACAAACTCATCCCTTTCCAGAATTCCGGACATCTTTTCCAGGATATTTCGGATCTGCAATTCGTGCTCGCGTCCCAGTGTATTGCTCTTATAATGAAAAAAAATCGGTTGATTTTCAAAAAGCAGTTCTTTGGCAAATCGGCGGTATAGCTCTATCATTTCGTTCCATCCACAAAGCACAACAATTTTAACCCGGTGTTTGGCTGCATTTCCAGCATTTTGCAGATAAAGATGGATATATTGCTTTTCCACGATAGGAAGAGTAATAAAATACTGGTTTTCAACCAGATGAATGATCGCTTGCTCCGCAGACGAAAGCTCCTCCTCGGAAAAATTCTCGTCGGAAGAAAAGGAAGAAGTATAACTATGATTGGCCAAAGCATCTATGATGGTAAGAAGATGGCCGGCAAGACCGCTGTAGAGCTGCGTTGCCAGTGTTTCGGACAGATCAGATGATACAAGGGGAAGCAGGGAGCGCATCATGATCTTAAAAGGGCGGGTGTTTTGCAAAGTCTTATAAATATCTCTGCAGTAGGCGATATCTCCCTCCACCTGCTGAATGACGGAGCCGTATTGCTGCGTCTTGGATAAATGACGCTTGTTTTGATGCAACAGGCCGTCTGTATCCAGTTTTTCTTTGCGGAGACGAGTATAGATATCCAAAGTTTTACGCGGCTTAAAATCGAAATGATTCAGAGGTATTTTCGTTTCAATACTCCGAAGAGTGGAGATAATAGCATCAATTTCATAGGTATGATTCATGATAGAATCTGGAATATCCTGAAGGCGCACAGAAAGAATCTGGCCGCAGGGATAGCTGCGGTAATAAGCATTCTGGCAGGTCTGGCGAACTGCATCATTGAGCGAGCGGAGATTTTTGGGATAATCCGCAATTAAAAAAGATTGGAAACAAGGCTTATCCAGATGAATATGGATTCCCAAAAGATTGCACTGCTGCTGAAACGCGCTTAGAACAAACAGAATTCGTTCTTTTACCGTGCGCTCATTTAAAGAGGGCAGGCGTATCTGAATGGGAGTGGGGTAAATATCGGAAAGCAGACGGCTGGATGTATTTTCCGATTCGCTGGTGAATGCGACGGCACGAATCTGTTGCGGGTTATCAAGGCGCAGGGAATTGAGCCATGCCAACGTTCGGGAAAGAAACTGGGGCGAGGCGTGATCGGTATGAAGGAAACAAAGACACGCCCTGGCACATTTAGGAGTGTTTAAAAAATCGTCTAATTGCTGCTCGGCAGATGAAGAATTCATGTCAATCCAGATAGGATCCGTCGCATGATTCTGTATTTTTTCCAGTTCAAACAGCGCGTTGCAGAAACTTTGTTTGCCAGTACCCAGAGGCCCATAGATGGAATAAAAATGTGGCCCAATCGGGTACATAGCGGTACGGATGGCCGCATCCGAAGCAAGAAAAAGACTTTCATTTATCCCGCCGCCAATCAGCTGAGAAAAGGACGTGCAGGGGATTCTGGAAGAGGATTTTCCTTCGGAGGCTAGCAGGCTGTGAAGATGGGAAGCATCTTCGATATCAGAAGGCAGATTGGAAATGCCAAAATAATCGCATATGGTTTTTGTGGCCAGATAGTAGGTGGGCCTGCCATGGACTTTGATAAGAAAACTGGAACGATGCAGCACATTTAAAGCGCGGGAGACCGTGCTTCGATTATAATTCATATCAATGCTTAACGTAAGAGCATCGGTATCAATATTGGAAAAATCCATGGATAAAAGCAAACGAAGGGTTTTCTTTTCAATGCGGTCTAATAATTGGGAATTCAATGATTGGGAATTCATTGGGCAACCTCCTGAATGCGGGGACGGGTATCCGGTGTAAAAGCTGTCTATATTATAAAAAATGAAAAAGGTATATGTCAAGCTGTCGGGATTTTTGCTGTGGGAATCCTGTGGTCAGAGGGAGACGGATTGCGGAAAAGGACAGAAATAGTGTGCAAAAAAGAGGACAAATTTTATCACACAAAAAGAAGGAGCGTTCGGAATGGGAAAAAAGGGGACGAAAGAAAACGAGAGAAGCGGAATCGCCTGATTTGAAAACGCAAAAGTCGGTGAAATATGCAAAAAGAAACAAAAAATAATGCACAAAATAGGAAAAAAGATGAGAAGGACGGACTTTTGACAAGCAAAAAATCCTTTTGCTATACTATGGACAAATCAATGCAGCGAATGCACAGATTCAATGAAATCTAGAGGAAGGAGGGAATGAATGTGCAGTGTGCGGAAAAGATTCTGATTTGTACCCATGGCAAATTTGGAGAAGAGCTGAAGCGGTCTGCAGAAATGATTGCGGGAAGTATGGATAAAGTAGAGACCTTTTCACTTCTCCCCGGTATGGATCCGGAGATATATGCCGGGGAAATCAAGAATGCTCTGGAAAATTGCCCGGCTGCCATATGCCTGGTTGACCTGATTGGCGGCACTCCATTCAATGTGACGCTTCAGTTATCGGCAACATATCCGATTACCGTCTTAACCGGATTAAATATGACGATGCTGTTGCAAACTTATGAAGATATGGATGAGGTCTCTTATGAAGACCTTCCCGGGCAGGTGATGAATGAATTTCATGACAGCGGGAAAATAATCAGTTTGAGAGGAGCGCCAACATGAGAAGAGTAGAATTGATTCGTGTAGATTTCCGAATGATTCATGGTCAGGTGATTGTGAAATGGCTGAAGAAGACGGGTGCGAATAAAATTGTCGCAATCAATGATCAAATTTCGGTCGATCCGTTTTTAGCAGATATCTATAAACTTTCTGCTCCGGCAGGAGTTTCTATTGAAACCTTGTCCAAAGACGATGCCATTTCGTATCTCAATGCAGATACGGATGCCAATGAAAGATGCTTGGTTCTGCTAAAAAATGTGGAGGACGCATATTACTGCTTCCAAAATGGGATGCCGATGAATCATCTTCAAATCGGAGGTCTTGGCGCCGGCCCCAACCGTATCAATGTATACGGTGCGATTACGCTGGATAACAAGGATGCAAAAACATTAAAAGAGATGAAAGACGCAGGAGTTGAGGTTTATTTCCAGCTGGTTCCGGATGAGAATAAAGCGAGTCTGGAAAAGATTTTAGGTAAATATAATTTCAACTTCAGTTAGAAGGAAAGAATAAGGAATATAGACAGGATAGAATAACGTTCTGATAAATGAAAAAGGAGAAAAAGAATGACAATTGCATTAGCGATAGCAGGCGGCCTTTGTTATTTCCTGGGTACCTGTCGAGTTGGTTCTGGAACATATCATTCTCTGGGTTCCGGGTGTTTTATCGGTTTTATTTGTGGTCTTGTATATGGTGATGTTACAACTGGTTTGATTATCGGCGCTTCCATTAACTTGGTATATCTGGGCGTTGTTGCTCCGGCCGGCCAGATTCCTTCGGATGAAATTATGGCGGAATCTGTTGCGATTCCATTGGCGTTGGCAGGTGGAATGGATGCGGAAACAGCGGTGGCGCTGGCGGTTCCTTTTGGCCTGCTGGGCGTTTTCCTGGATCAGATTCGCAGAACTTCGAATATTTATTGGTGCCATCTGGCAGATAAATATGCGGAAAAAGGCGATGGAAGAGGCATTTTTATGTGCGGAACGATTTTTCCGTTAATCGTATCTTTCTGTATTCGTTTCATTCCGGTATTTATTCTTTTGCAGCTTGGCTCTGACGCGGTCAGCAATCTGCTGGCAATGATGCCCGCATGGCTGACGGCTGGCCTCAGCGTTGCAGGCGGTATGCTCCCGGCAATTGGATTTGCCATTATCCTGAAGACGGTAGGAAATGCAAAACTTCTGCCCTATTTCTTCATTGGTTTCTTTGCTGTACAGTATCTGGGAATTAACACCATGGCGGCGGCTGTCTTCGGAATCTGCATTGCCCTGCTGATTTTCTTTACCAGTACGAAAGGGGAGGTTGGAGTCAATGGCTAAAACAAAAGAAATAAAAGATTTGACGAAAAAAGATTTATTTAAGACTTATTTGTCCTATTATACCACCAACGAGATGAGTAACTCTTATGAGCGTCTGCAGAATATGAATTTCTGTATTACCATGATGCCTCACCTGAAAAAATGGTATGGGGAAGGAACCGAAGAATATAAAGATGCGTTAAAGCGGCATCTACAATTTTTCAACACCGAATGTACCATCGGCGGAATCATTCCTGGTATTGTTCTTTCCATGGAACAGAAAAAAGCGGCCGGCGCGGATATTCCGGAGGAAGCGATCACAGGAATCAAAACCGGTTTGATGGGACCGATGGCGGGTATTGGAGACTCTCTGATTCGTTCTACCACGAAATCGACGGTTCTTGCCATCGCATGTACTCTGGCTCTGTCCGGCAGCGTGCTAGGCGCTTTCTTCCCGCTGATTTACCCCTGTATTATTATCGCCGTTGGTTTTTACATGATGACTTTGGGCTATAACCTGGGACGCGATGCGGTAACAAAGGTTCTCCAGAGCGGCCTTTTCAAGAAGATTATCAATGCAACCAGTGTTTTAGCCATGTTTATGATGGGAGCGCTTTCTTCCTCGTATGTAAAGCTGAAAACGCCTCTTTCGTACCAGCTTGAAAATGCAGCGGAAGCCGTAGAGATACAGGCTTTGCTGGACAAAATTTTGCCGGGAATCCTTCCGTTATGCTGTGTATTTGGGGTATATTTCTACCTTGCCAAGGGCGGTCAGAAATATTCCAGAATTGTATGGATTATGCTGGCGATTGCTTTGGTCGGTGCATTCCTGGGTATCTTTGGCTAAGACGCCGTTGTAAGACCATCGTATGATGACTGTACCGCCAAATGGTTTCTATATACTATTTGGCGGTATTTTATTCGAAAGGAAATTCTTTGTTTAAAATGAAAGTTGGAGGAAAAGAAAATGATTATTCCTATGCACGAACTGCTCCAGGATGCAAAGCTTCACCATTATGGCGTCGCTGCTCCGAATGTTTTTAACCGAGAGACGATAGAGGCGGCTTACCAGGTAGCAACGGAGCTTCACGCTCCCGTAATCCTGGATGTACATCCGGTTCATGGCATTTATGAATGCGCATGTATCGCAAAATTTTTTGAAAAGAAATACCCTAAGGCAGTGGTCGCATTGAATCTGGATCATGGCAGTACTTTTGAACAGGGAATCCAAGCGATCCATGCGGGCTTCTCGTCGGTTATGGTGGATCGTTCCACACTGCCTTTTGAAGAGAATGTGGCACAGGTGAAAGAGATCGTCAAGATCGCGCATGCAGTCGGGGTATCGGTAGAGTCTGAATTGGGTCATGTCGGACAGGGAGATGAGTATGCAGAAACCCGCGACTCTGGATTGACGCATCTGGATGAAGCGGCGGCTTTTGTGGAGCAGACCGGCACGGACTGTCTGGCGGTTTCGGTGGGAACATCCCACGGTACATATAAGGGAACGCCCAAACTGGAATTTGAATTGCTCCGCACGCTTTCAGGACAGCTTCCGCTGCCTTTGGTCTTGCATGGCGGCTCCAATACAGGCGATGAAAATCTGGTAAAAACCATTGCATGCGGTATCTCTAAAATCAATTTAAATACCGATTTGAATGAAGGCGGTCTGGCGAGTCTGAAGAACATTTGCGAGCAGGATTTCTGCCGTCAGGTACAGGGCCCGAAAGGGGAAATGAATACAAAACGTATGAATCTACAGATGGCCATGGAAGGCGCGGCCAATGGATGGAAGGATACATTGATTCACTATGTCAAGCTGTTTGGCGGAGAAAATCGGGCGTAAAAATCAGGCAGGAAAGGAAATAGTTATGGATATCAAAACAACAAAAACGGCGGTTCTTCACGGAAAAGAGTCGCTGACGATGGAGGAAAGAACGCTTCCGGAACTAGGGCCGGATAGTGTTCTCGTAAAAATTCAGGCATGTAATATATGTACTTCCGAGTATGGCGTATACAATGGAAGCCGTACCCGTCCGTATCCATTGGTGTTCGGTCATGAGTGGTCCGGCACGGTGATGGAGGTGGGAAGCAATGTGGATGATTTTGTACCGGGTGATTTTGTAGCCTGCGGGTATGAGTTTGACCCCTCGTCTCCCGAATCGCTGGAAGGAAGAACCGGCGAATGCCGACATATTAAAACAGCCAATGATTTAAATCCGGACGGATATTATGGCAACGCGGGCTTTGCGGAATATGCGGTAAAATCGAAAGTCGGCTTGTACCATATAAACAAAGGCGTCGACCCTTCGATTGCGGGCCTCCTGGAACCAGTCGCCTCGATTCTATACGGAATGCGGAAGCTTCAAGTAAAGCACGGAGAGAACGTCGTCGTTATTGGCGCGGGAACCATGGGTCTTTTAAACGCGTTGATGGCCAGAGAATATGGAGCCAACGTGATGATCACGGAATTAATCCCCAAAAAGATTGAAGCAGCGAAAGCCTGCGGTCTTACGACGATTGATTCCTCTGCCTGCGATCCGATCGAAGAAGTAAAGAAGCTGACTGGCGGGAAAGGCGCGGATGCGGTTATCGTTGCCGTTGCCGCTCAAGCGGCGACGGATCAGGCCTTTGAGATGCTGAAAGCAAAGCGTGGACGTGTTCTCCTTTTTGCGGCAGGATTTCCCAGCCCGAAGATCAGCCTGGATGTGAATACCATTCATTACCGTAAGATCGATATTATCGGTACTTTTGGAGCAGATCATATGGATTTCTTAGCGGCGGCGGACGCGATCAATTCCGGAAAAATCAATTTTGCGCCGGTTATTGAAACACATATTCCTTTTGAACGCATGGAGGAAGCCATGAAGGCTGCCTGCGTACCAGGGGCTTATCGGGTTTCTGTGTGCATGGAATAAATATGGGGGACGTCAATCGGGTCGTGGTATATGGCGCGGGAAATATCGGCCGGGGAATCGTAAGCTGCCTTTTTTCACAGGCAGGGTATCGGTTGCTTTTTTACAGCAGAGGAACAGAGAAACTAAAAGCGATACAACAATCCGGCGGATATTCTGTGTACATCCAGGAAAACGGGAAAAAGATATCGCAAAAAATAGAAGGTTTTGATATATTAAGCAATGAAGCCGCGCTGATACAGGCGCTTGCGGAGGTTGATCTTGCTGCTTGCTGCCTGTATCCGGCGGCGTTTCGGGATGTGGCCAGGGTACTGGCTGCATCCGCAAGGGAGCGCAGAATTCGAAACAATAAAAAAACGCTGATCGTTATGTTATGCTGTAATGAGCCCGGCGGCGCCGCCAAACTTCAAGATGATTTTCAGGAAGAGTGGAAAAAACAGGGGGGAAGCGGAAACGAGCGTACCGTCCGGATTCTGCCCACGATTGTGAATTCTGTTGGTTTTCACACGGAGATCCAGTCGAAATTTGACGTGATGATATCGTCTAATGGCTATCTGGAGGTGGAACTTTCCGATGAGGATGCTCAGATATTCCCCGCAGTAGAAGGAATTCGTAGGATTCCGGACGCGGAAGGGTATTTGTGCAGAAAGTTGTATCTGGGAAATATGTTTCACACCTATGCGGCATTGCTTGGCAAAGAACGGGGATATCATTGGATGAAACAATGCTATGCGGATGTGGAAATAAAGCGGAAAGTAAAGAGGGCATTTGCAGAAAGTGAAGCGGCATTGTTAAAAACATACAAATATCACGCCGCGGAATATCAGAATTGGCGGGAGATGATGCTGGCAAAGATGGATATTCCATCGGAAGATGACGTGGAGCGGGTTCTCGCAGACTTGCCCCGAAAGCTGCGGAGAAGCGATCGTCTGCTTGGGCCATTGCGTCTCTGTATTGGCAAGGGGTGTGAATACAAGGAACTGCTGCAGGCGGTGACACTGGGCCTGAATTTTTTAGCGAGAGAAACCCATTCGAAAAAGGGGCGGGATTGGTTGATTTCCGTTTGCGGATTGGAACCAGAGAATCCCATCGACCAGACAATCATCCGGCTGCTTACAGCCGAGGAGGCGCAATATGGAAAGTGCATTGAAAGCAGTAATATTTGATATGGACGGCCTGATGTTTGATACGGAACATCTTTCTACCAAATGCTGGATGCAGACAGGGAGGGACCTGGGAGTTCCGATTACCGAGGAGTTTCTCTGTATGGCGCGAGGCCTGACGCGGGCGGAATATCAGCGCTATTTTGAATGCCATTTTCAGGGGAAGCTGGATTACCGGACGGCAATGGATCACAAATTGAAATTGTTTTGGGAGACAATTGATCGGGATGGGGTGGAAAAGAAGCCGGGATTGGAACGGTTGCTGGGGTATCTCGTGGAGCATGGGATCGACACGGCGCTGGCGACGGCATCCAGACAGGAAACGGTAGAAAAATATATGGCGATTACAGGCCTTCAACATGTTTTTTCTGTGAAAGTATTTGGAGACAGCGGCGTCAAGGGGAAACCTCATCCGGACATTTTTCTGCGCGCAGCGAAAGAATTGCATGCGGCCCCGGAAGAATGTATTGTTTTGGAAGACAGCATCAATGGCGTTCATGCCGGATTGAACGGAGGGTTTCATACCATTATGATTCCAGATATCGCACAGCCGGACAAACAGCTCCGGGACCGCGTTGCATTGTGTGGGAAGACGCTAAACGACGTGGTGGATTTTCTAGAAGAAAAGAAGGATTCAAGGGGAAGATTTCTTTTGAAATAAATAAGGATATCCTTTGATAGGATAGAAATAAAGTGTATTCTCTGATAGAATACAAAGAGGAAGCGCTGGCGGAGGAGCCGGAAAGAAAAAAGGTATGGTTAGAAAAGGAGTCGACAGTGAAAGAATTTAAATATACGATTACAGAAGAATTGGGGCTTCACGCCCGGCCGGCAGGAATCATTGCAAAAGCGGCAAAAGCGTACAAGGGAACTGTAATCATGATTTCAAAAGGTCCTGTGAGCGTAAAGGCGACGCAGCTGATGAAAATGATGTCTTTGGCGGCCAAGCAGGGAGATGAGATATCCGTGTCTGTAGAAGGGGACGAAGAAGAAAAGGCCGCGGAAGAATTGGAGCTTTTACTGAAAGAAAATCTGTAGAAGGACCCACATTTCAGAGAGGAGCAAGGTGCCGGTGATTACTTTACAGGGAAAAGGCGTATCAAAAGGCGTAGAGCGAGGAAGATTATATTTTTTCCAAAGAGCTGGCGCGGCGGTAGAGAAAAAAAGCGTTGCTGACATAGAAAAAGAGAAGGAACGTGTGGCAAAAGCGCAGCAAAAATCCGTCGAGCAGTTGGAAATTTTGGCGGAAAAATGCAGAGAAGACGCCGGCGACGACGCGGCGCTGTTGTTTGAAACCCATGCCATGTTTGTGGAAGATGAAGATTATGTGGACCGCATGATGGAAATGATGGAAAAAGAGCAGTGCAATGCGGAGTACGCTGTTTTTTGCGCCGGAGAGGAGATGAGCGCTGTGATGGAAGCCTCCGGCGACGCGTATATCTCGGAAAGAGCGGCGGATATTCGGGATGTCACCAGACGGCTTTTGAATAATCTGATGGGCATCGAAGAAGGCGGAATGGATGTGGAAGAGCCGGTCATTCTGGCTGCCGATGATTTGGCACCGTCAGAGACGCTTCAGATGGATAAAAGTAAAATTTTAGGCTTTATTACCCAAAAGGGAAGCGACAACAGCCATACGGCGATACTGGCCAGAACCATGGGTATTCCCGCTATATGCGCAGTGGGGGACAAGCTGACGGCATGTTATGCCGGAACCGAAGCGTTTATGGACGGCGAGACCGGAGAAATCATCCTTGACGCGGACCGGGAAACTGCGGAGAGGATGGAGCAAAAGCGAAGAAAGCAGAAAGAGGACAGAGAACTGCTGCAGGCGTTAAAGGGGCAGGAGGATGTGACTCTGGACGGCAGACATGTGAAATTGTATTGCAATATAGGCTCGCCCGACGATATCGATATGGTGCTTGCCAATGACGGTCAGGGGATCGGGCTTTTCCGCAGTGAATTTTTATATCTTGCTTCGGATCATTATCCGTCGGAGGAGGAGCAGTTTCAGGCATACAAAGCCGTTGCTTCCGCCATGGGCGGAAAACGGGTGATCATTCGCACTTTGGATATTGGCGCGGATAAAAAGGTCGATTATTTTCAGCTGGAGGAAGAAGAAAATCCTGCCATGGGTCTGCGGGCGATCCGTATCTGTCTGGAACGTGAGGAAATATTTCGTACCCAGCTCCGGGCGCTTTACCGTGCTTCTGCCTATGGCAAGGTGGCGATTATGTTTCCGATGATTACGTCTGTGTGGGAAGTCGAGGAATGCCGGAAGCTCTGTGATGAAGTGATGGCAGAGCTTTTGGCGGAGGGAATTCCTTTTCAGAAGGATACGGAATTGGGAATCATGATTGAGACGCCGGCGGCGGTATGGATGGCGGAGGAGCTGGCGAAGCTGGTGGATTTCTTTTCTGTTGGAACCAATGATCTGACCCAGTACATGCTGGCCTGCGACCGGCAGGCAAATCATTTGGAACGGTTTTTTGACGCGCATCATCCGGCTGTCTTGCGGGCTCTGAAAATGACGGCGGACGCGGCCCATAAAGCTGGGATTTGGATGGGAATTTGCGGAGAACTGGCTGCGGATCTTTCTTTGCTTCCCACGTTTCTTGCCATGGGAGTGGATGAGCTGAGCGTCTCTCCAGCCTTGGTACTGCCCTTACGTGCTGCAATTCGAAGCTGCCGTGCCGAAACATTTTCCGTTACCCCTTGACAAATGGAGGTTCCTCATCTATATTAAATAGAAAGCATTCCTTTTAGAAAAGGAAAGATACGATTCAACAGCGAAGAGGAAGAGGAGTACATTTCGAACGCCGACAGAGAGAACGGTTCACCGGCTGAAAGACCGTTTGGGTAAGTGGGAATGGAACGTGGCTTCCGAGCTGAACCGCCGAACGGCAGTAAGCGGTTCCGTCCTGCCTGCGTTAAAGGCCAAGAGAACCAAAAAAGGTGGTACCGCGGTTATTTCGCCCTTTGCATATAGCAAGGGGCGTTTTGTATTTTCAAAGAAAACAACCTGCAAAAGGAGAAAAATCATGTCCAAGGAACTGAGCAAAACCTATAATCCTCAGGAGATCGAATCCCGTCTCTATGAGAAATGGCTGAATAAGAAATACTTTGCAGCCAAAGTCAACAAAGCCAAAAAGCCGTTTACCATTGTGATGCCTCCGCCGAACATTACCGGCCAGCTCCATATGGGACATGCGCTGGATAATACCCTTCAGGATATTTTGATCCGTTATAAGCGCATGCAGGGCTATGAGGCCCTCTGGCAGCCGGGGACGGATCACGCCAGTATTGCTACGGAAGTAAAGATCATCGATAAGCTGAAATCCGAGGGTATTGATAAGAATGACCTGGGAAGGGAAGGCTTTTTAGAAAGAGCGTGGGAATGGCGGAAGGAGTATGGCGGCCGCATTGTTTCTCAGTTAAAGAAGATGGGCTCTTCCGCCGACTGGGACAGAGAACGTTTTACCATGGACGAGGGCTGTTCCAAGGCTGTTCAGGAAGTTTTCATCAAACTCTATCAAAAAGGCTATATCTACAAAGGCTCCCGGATTATCAACTGGTGCCCGGTTTGTCAGACGTCCATTTCGGATGCCGAGGTAGAGCATGTGGAGCAGGGAGGCCATTTTTGGCATATCAATTATCCCATCGTTGGGGAAGATGGTTTTGTGGAGATCGCGACCACCCGTCCTGAGACGCTTTTAGGGGATACGGCTGTGGCGGTCAATCCGGAGGATGAGCGTTACGCCCATCTGGTTGGCAAGATGCTAAAGCTGCCGCTGACGGACCGGGAAATTCCGGTGATCGCAGACCCTTACGTAGACAAAGAATTTGGAACCGGTTGCGTGAAGATTACCCCGGCCCATGACCCCAACGACTTCGAGGTAGGAAAGCGTCACCAGCTGCCGGAGATCAATATTTTAAACGACGACGCCACCATCAATGAAAACGGCGGCAAATATGCGGGTATGGACCGCTATGAGGCCAGAGCGCAGATGCTTCAGGATTTGGAGGAGCAGGGCCTGTTGGTGAAGGTGGTCGATCATGTCCATAATGTCGGCACCCACGACCGCTGCAAGACCACGGTAGAGCCGATGATCAAGCAGCAGTGGTTTGTGCGCATGGAGGAATTGGCGAAGCCTGCCATTGAGGCGCTGAAAACAGGCGAGCTGAAGTTTGTGCCGGAGCGGTTTGACAAGATTTATCTGCATTGGCTGGAAAATATCCGCGACTGGTGTATCTCCCGTCAGCTGTGGTGGGGCCACCGGATTCCGGCCTACTACTGCGACCAGTGCGGTGAGATCGTAGTTTCCGGCGAGAAACCGGAAGTTTGCCCGAAATGCGGCTGCCATCATTTAACGCAGGATCCGGATACCTTGGATACGTGGTTTAGCTCTGCCCTTTGGCCGTTTTCTACGCTGGGCTGGCCGGATCAGACCGAGGACCTCAAGTATTTTTATCCCACGGACGTGCTGGTAACCGGCTATGACATCATCTTTTTCTGGGTCATCCGGATGGTCTTCTCCGGCTATGAGCAGACCGGGAAGAGCCCGTTCCACACGGTGCTGATCCACGGCCTTGTGCGGGATTCCCAGGGCCGAAAGATGAGTAAATCTTTGGGAAATGGAATTGATCCGCTGGAAGTGATTGACAAATATGGAGCCGACGCACTGCGTATGACGCTGGTGACTGGAAATGCGCCGGGCAATGATATGCGGTTTTATTGGGAACGCGTGGAGGCCAGCCGAAATTTTGCCAATAAGGTTTGGAATGCGTCCCGTTTTATCATGATGAATATGGAAGGCGTGGATACTTCCAAAGTCGCTCTCAGCGATTTGGAGGACGCCGATAAATGGATTCTCTCCAAGGTGAATCGTCTGAGCGGCGAAGTGACCGAGAACATGGACAAATATGAACTCGGCATTGCCATGCAGAAGGTCTATGATTTTATCTGGGAGGAATTCTGCGACTGGTATATCGAGATGGTAAAACCTCGTTTTTACAGCGAGGGAAAGGAAACCAGCAAGGTAGCTGCCTGCTGGACGCTGAAGACGGTTCTGATCACAGCTTTAAAGTTATTGCATCCGTATATGCCTTTCATTACGGAGGAAATTTTCTGCAATCTTCAGGATGAGGAAGAGACGATCATGCTGTCCGCTTGGCCGGCTCCGAAAGCAGAGTGGGATTTTGCCGAGACCGAAGAGCGGGTTGAGATGGTAAAGGCGGCTGTCCGCGCCATCCGTAACGTTCGAATTTCGATGAATGTGCCGCCCAGCAAAAAGGCGGCGGTTTACGTGGTTTCGGAAAAAGAGCATGTGAGAGAAAGTTTTGAGAGCAGCAAAGCGTTCTTCGCCGCTCTGGGGTCCGCCAGCGAAGTGGTGATTCAGGCGGATAAGGAGGGCATCGCCGACGATGCGGTTTCCGCGGTGACAGTGGATGCGGTCATCTACCTGCCTCTGGAAGATCTGGTGGATATTGCAAAGGAGATTGAGCGTCTGGAAAAAGAAGAAAAGCGTTTGACCGGCGAGCTGGCTCGTGTTAATGGTATGCTTTCCAACGAAAAGTTCCTAAGCAAAGCGCCGGAGGCCAAGATTCGGGAAGAAAAGGATAAGCTGGAGAAATATGCTCAGATGATGGAACAGGTAAAAGCTCGGTTGGCTCAGTTAAAGTGAGGATAACCGAACGCCACGGGGAAACGGAATAAGGTTTCCCGGAGGAAGCGGCATGAAAAAATTGATATCCTGGAATGTCAACGGCCTGCGGGCCTGTGTGAATAAAGGATTCTTGGACTATTTGAAAGAATCGGATGCGGATGTGTTTTGCATCCAGGAGAGTAAGATGCAGGAAGGCCAGCTGACGCTGGACCTTCCTGGTTATTATCAGTATTGGAATTATGCGCAGAAAAAAGGGTATTCCGGAACGGCGATTTTTACCAAGGAGGAGCCATTATCCGTGTCCTATGGACTGGGAATCCCAGAGCATGACATGGAAGGACGCGTCATTACGCTGGAATATCCGGAGTACTATTTGATCACTTGTTATACGCCCAATTCGCAGGAGGGATTGGCCAGACTTTCCTACCGGATGGAATGGGAGGATGCTTTCCGCGGTTATCTAAAAATGCGGGAGGAAACAAAGCCGGTGATTTTCTGCGGAGACTTGAATGTGGCCCATCGGGAGATTGACTTAAAGAACCCGAAGACCAACCGGAAGAATGCTGGATTTACCGACGAGGAGCGGGGGAAATTTACTGAACTCTTAGACAGCGGGTTTATCGATACGTTTCGGTACTTTTACCCGGACCAGGAGGGAATCTATTCCTGGTGGTCTTACCGCTTCAAAGCCAGAGAGAAGAACGCCGGATGGCGGATCGACTATTTTTGCGTCTCCCAGTCTTTAAAAGAATGGCTGGTATCGGCTTCGATTCATACGGAGATCTTTGGCTCTGACCATTGCCCGGTAGAGCTTTGCATCAAGGAGCCCGTATGACCTGGAAGGAATGGAAGGAAGCGTATGGCCTCAACGGTTTCTGCCTGAAAGTAATAGCAGTACTCACTATGTTGACCGACCATACTGCGGCTATTTTTTTGACGCCCGGAGCGGCTTATGTCAATCTGCGGATTATCGGAAGGATTGCCTTTCCGATTTTCTGCTTTTTATTGGCGGAGGGAGCCATCTATACCCATAGCCTAAAACGGTATGCCCTGCGTTTATTTGCTTTCGCCCTGATCTCAGAGATCCCCTTTGATTTGGCATTTCACAAAACGGTCTGGTATCCCTCGTCGCAGAATGTGTTTTTTACTTTGCTGCTTTCCGTGCTTGTCCTCTGGTTTTATCAGTGGACTTACCGAAGGCGGCAGATCATCCTGGCAGTGCCGGCAGCGGTTGCCGCTATGGCCCTGGCAGAGTGGATTCACAGCGATTACGGCGCTATGGGAATCTGTATGGTTTTGCTGTTTTATTTTCTGCGGGATCTGCCCTGGTGGAAATATTTGCTGATCGGCGGCTTTTTCGCTTTCACCTGGTGGGGTTTGCTGCAAATCTATGCGCTGCTGGCGTTTCCTTTGTTTCTGTTCTATAACCGGGAACGAGGGCCTGCTTTTAATAAATATGTATTTTATGGATTTTATCCGGTGCATCTGTTGATTTTATGGGGAATTTCTTGTATCCTGTAGATACCAGGGTCAAAAGTTCAAAAATCCGACGCAAGCTTGCTTGCGAAAGGATTTTTGATTTCATAGGAAATTCCGTTAGAATTTCCTATGAAATCAAAAACGCTCCGCTGAGGATCGCACTGCGGCGGAAAGGAAGATGGCAGCAAAGCTGCCCCGCCGCAGGCGGAGAATTTCGCAGAGCGAAATTCTTTATTCTTGGGACCCGCCAAAAACATGAGTAAGCAGCCATTTTTCGCAGAAAAATGAGCGGATTACGAATGTTTTTGAGGATTGCGAGAGCGCAAAGCGCGAAGCAATCCGTGGTATCGAAGGAACTGAGACGAAATTCTTTGAAGGGATTGCGAGAGCATGAAATGCGAAGCAATCCGTGGTATCGAAGGAATGCGTTACATCATAATAAAGAAGAACCAGTGAAAACTCTTTTTGAGTGGAAGGATCTGGATTTTCAGGAGGAAGATATATGTTAGACGGAAAGAAGTCGCTGTTTAGCGGAATGCAGGCGACAGGAAACATTACGATTGGAAACTATATGGGAGCTCTGAGAAATTGGGTATCTCTGAATGAGGAATACGAGTGCTTTTTCTGCGTGGTGGATGAACATTCGATTACGATTCGTCAGGATCCGGCTGAACTGCGCAGGCGCGCTCGTAATCTTTTGATGCTTTATATTGCATCCGGTTTGGACCCGAAGAAAAATTGCATTTATTATCAGTCCCATGTATCCGCCCATGCGGAATTGGCGTGGATTTTAAATTGCTTTACCTATATGGGCGAGCTGAGCCGGATGACGCAGTTTAAGGATAAATCCCAGAAACATGCGGACAATATCAATGCGGGCTTGTTCGATTATCCGGTTTTGATGGCCGCTGATATTTTACTGTTCCAGAGCGACGTGGTTCCGGTTGGCGTCGATCAGATGCAGCATCTGGAATTGACGCGGGATGTGGCGCAGCGCTTTAATGGAATCTATGGGGATGTCTTTACTATTCCGGAGGCCTATATCGGCAAGGTGGGGGCGAAGATCATGAGCCTTCAGGACCCGTCCAAAAAGATGAGTAAATCCGATGAAAATCCCAACGCCAGCATTTATCTGATGGACGATCCGGACACCGTGATGCGCAAATGCAAACGCGCTGTCACGGATTCCGAGGGCGTCATTCTCTATCGTGACGAGCAGCCAGGCGTGAAAAACTTGATTGACATTTACTCTGCCTGCACAGGCAAAAAGCCGGAAGAGGTCGTGAAAGAATTTGACGGCAAGGGTTACGGTGACTTTAAAGTGGCGGTTGGAGAAGCTCTGGTTTCAATCATGAAGCCAATCCAGGAGGAGCATGCCCGCCTGTCCCAGGACAAAGCGTATGTGGACGGTATCATCAAAGAAAACGCGGAGAAGGCGGCTTACTATGCGAATAAGACTCTGCGCAAGGTACAGAAAAAGGTAGGATTTCCGGAGCGGATTCGCTGAGCGAAAGTTTTTGTTCAAAAGAGCACAGGCTGCCAAAGTACATAGGATTGTCTGAAGGAGGTACAGCATGGAGAATTACAATAGCCGTGCGAGAGAGATCCGGCGCAGGAAGCGGCGGAGACGTGTGATACGAAATCGGATTATTTTTGGCTGTGTGTTGATTTTACTGGTGGTAGGCATTGTCTTCCTTGTAAAATGGCTGAGCGGAGGCTCCTCAGATACGGGGAATACGAGTACGCCAGCGGCCAGCGAGGCCAATGCGTCCGGCGGAAGCACGGAAGGCAATACGGATAATGGAAGCGAAGTTGGGACGACGGCGGAGGCTGCCGGAAGCTGGCAGGCTGTGTTGGCGGAAGCAGATATCCACTGTAAGCAATACAACTATGATAAAGCCATTGAGTTAATCAAAGGCGTCTCTGGATATGAGGGAATTCCAGAACTTGCGGATGCGATTTCCCGCTACGAGGCGGAGAAGGCAAAGGCGGTTCCATATGATAAGATGTCTGAGATTACGCATGTTTTTTATCATACCTTAGTCATTGACGGAAGCGTAACCTTTCATCTAAGCGATAAAAACAAAGTAAGAGATTACAACCAGGTCATGACCACCATCGACGAATTTAACAAGATTACTCAGGAAATGTACGATCGGGGATTTGTTTTAGTGGATATTCATGACATTGCTCATCTGGAGAAGCAGGCGGACGGCACGGAAAAGATGGTCTGGGGGACGATCTATCTGCCGGAAGGAAAGACGCCTTTTGTGCTTTCCCAGGATGACGTCAGTTACTATGAGTATATGGAAGGGGACGGCTTTGCCAATCGCTTAGTGATTGATGAAAATGGCGGGATTACCAATGAAATCGATCAACCGGACGGCAGCGTGGTGACCGGATCCTACGACATGGTACCGTTGATTGAGGACTTTATCCGGGAGCATCCGGACTTTTCGTACCGGGGAGCCAGGGGAATCATTGCCCTGACCGGTTATAATGGCATCCTCGGCTACCGGACCGCGCCCAAGTATGGAGATCCAAGCGATTCCAGCTACAAACCGGAATACGCCAAGTACAACGTGGAAGAGGAACGCCAGAAGGCCACAGCCGTGGCGGCTCGAATGAAGGAACTCGGCTGGCAGTTTGCAAGCCACAGTTGGGGACACAAGGATTACGGCGCTTTAAGCTTTGATAAGTTCAAGACGGACGCCCAAAAGTGGGAGGATCAAGTGGAACCTTTGTTGGGGGGAAACGTGGATACCATTATTTTCCCCTTTGGAGCGGATTTGGGAGAAGGCAGCTGGCGCGGCTATGACCATTCCGATTCGATTCGGCAGAAGTATCAGCATCTGGACGGTTTAGGCTTTGACTATTATTGTCCAGTGGACGGCGCGCAATATTGGACCCAGATGAAAGACGGATATTTCCGCCAGGGCCGCCGGAATCTGGATGGAATCCGGATGTGGTGGGCGGTATCTGGTTATAAGGATACGCTTTCCGATTTGTTCGATTCCAATAAAGTCTTCGATAAGACCAGGCCCACGCCGGTAGAAAATTTGTAAGAAAAAGGAGATGCAGCGCTCTGGGAGTAAGGGATTTACTCTCGGGGCGCTTTTGTTATTTCATAGGAAATTCCGCCCCCATTTCCTATGAAATAACAAAAGCTCCGTTAAGGGTGTGCACGAGCGTGCAAGGAAGATGCCGCCGCCGGCGCCTGAACTTAGATAAAAATCCCTTCCCAAATCCCCTAAAACAGTGAAGAAACATCATGGATAAAAAATAAACCATGAAAGAAATCGATAGAAAAGGCCAAAAAGTTCTATTGGTAATTCCAGATTTCCTGTAGTATGATGAAAACAAAAGATTATGAAATGAAGAAAGATAAAAAGAATATATAAAAGTGGTAGGGATGTTCGGGAATCGAAGGGACGGATCTGGCCGAGAAGTGAAAGGAGCAAAACATGAAACAGGGCGGAAAAGAAGTAGTGATTGGTACCGTGGGAGCAGGCTATGCGGCCTATCTGCATGGAAATGGTTACGAGAGAGTGAGCGGTGTTTCGGTTCGCCTGAAAACCATCTGCGACGTCAAGCTGGAATTGGCGGAGAAAGTAAAAGAGCGCTACGGTTATGAGCAGGCAGTAGCGGATTATGCCGAGATGTTAAAAGATCCGGAGATCGATGTAATCGATATTGTAACGCCTCCGTTTCTGCACTGTCAGATGGCCATTCAGGCGTTGAAGGCAGGAAAGCATGTGATCTGTGAAAAGCCTTTGACCGGCTATTTCGGTCAAAAAGGGGAAGAGAACGTAGGAAAGACGACCCCGAAGTCCAAAATGTTTGAAGAAGTCATGAAGACCATGGACGAATTGAAAGCGGTTGTAGATACTTGCGGAAAGAAGTTTCTCTATGCAGAAAATTTTGTCTATGCTACTCCTGTACAGAAAGCAGCGGAGATTATCCGGGCGAAAAAGAGCAAGATTCTGTTCCTGAAAGGAGAGGAAAGCTTAAAGGGTTCCAGTTCTCCTCTGGCAGGAAAATGGAACGGCACCGGTGGCGGCACCTTGATTCGGACGGGCTGCCATCCCCTGTCCGGTATGCTGTGGCTGAAACAGCAGGAGGCAAAGGCACGCGGGGAAGAAATCACGGTTAAAAGCGTAATCGCAGATACCGGCGTAGCGACTGCCTGCCTGAATGAGTACGAGCATCGCCACATCAAGGCGCAGCCTGAGGATGTGGAAGATTTTGGAACCATTACGATTACATTTTCTGATGGAACCAAGTGTATGACCATCGCCACGGATACGGTTTTGGGCGGTACCAAGAATTATATTGAAGTTTACAGCAATGATAGCGCGCTGATGTGCAACATTACCCCTACGGATATCTTAAATACCTATTTCCTGGATGAAGATGGTCTGGAAGATGTTACGATTTCGGAAATGCTGCCGGCAAAATTGGGCTGGAACAAGGCATTTGTATCGGATGAGATTATTCGCGGATACATGGGCGAATTGCAGGATTTCGTGGAAACCATCGCTTATGATAAAACGCCGTCCTCTGACTTTGATCTGGCCTATGAGAGCATGAAGGTCATGTACGCGGCTTACCAGTCCGCGGAAGAAGGGCGCAGAATCGACTTTTAACGCGGCAGAGCGGAAGATGGCAGCAAAGCTGCCCCGCCGTAGGCGGAGAATTTCGCAGAGCGAAATTCTTTATTCCATATGCTCTTGCCAAAAGCTGGAGAAATGCAGTATACTAAAAAGCGCGGCAGAGTGCCGCGCTTTTTCTAGACTAGATTCAGGTGTCAAAAGGTTTTTACAAGGAGAACTTTTGGCACCTAAACCCAGATGAGAAACGAATCAATTCGAGGAAGGCGGAGAACAAGAGATGGATTTAGCGCTTATTTCATTGGAAAAAATTGCAGAGATGTTTTTGATTCTCGTGATGGGGATTGTGCTATACCGGTGCGGCCTGATTACTTCGGATATGAATCGTCGGATGTCCAATCTGCTGTTGATGTTCGTGGCGCCCTTTTTAGTATTTTCTTCTTACCAGATGGAGTTTACCTCAGAGCTTTTGTACGGATGGCTTCAGACTTTTATTCTGACGATCCTCTCTTTTATCCTGACGATTTTCATGACCCGCGTTATCATCCGAAAAAGACCCGGCTATGATCGGGATTTGGAGCGAATCTGTATTATTTATTCCAACTGCGGTTATATTGGCCTTCCTTTGCTAAACGCGCTTTTTGGTCAGCAAGGCGTCTTTTATATGACGGTATATATGACGGTATTTAATATTTTGGTATGGACTCAGGGTGTCATGCTGATCAGTGGAAAGAAAGATTTTCGGCAGGCGCTCCGAAATCTTCTTAGTCCCATGGTCATCGGGGTTCTCCTTGGGGTGATCTGCTTTTTCGGCAGGATTCACCTGCCGGATATTTTGCTAAATCCGATGCGATCCATCGGCGAGATGAATACGCCCCTAGCTATGCTGGTGGCGGGAGCTTCCCTTGCGGAGACTGACATCAAAAAAATGCTGAAAAAATACAGCATTTATTGGATTAGCCTGGTAAAGTTGGTTTTTTGTCCGTTACTTTTCTTCATATGCGCCGTTTGGTTTCGGGCTAGTGAATTGCCGTTTATGACCGTATTTCTGGGAGCGGCTTGTCCCGTTGGAACAACTGGAACGCTATTCGCGCTTCGTTATGGGCGGGATAATGCCTATGCGACGGAACTCTTAGCGGTCTCTACAGTTTTTTCGATTTTTTCCATTCCGCTGATGATTTTAGTAAAAAACTTTTTACAAGGGATCTTGTAGGGCAGCCCGCTACCTTTTCTCTTTTTGTGGAATTTGTGCTAGGAGGATGGCGGCAAACATGACCACACAGCCAAGAATCTCCCGGTTGCTTAACATCTGTCCTAGAATCAGCCAACCGGACAGAACAGAGATGCAGGATTCCAAGCTTAGGATGAGAGAAGCGACCGTTGGATTCATCCCCTTTTGCCCGACGATCTGGAGCGTATAGCCGATTCCACAGGAAAAGACGCCGGCGTAAAGAATCGGCGCCCAGGCGGAAAAGAGCGCGGAAGTTTCAATGCTTTCTGTGAGAAGCGCAGCGATGCCAGAGAGAATTCCGCAGATAAAAAATTGGATGCAGGACATTTTTACTCCATCTACCAGAGGAGAAAAATAGTCGATTACTAAAATGTGAACGGAAAAAAGCAGGGCGCAGATGAAGACCAAGAAGTCTCCCCGCCCGATGGAAAAGCCATCTGTGATACATAGAAGATAAAGCCCTGCCAAAGCCAGGAAAACAGCAGCCCATAGAAATGGGCTGCATTTTTTTCCAAGGAACAATCCTAGGATAGGGACAAGAATAATGTAGCAGGCAGTGATGAAGCCGGCTTTTCCAACGGTGGTATATTGGATACCAAACTGCTGAAAGTTGCTGGCAAGACACAACAAAATACCACAGCAGATCCCTCCAACGACTAAATTTTTCCGGTTTGCCTCTGGGGTCTTTGCGGTCCCGGCATCGATATCCGTATTCTGGGGACCTGATTTTTCCCGGAACCAGATCAGAGGCAGGAGTACGACTCCGCCGATGAGGCAGCGGATGCTGTTAAAGGTAAACGGGCCGAGATAGTCCATTCCGACGCTCTGGGCGACAAATGCGCTTCCCCAGATGGCCGCAGTAAGGAGTAATAGGAAAGAATTTTTTAAAGGGACTTTTTTGGTTTTCATAGGAAATCTCCGGCTCCTTTCGATTCACACCGATCTATTATAGACCAAACAGAAAAATGTGAAAAGAGGGAAAAGAAAAAAAGTGTGGATCACTCCACACTTTTCAGAGATTCGATCATATCGATCTTTTTTAGTTTTAGGAAAACAAAAATATTTACCAACAGAGAAAAAACAATGGTCAGCAAACTGCTGTACAGGTAACTGGGAGGTTGGATGGTCTGGCCGAACATCATCATATCGATTTCTACGGTCTGGATCAGAAACCGATGCAGCCAGATACCGAGCACAACACCGGCCCCGATGCCAAGAATCGTCAGTAAGATGTTTTCGCGATACACATAAGCGGCCACTTCATTATCATAAAAGCCCAGCACCTTTAGCGTGGCTAGCTCTCGCCGGCGCTCGGATATATTGATATTATTCAGGTTATAGAGCACCACGAAAGCCAAAAGCCCGGCGGAGATGATGAGAACCCAGATGACCAGATCCAGGCTGCGCATCATATTGTTTACAGTAGCTTGCAGATCCCGGATGAAGGATACGGAAAGAATTTCGTCATGAGCGATTAACTGCTCCGCCAATGCGTTTTCTTCCGATTCGGTCATCGAATCCATAGACATCAGCATCGAATTATATTCCGGCGCTGAGCCATACAACTTTTCGTAGAGGACCGGCGTCATGTAGACATAGTGATGTAGGTAGTTTTCCACAATTGCTAGAACCGGAACCTCTATTGCGCTCGTTTCTTCCTCCGCAAGAAAAATCGTGTCTCCCACGGAGAGATCCAGCATCCGCGCCAGCTTTTCCGTGATGATCACCCCATCGTCGTTTAGAAAATAACCCTCTTTGGAAGTTCGATCTCTCAAGTCTACAAAGTCGGAGAGTGTATTCAGACGTGCCGGAACAAAAAGCGTAACTTCTTTCGTGATAGAACCATTGCCCGCGTCCCTGGCGATCTGATAGACTGGCAAGGTTTCCCGGACCGAAGAAAATTGGAGCGCTATTTCCTCCACAGGATGGGGGTCAGCGGCAGCGTCCATATTTAAGGTTGCGTCATAAGTCCATATGGTCGCATACTGATTATCCACGATTTTTGCAATGGAATCACGAAGCCCAAAGCCTACCATGAGAAGGGCCATGCATCCGCCGATGCCGAATACAGTCATGAAGAAACGTTTCTTATAGCGAATCAGATTTCGCACCGTAGATTTACTGGTAAAACTCAAATGCTTCCAGAGGAAAGGAATATATTCCAGGATTACACGCCGTCCTTCTTTGGGAGAGGCCGGCCGCATCAACTGAGCGGGCGTGGACATCAGCTCCCGATAACAGGCGGCTACCGTAGCGGCTACTGTGCAAAAAACAGCCAGTCCCGTACTCATCAAAGCATAGCTCCCCTGGATTGGCACCAGGTATTCCGTTATGTTTACATAGAGGATGCCATAGGCGGATAAAATCACGCGAGGCAGGATCTGGCTTCCGGCCAACACACCGAGAAGGCTTCCCAGTAAGGTGGCCGAGAGAGCATATAAAATATATTTGGCGGCAATGGCGCCCTTGGAATAGCCCAGCGCCTGCAAGGTTCCGATTTGTGTTCGGTCATCCTCTACCATGCGGGTCATGGTCGTCAGGCTGACCAGCGCGGCCACGAGGAAGAAAATCGCAGGGAATACTTTACCGATGGCGCCGATACGCTCGGCATCCAAGCGATACTCCACATACGTTTGTACGGAATTTCGATCTAGTACATACCATTCGGGGTATTCAATGTCTGCAATATCCGCTTCAGCGTCCGCCAGTTTTTGCTCGGCGTCGGAAATTTTTTCCTCTGCTTCCTGCTTTCCATCCTCATATTCTTTCCAGCCGTCTTCCAGTTCTTGTTCCGCCTCGGCAATTTCCTCTTTCGCGTCTGTGATCTGCCGTTCTCCATCAGAAATTTCTTCCAGAGCTTCTTCTATGGCGGATTTCCCATCCTGATATTGTTGTTCGCCGGATTCTAATTTCTGGAGAGAAGCAGCCAGCTCTTCTTTGCCAGCATTTAACTGATTTTCTCCTTCTTCTAACTGTGCTTTTGCTGCATCCAGTTGAAGCTGAGCCTCGGATAACGCGGCGTAGCTGGCCTCCAACTGAGTTTTAGCCTCGGACAATGCCGGTTCCATCTGGTGGATCGTTCCCACCAACATCTGGTAGTCTGGATGTTCCGTAGGCGTAAGTCCCAAGGAAATCAGATAAGCTTCCAGCTGATCTCGTTGGGTTTGGAGGGATTCCAGGAGCGCGGCGTTTGTCTGATACTCCGATTGTCCGCTGTGATAAGCTTCCCAGCCTTCGGCCAGTTCCTGTTCTTTGGGCGCCAACTGTTCTTTTGCGCGTGTCAGTTCAGACTCCCGTTCTTCCAGCGTTTTCTTTCCATCTTCGTATTGTTTCCAGCCGGAATCCAGTTCCTTCCGGGAACTTCTCAATGTCTTCCTGGCGTCCGCGAGCTCTTTTTTTCCATCTTCCAATTCCTGTTCTTTTTCCGATAGAGTTTTCTTGGCGTCCGCCAATTCTGCTTCTCCATCTTCCAGTTCCAAAAGCGCGTCCCCAAGCTCCTGATCCGCTTCCTTTCTGGCGTCCGCCAGTTCTTCTTTCCCCTCGGTCAGCTTGTCATTGGCTTCGCCTAGGACGGACTGGTAACGGATGTCGCAGCGTCTGTCGGCAATGGCTTCTATTTGATCGGAGACGCTCTGAATATGATCGTCATATTCATCCGTCATTGCAGTAAGAGCGGAAGCGCCTTCTACCGTGGCATAGATGACCGTATAATAATCGGCAGAAAATACTTCTGGCCGAACGAAGAGAAGTCCGTCGATGTTTCCGTCTCCAATCGAAGCGGTGCCCCGGTCAAAGGTCAGATAATAGGAACTGGTGGCGTAGCCGACCACGGTGAATTCTGTCTGTGTTAAGGTATCGGACAGAGGATCCGAGGAGCCGTCGTCAGTATCTTTTTGATCACCGTAAAGGGAGATGGCGCTGCCAATGGGGTAAGCGTCGGAGAGCGCGGCGTCGATGACACATTCCGCGTTTGTTTCCGGAAGGCGTCCTTCCTGTAAGGTGAGGCGGTTGACACGCTCCGTCAAGGAAGAGACCTGCAGCACCAGTTCTTCTTCGCCGGTGTCCGTAAGCGCTTCCAGAGTGGAAGCGCCTTCGGCGTCGGCGATTCCAGGGATGGCTGCAACCTCGGCAAGATCTTCCGGCGTGACGCCCAGCGTACCCAGAATGCGAATATCCATGAAATTGGTCTTGTCATATAAATGATCCGCCGAAAGTCTCATATCTGGCTCGGAGGAGCGGACGCCGGAAAAGAAGGCGACTCCCAGGGCAACGATAAAGAGCAGAGACAGCCAGCGGTTCCAGCTATTTTTTATCTCTCGAAAAAAATCTTTTCTTTGCGCTTGCTTCATAGGATCACCATTCGATTTCTTCCACGGGCTGAGGATGCTCATTCCGATGGACGCGGCTTACTTTGCCATTTTTTATCTCAATAATCCGGTCCGCCATCGGCGTAATGGCAGAGTTGTGCGTAATCACAATGACCGTCATCTTTTTTTCGCGGCAGGTATCCTGCAAAAGTTTTAGGATCGATTTTCCGGTTTGATAATCCAGCGCGCCGGTGGGCTCGTCGCACAGAAGCAGTTTTGGATTCTTGGCCAGCGCGCGGGCAATAGCGACTCTTTGCTGTTCCCCGCCGGAAAGCTGTGCGGGAAAATTTTTTAAGCGATCTCGTAGGCCGACTTCCGTGAGCACCTCGGCGGCATCCCGCGGAGCTTCGCAGATTTGCAGCGCAAGTTCTACGTTTTCCAGCGCGGTTAGGTTTTGAATCAGGTTGTAAAACTGAAAGACAAAACCGATATCTTCCCGGCGATAGCGGATCAGTTGACGGCTGTTCAAATTGGCGACATTGACTTGGTCCACCCAAATTTCTCCGCTGGTGGTTCGGTCCATACCGCCAAGGATATTTAAAACCGTAGTTTTTCCCGCGCCGCTGGGACCTACGATAACGGCAAATTCCCCTTTTTCGATGGAAAAATCAATTCCGTCCACAGCGGAGATTTCAACCTCTCCCATCCGATAGATTTTACGTACTTGTTTTAATTCAACAAAGGCGGCCATTGTAAAAATCCTCTTTCCAACAATTTTTCTCTAGTTCTTTCCTAGTATAACATTTTTCTGCTTTTGTGGATGTAAAGTTTTTCTTAAATGATATAAAAAAAGAAGGTTGTTTTGATGGAGTGATACCGGCTGGAATCCTGTAGATTTGTTTGTCGTCTTGTGGTATATTGGGGAGAGTGACAGCGTGGTAAATCGGAATTTGACAGGATGGTATATTTGTTTTTTCAGAACTCAACTAATCGTAGAGAGCTTATTTGATTAAGTAAAGTATTCATCGGTTTATAGGTTTATAATTTGATATTAGGATGCTATGTTGAGAATATCATAAAAAGCAGGAGGAACATAGCAATGGAAGCAAAAGAACTTGGAGAATTTATTGCAAAAACAAGAAAAGAAAATCAGATTACGCAGGCAGAGTTGGCGAAAAGACTGAATGTAACAGATAAGGCGGTAAGCCGATGGGAAAGAGGACTCGGATATCCAGATATAAATACGCTTGAACCTCTCGCAAATGCGTTAGGCGTGTCGCTGACGGAATTGATGAGCTGTTCAAAAGGTACTGAAGGAAATACGGATGATGGAATTATTGCGAGTATTGAAATTGCAAAAATTCAAAGAAAGAAAGCACTTAAGAAAATAATAATTGGTGGTCTGGGGTGTTTCATAGGAATGTGCACTGTGATATATGCAATTAATCTGTTTATAACACATTCATGGTCTCTGATGATTGGCGGAAATGATGGACCAACGTCGGTATTTGTAGCTGGAAGAATTGGTAATCTTCCCCCTGTAATAATTTGTGTATTAGGAATTATCATTTTATTATGTGGAATCTTTACAATGTTAAGGTCAAATAATAATGACAAATAATTGGAGCTTGTTGAGTTGATGAAAAAGACATCGGCAGCTTCCAGTTTTATTGATTTTTATTTATGCTTTGAAGAGCGGATGTCGGGAAAAGAAAGCCTGCATCTTTTCCGGCAGTTTTGTCTTTCCAACCGCCCAGTAATAAAGCTCCGCCAGAGCAACTCCCACGATCATATCGGGCAGGTAATGCTGTTTGATGGTCTGCGTGCAAAGACAGATGATAATGCCAAAGATCAGGGCAAAGCGGCGGTACCAAAGAGGGATATCTTTTTGGCCGCGGACACTGATATAGAGCATCCAGCTGGCATAGCAGTGCATGGAAGGAAAAAGGTTGGTCGGTTGATCCATCGTATAGATCAACGTGGTCAGCCAACCGAAAAAAGTGTCCGCCGATACTTCCGGGCGCACAAGGGTGGTAGGAAAAAATAAGAAGATAAAAAAAGTCGTCACATGCAGGAGCTCTGTCGCTGTAAACACGTGGAAAAAATGACGGTTTTCCAGAGTGGCGGACAGCAGGAAGCCAAAATACCAGTACGGGTAGGTCAAGACGTAGGGAATGATAGAGATCGTAAGAAAAGGTACCGCCCGATCCAGAGCCGACGTCAGGTCATAGTGGTAGTGGCCAGCGGTTAGAATCATTGGAACATAATAGGTCGCCGTGTGCGTGATCAGAATGATCAGCAAAGGCAGCCAGGCATTTTTAGGAATTCTTCTTTTGGGAACAAAACGCATGAAAATCCCGTCCTTTTCTGTAGGATAGACTTATATACTATATCATAAAATTTTCACCTCTACAATTTATTTTTGAAAGAGTGAAACGAGGAAGTCGTTAACTTTTTAACTTTTTGTATCGGTGGATTGCGTTTCCGCGATAAGTCCGTTATACTAATAACCAAGCGGAAAAGGAGAGGCGTATGAAGGTACGATTGATAGCAACGGATTTGGACGGAACCTTGATTCCATACGGAAAAGCGATACCGGAGGCCGTTCTGGATGTGCTCCAGGAGGCTCTCAGCCGGGGAATTTTTGTAGTGCCGGTGACGGGCCGTTCTTTCGCTGCAATTCCACCGGAAATTTTGGCCCTTTCCGGCCTTCGATATGTGATTTCCTCCAATGGGGCGGTCATTCAGGATTTGCAGGAAGACCGGGTGCTTCGGCAAACGTTGATTCCAGCGGCAAAGGCCGCCGCTATTTTGCGGCATCTGCAAAAGCAGGAAATTTATAGTTGTGTATACAGTAATAACCGGATTTATAATTGGGAGCATCGCCCTTCCTATCTGGAACAGTATTACCGGCAGAGAATGAATATCTTTCATCAAAACCCAAAGAAAGATTTAGCGGCTTATTTGGAAGAAAACGGACTGGGCGTAGAAAAGATTTTTATTGCCGTTTATGAAGAAGAAAAAAGAGAAGCGATTCGTCGCAGCCTTCAGAAGTACGAAGGGCTTTTACTGACTTCTTCTTCGCGTTGGAATCTGGAGATAAATCACCAAAATGCAGATAAAGGGACGGCACTTTCCTGGCTTGCCAGTCATCTTTCCCTATCCCAGGCAGATATACTGGCCATGGGGGACAATGAGAACGATCTGACGATGCTGCGATTTGCGGGCGTATCGGTGGTTCCGGAAAACGGAACTTGGGAGGCAAAAGGGGCTGCTCAGTTATCTATGGCGGACTGTGAACAGGCGGGGGCCGCGGCTTTCTTGAGAAAAAACGTTCTTGACAGATGAAAGGGAATTCTTTATAATAATAACTATTCTTATTATTATAAAGAGAGGACTCTGATTGGATGAAATATAGCAGGCAGCGGGAAGCAATTAAGGAATTTCTGATGACGCGGACCGATCATCCCACTGCGGAAACGGTTTATCTAAATGTTCGGGAGAATAATCCTAAAATTAGTCTGGGGACAGTTTATCGCAATTTGTCCCTCCTGGTATCTCTGGGAGAAGTTCAAAAGATCTGTTGTGGGGACGGCGTGGAACGCTATGACGCAAACATAGGGCCCCATTACCATTATCACTGTACCACTTGCGGCTGTGTGATGGATATACCGATGGGCCAGATTCCTACTTTTGAAGTTTTACTTCCGCAGGATTTCTCGGAAGTAGTGGAAGGGTATACCGTATTGTTTCACGGTACTTGTCGAGACTGTAGGAAAAAAGTGGGAAAAATTAGTTGACAAACCAAAATATCTATGTTAGATTAAAAACAGAAATGATAATCATTACTAATTATAAAAGGAGATAAGTAAGATGAAAAAGTTTGTATGTGAAGTTTGCGGATATGTACATGAAGGCGATGCAGCTCCGGAGAAATGTCCTCAGTGCAATGCGCCTGCCAGCAAGTTCAAAGAGCAGAGCGGTGAGAAGACTTGGGCGGCTGAGCATGTAGTTGGCGTAGCTCAGGGCGTTAGCGAGGATATCATGGCTGACCTGAGAGCGAACTTCCAGGGCGAGTGCACGGAGGTTGGTATGTATCTGGCGATGGCGCGCGTAGCGCACAGAGAAGGATATCCGGAGATCGGCCTTTACTGGGAGAAGGCTGCTTACGAAGAAGCAGAGCATGCAGCGAAGTTTGCGGAGCTTTTGGGTGAAGTTGTCACCGACAGCACCAAGAAGAATTTGGAGATGAGAGTGGAAGCGGAGAACGGCGCTACGGCTGGCAAATTCGATCTGGCGAAGAGAGCAAAAGCGGCGAATTTGGATGCTATTCATGATACCGTTCATGAGATGGCCCGCGACGAGGCTCGTCACGGCAAGGCTTTCGAGGGTCTGTTAAAGAGATACTTCGGTTAAGAAAAACGCTGTGGATTTGAGATTTTGAAGATATGGGGGTATGTTAGAGCAATCTGATATACCCCTTTTCGTTTAAACTGTTATCATGAGGCGCTTATGCGTCGATAAATGTGTGATTAATATCATGGAGGAGGAACAGAACATGAAAACGACAAAGTATGCAGGAACACAGACAGAAAAAAATTTGGAAGCAGCATTTGCAGGTGAATCACAAGCGAGAAATAAGTATACCTATTTTGCTTCCGCAGCAAAAAAGGAAGGCTATGAGCAGATTGCAGCCTTGTTTCTGAAAACAGCGGATAATGAAAAAGAACATGCAAAAATGTGGTTTAAGGAATTGAATGGAATCGGCAGCACACAGGAAAACCTTGCTGCTGCAGCAGATGGCGAAAACTACGAATGGACGGATATGTATGAGAATTTTGCCAAGACCGCGGAGGAGGAAGGATTTCCTGAACTTGCGGCGAAGTTCAGACTGGTAGGAGCCATCGAAAAGCACCATGAGGAGAGATATCGCGCCTTGTTAAAAAATGTGGAGACAGCCGCTGTATTTGAAAAAAGTGAAGTGAAAGTATGGGAATGCCGGAATTGTGGACATATTATTGTGGGAACAAAGGCGCCTGAAGTTTGCCCGACCTGCAATCATCCGCAGAGCTATTTTGAAGTACATGAGGAGAATTATTAAAAAGGGAGCGCGGTAATTTCCGCGCTCCCTTACAACGAACAATGGTTATTCTCTTGCGCTTTACACTTCAACGGCATCCGCCGTGATGGAAAAACGGCAGTGATAGCTGTTTTACCTTCTGTAAAGAAAGGTACAGGCTTTCACACGGATTATAACTTCGTTACGTTGGTAGCCTGAGGGCCCTTTGCACCGTTTACAACGTCGAACTCAACCTCAGCGCCCTCGTCCAGGGACTTGAAGCCTTCCATGTTCAGACCAGAGTAATGTACAAATACGTCATTGCCCTCGGCGTCGGAAATAAATCCGTAACCCTTTTGGTTGTTAAACCATTTTACTGTACCTCTCATGCGATACCTCCAAAGAATAATAGAAAAAAATAGATAATAGGTCCTGTTGCTTCTTGCAACTAACCTTACAATAGCATGATTTTTACATAAAGTCAAACAAATTATGAAGAAAATATGAATTCCTTTGAAAAAGGTATAAAAGGCTAGAATGAAAGAGCGGAATATGGTGAAAAAGACCGAAAATCAAGGTCCTGTCTTGTTAGTTAGTAAATAAAATGTTTACAATTATTTTATTGACTTTTATAAAAGTTTGTACTATATTGGATTCTAATGAAAGAAAAGGAGATGTTTTTTATGTGTAAAAAGCAAGGAAGTCTTTCGATCAACAGCGAAAATATTTTTCCGATTATCAAAAAATGGTTGTATTCCGACCATGATATTTTTTTCCGTGAACTGATTTCCAATGGATGCGACGCAGTGACCAAGCTGAAAAAGCTGGAGGGAATGGGAGAATATACTTTCCCGGAGGACGTTCAGCAGAAAGTGGATGTGATTCTGGACGAAGAGGCTAAGACGCTTCGTTTCTTAGATACTGGTCTTGGTATGACGGCGGATGAGGTAGATGAATACATTAATCAGATCGCATTTTCCGGCGCGACTGCATTTTTAGAGCAATACAAAGATAAGACCAATGAAGATCAGATCATCGGCCATTTTGGATTGGGATTTTATTCGGCCTTTATGGTAGCGGATCGGGTTACCATTGATACGCTTTCCTACAAAGAAGGCGCGGAGCCGGTATTTTGGGAGTGTTCCGGCGGTACGGATTATACGATGAGCGAGGGAACCCGGAAGCAGGTAGGAACGGAGATTACCCTGTATCTGAACGCGGAAAGCGAGGAGTTCGCTAAAGAATACCGGGCGAGAGAGATTATCAGTAAGTATTGCTCCTTTATGCCGGTAGAGATCTATCTCTATACGAAGGCGGAATGGGAGAAAGCCCAAGAGGAAGCTTCGGTGGAAACCGTAGAGACGGAGCCGGCCGACGGGGAAAAAGAAGGGGAAGAGCAGAAAGAAGAAAAGAAAGCTCCGAAATCGTTAAGCGACACCAATCCCCTTTGGACAAAACATCCCAATGATTGTACGGAGGAAGAATACAAGGAGTTTTACCGCAAGGTATTTTTTGATTTTAAGGAGCCGTTATTCTGGATTCATCTGAATATGGATTATCCGTTTAACCTGAAAGGAATTTTATATTTCCCGAAGATCAATACGGAATACGATTCTCTGGAAGGGACGATCAAACTTTACAATAACCGCGTGTTTATCGCAGATAATATTAAGGAAGTAATACCGGAATTTTTGATGCTTCTAAAGGGCGTTATTGATTGTCCGGATCTTCCTTTGAACGTATCTAGAAGCGCTCTGCAAAATGACGGTTTTGTCCGCAAGGTATCCGACTATATTACGAAAAAAGTGGCGGACAAACTGACGGGTATGTGCAATGCGGAGCGGGAATCCTATGAAAAGTATTGGGACGATATTCATCCGTTCATTAAATTCGGCTGCCTGAAGGACGATAAGTTCTATGAGAAGATGAAGAACAGCATCCTGTTTAAAAATCTGGATGGAAAATATCAGACCTTTGCAGACCTGACCGAGGGCGATCAAAAGAAGATCGTCTATGTGACCGATGAGCAGCAGCAAGGACAATACATTAAGATGTACCGGGAGGCAGGATTGGGAGCCGTGATTCTCCCGACGAATATTGACTCCCCGTTTATCACCATGCTGGAGCAGAAAAACGAAGGGGTAAAGTTTGCGCGCATTGACGCCGAGGTGACCGACTCCTTTAAGGCAGAGGGAACGGAAAAGACCGAGGAAGAACAGAAGGCTGAGACGGAAGAACTGACCAAGATTTTCCAGGATGCCTTGGGCAAAGAAAAACTTACTGTAAAGGTGGAGAATCTGAAAGATGAGAAACTCTCCGCGATGATTACCCTATCGGAAGAAGCCCGCCGGATGCAGGAAATGATGAAGATGTACGGAATGGGTGATATGGCCGGCGGAACCGATGAAACCCTAGTTTTAAATGCCAGCAATCCTTTGGTTCAATATGTCCGCGCCAATAAAGAATCCGAGCAGGTTCCGATGATCTGTAAGCAGCTTTATGATCTGGCTCGTATCAGCCATGCTCCGCTTACACCAGAAGAAATGTCCGAATTTGTATCCAGAAGCAATGAGATTTTGATGTTCTTAACCAAATAAGAAGAGAGCGTAAAGCATAGGAGGGCTTCTCGTTTATGAGAAGCCCTCTTACTTTTTGGCTAAAGTTGCGTATTTCTACGTTAATTTTTTCGGAATACTCCCTTAATCGCATGGCGCAGTTTCAGCGGATTTCCATAGCGAAGGGTGCTGCTCCGATAGACTTTGGCGCCGACATACCCGACGCCCAAGATGGAGAGAACCAGAATCAGGAAGGAGATGATGACCTCTGCCAGTGTCACGCTTCCCATGGCAATCCGCGCGAACATGGCGGAATAGGAAGAGAAAGGCAGGAAAGACGTCACCTTCATAATCATGCCGTCGGGATTTTGAATCTGGAATAGAACCAGGAAGTAGACCACCATGATGATCATTTGGACGTTTCCGGCAGTTTTATTGATGTCTTCGGTTTTGGAAACGAGAGCGCCCATCATTCCGTACAGGAACGCGTAGAAAAGGAAACCGCCGAGTCCAAAGAGAGCGAAGGTGATCAGAACTTCCGCAGGGATATGCAAAAGGAAATCCAGGCGTCCGCCCCAGAAGCTTCGATTGATCTCATAGGAAAGCAGCACTCCGCCCAGGATAAATCCGACCTGGAACAGGCTGGCCAGGGCTCCGGCGATGACTTTGCCAAAGAGCAGGCTCGTGGAGCTGGTGCTGGTGACCAAGACTTCGATGGAACGGTTGCTTTTTTCCTGCGTAACCGCGGTAGCGATCATAACGCCGTAAAGGATAATCAGCATGAAAACCAGGATTACTAGAGCATAACAATACCAGAAGTTTTCTCCGGAATCTTTGCCTAGGATATTCTCTGTAGAAGTAATCTCCGGAGCCATTGCCTGCTGTATCTCGCCGTATTGTAAGTTGTTGTCCGAACAATACCGGGCAAAAGAGGCGGTCTGCATCAGGGAGGTGAAGATCATACTATCGGAGTCTCCCATGGATTTGTTGAACACATAGTATTGGTATTCGGTGGGGGAGGTTACGACAAAGCCAGCGTCCGCTTCCGCGTTTTCCACCAGGGATTTGACTTCCTCTGCGCTGGCCGCAGCTTGAATCGTCGTACCGGGGAAGAACGCCTGAATCAGTTCCTCCGGCAGCACGCCGGATTCGTCATAGAGCGCGTATGTACTTTGGTTTTCCGCATCCCCCTCGTCTTCGCCAAATAGATTGAAAAAGCGTGGGATAAACATGGCGGCGATGGCCAGGATGCCAATCAGAATCGTTAAAATCATATAAGATTTATTTTTGAAGTAGTTCCGAAGTTCAAAACCGAGAACAGTAGAAAAGTTTTTCATGCGGCGCCTCCATTTTCCTGTTCCTCGCCGACGCAGGAAACAAAAATATCATTCAGAGAAGGTTCATAAGTTCCGAAGTGCTCGATCGGCAGCTCTGTGCGAAGCAGCTCTTCAAGGAGCATCCGACGAGTCCTGTTTTCTTTTAGTCCGAGAATCAAATAGTCGCGGGTCCGGCCGTCGATGGTCACGAGATCTCCCAGTTTTTCTTGGCAAAAGCCGCTTAATTGATCTAAGGAATATCCGGCGGCTGACAGGATCAACCGGTTCTGGCCATAGCGTTTTTTGATTTCCCTCAGGTCTCCTTTTAAAACGATCTCACCGAAGTTTACGATGGCGATGTCCTCACAGAATTCTTCTACATAGCTCATCTGATGGCTGGAGAAAATAACAAGTTTATCCTCTGCGATCAATTCTCGAATTACGTCTTTTAGAATCTGCGCATTTACCGGGTCAAGGCCGCTGAAAGGTTCGTCCAGCACCACGATTTCCGGGTCGCTGACCAGCGTGGAAGCCAACTGCACTTTCTGCTGATTTCCCTTGGAGAGCGTATCCAGTTTTCTCTTGGCATATTCTTCTACACCAAGGCGATTCAGCCAGCGATAGCTGTTTTCTTCGGCTTGTTTTTTAGATAAACCCCGCAGGCGTCCCAGATAAATCATCTGTTCCATTACGGTTTTTTTCGGATATAAGCCCCGCTCTTCCGGCAGATATCCGATGGAGCTGCCAGATGGCTGAAATGGTTTTCCGTCCAACAAAACTTCGCCGGAGTTGGCGTGGAAAATATCCATTAGAATTCGGATGGTCGTAGTTTTGCCCGCGCCGTTTCGGCCAAGAAGGCCCAGCGCGCGTCCGCTCTCAACGGAAAAGGAAACGCCGTGGAGGACTTCCTTTTCTTCAAAGCTTTTCACAATGTTTTTTACTTCCAGTTTCATGAAATACTTCCTTTCTTCATTTTTCTGGCATTTGGGTAACCTTTTGTCCATTTTTCAGTAGTTCCTCTAGACGAGCCAGCTCCCGCTTTACGGCGGCTTTGCCGCCTTCTGTAATCTGGTACATTTTTTTGCGGGGGCTATAGCCCCCGAAGGGCTGTATACAGCCCTTCTCCATCAATGTGTTGATTGCACCATAGAGGGTTCCGGGCCTTAAGGATACACGGCCGTTGCTCATTTCTTCGACCTTCTGCATAATGCCGTAACCATGACACGGCTCATAGAGGGCCAGTAGGATATAGAACATCGCTTCTGTCAGTATTCCCGTATCGCGATTTTCCGGCATACAAATCTCCTTTCTAAGCACACGGGTTTTTACTAAGTATATCGTTTTACGATATATCGAAGAACGATATAAATATAGCAAATGCGGGTATCTCTGTCAACCAAGAATTTCGCTTTGCGAAATTCTCTGCCTACGGCGGGGCAGCTTTGCTGCCATTTTCCTTTGAAAGAAAAAAATATTCCGTCGATTCCTGCGAAAGAAACCGCTTGCATAATTCCCGCCTTTCCGTATAATAGATTTATGTATAAGCCTGTCCCATGGGAGGATAGGCGGATGGCTTTACCGGAGGAAATACATGATTAACTTTGAAGAGGAACTGAGCAAATTTAAGCCGAGTAAGGAGATTGAGCAGGCCGAAGATGTGATTGTAAATATGAATCTAAGGGACATGACGGATATCATGCTGGAGATTTTAAAGGAAAAGGAGCAGCAGTAGATGAATTGTTACAAATGCGGAAGCGTACTGGGCTCGGGAAGGCTCTGTCTGCGCTGTGGTGCGGATGTGACGATTTATAAAAAAATCGTACGGATTTCCAATAGCTGCTACAATGCAGGCCTGGAAAAGGCTAAAGTGCGAGATTTGACCGGCGCGGCGGAGCTGCTCGGCAAGAGCCTCCAATTTGATAAGAAAAATATTCCCGCCCGAAATTTATTGGGCCTGGTCTATTATGAAATGGGGGAGATTGTCGAAGCGCTGAGCCAGTGGGTAATCAGTAAAAATTTTCAGCCAGAGGAAAATCCAGCCGATGAATATCTAGGCCGGGTTCAAGGGAATAAATCGGATCTGGAACGGATGAATCAGGCGATCAAAAAGTTTAATCAGGCCTTGGATTATATCCGGCATGACGGAGAAGATCTGGCGATCATTCAGCTAAAAGGCGTAATTGGACAACATCCCCGGTTTTTGAAGGCCTATCAGCTTTTGGCGCTTCTTTACATCAAGGAAGGGGACTATTCCAAGGCAAATAAGATTTTAAAGAGGGCGCTTCAGCAGGATAAAGGAAATACTTACTGCCAGAAATATGTAAGAGAAATTCGGGGAAAGATCAGTAAACCGAAAAAGCAGGTTTCTTACATGGAGCAGGAAATGTCGCAGCAGGCGGCGGAGGATGTGATTGTGCCGGCTTACCGGGAAAAGCCGCGGGTGCTGCACCTTTTATTGGGACTTGCTACCGGGATTGCGGTGTGCGCCTGTACCTATTTTTTCCTTCTGGCGCCAGCCATAGAGCGGGAAGAAAATAACCGTTGGAATCAAACGGCGATCTCTTACAATGAAAAAATCGAGCAGAAGGATTCGGAAATTTCTTCTTTAAACAGCAGTGTTACCGATCTCCAAAGTCAGGTAGATACGATGAAAAAGGAGATGGAGCAATACACGGGGGAGAACGGCACGATTACCAATTATGATCGTCTACTGACGGCGCTCAATTGCTACATGAGCGAGGATTGGGGAAATTTGGCGTCTGCTTTTGCCGATATTCACCGGGAACAGGTGGAATCCCAGGCGTTTGGGACGGTATACGATTTTTTGAAGAATTTTATGGACAGCGGGGGTGTTGTGGAGAAGATTTTCCAGAATGGAATGGAACTTTACAACAACTATAAGTACAATGACGCCATGCAGATTTTTGAAACCTGCGTGGAACTGGACCCACAGTTCGACGCGGGGATCTTCTATATTGGCATGTGTTATGAAAATACAAGACGGGATAGTGAAGCGGCGGCTTATTTCAAGCGGATCGTCGATGAATTCCCGCAGAGCCAGTACTATCAGCAAGCGAATAGCCGTATTCGCTGATTGCATAGCCGAAAAAGACAAAAGACAACCATCAGAGACAAAGGATCTGGTGGGTGTCTTTTTCTTTTTTCTTCCCTAGAATTCGGGCATCAAAAGGTCCCTGTATGAAGAGTATCGGAATATTTTGTAGAGTTTCGGAGCGAGTACTTCTAGGATTTTGTGAATTTGTGAAAAGCATTCACAAAAATAGGAAATTCTTTGTTCAAGGAGGAGGATTTATGGAATATGAATTGATTGGAAAAAATTTGGTGATCCATCTGCCGGAGGAGCTGGATCATCATAGTTGCCAAACGTTAAAAACGGATACAGAGGAGTGTTTGCGTTCCTGCGATATTAAACGGATTGTTCTGGATTTTTCCGCGGTAAATTTTATGGACAGCACAGGCATCGGTGTGATTCTAGGGCGCTATAAACGGATGCAGGAGGCAGGAGGGGACGTCGCTCTTTATGGAGCCGGGCGGCGGATTCGCCGGCTGCTTCGAATGTCCGGTATTGAAAAACTGGCGGCGGTCTGCGAAGAACAAGCGGACGCCCTGAAACGTTAGAAGGGAGAGAACGGATTATGAAAGAGGAACAAAGAGAGAAAATGACGTTGACGATGGAGAGCCGTTCCAGAAACGAGGCTTTTGCCAGAGCTGTGGTTGCGGCATTTGTCGCCCGTCTGGACCCGACGATGGAAGAGTTGGAGGATATTCGAACCGCGGTTTCTGAGGCCGTTACCAACGCGGTGGTACATGGATATCGGGATTCGGAAGGGGAAATTCGGCTGAGTGCGGAGATAGAAGGAAATGCGCTAAAACTGGAGATTCAGGACTGGGGCGTGGGGATTGCCGATGTAGAAAAGGCAATGGAACCCCTCTTTACGACATGCCCGGAAGGAGAACGATCCGGCATGGGCTTTTCTTTTATGGAAGCATTTATGGACAACCTTACCGTGCATTCCGCGCCAGGCGAAGGGACAACGGTCTATATGGAAAAGAAAATTGGTTTGGGGGACGGCAATGGAAATGGATGAGAACCTGCGCTTGCTTGAAAAAGCGGCAAAGGGCGACCGGGCGGCACGGGATCAGTTGGTGACGGATAACCTGGGACTTGTCTGGAGTATTGTCCGGCGTTTTGAACGGCGCGGCTATGAATTGGAAGATTTAGCCCAGATCGGCTGTATTGGCCTGATCAAAGCGATTGATAAATTTGATCTAGGTTACGAGGTAAAGTTTTCCACCTATGCCGTTCCCATTATCACCGGCGAGATTAAACGATTTCTCCGGGACGATGGGATGATTAAAGTCAGCCGGTCCCTAAAGGAAATGGCCATGAAGGCACGTTTAGCCACAGAACAACTGGGAAATCAGCTGGGCCGGGAGCCAACCCTGGGAGAACTTTCCGATAAGATGGGGGTAGGAGCGGAGGAATTGGCGGCAGCCTTGGAATCCGGCGCTGAGGTGGAGTCCTTGTATCAGACCATCTATCAAGGAGAAGGGAACGATATTCAGTTGGTAGACCGACTGGCGGAAAAAACGGATTTTCAGGAAAAAGTATTGAATGAGATGGTTCTGGAAAAACTATTGGAGGATTTGACGGAAAAAGAAAAAATCTTGATTTCTATGCGTTATTTTGAGGAGAAGACCCAATCCCAAGTAGCCGTTGTGCTGGGAATTTCCCAGGTACAAGTTTCCCGTATGGAAAAGAAAATTCTGCAGCGCCTTCGATTAAAACTCTAAAAAACGGCCATACTATCCGTAAAAGGAGGTAGAGCCTATGAAAAAGACTTTCCTCTGGAAGGGAATCGTGCTTTTGCTTATTTTGTGTCTGCTGATAGCGGGTTTTTGGATTTTTAAGCAAAAAAAGCCGGAGATTTCTGCCGGCGCTACGATGATTCGGAGGTGCGGACAGTGTCTGGAAAGAAAGAACTTTTTGTGAAGATGAAAGACAAGGCTTCCGTGCGGGAACGCCAGATTCGTTTGGGGCAGATTGCGGAGATTTGGTGTGAGCAGCCGGCGGAAAAACAGAAGTGGGAGCGTTTACTGATCGCACAGGTGCCGCCGGAAGGAAAACATAGATATGTTTTTTCCGCCTTGCAGGTCTTGGAAAAGATCCAGAGTGAAGATTCCGGGGCACAGGTGACTTTTGTCGGAGCCAGCGATACGGTGGTGGATTGCCGAAAAAAGCCGAATAAACACGCTTGGCTGGAGCATGTAAAGACAGCAGTGGTCTGTATCATTACATTTGTGGGAGCCGCCTTTGCTATCATGACATTTAACAATGATGTGGATGTAGGCTCCATATTCCGGACTTTGTACGAGTTAGCCATTGGCCAGCCGTCGGACGGTAGAACGGTATTGGAGTGGACGTATTCTCTGGGATTGTTTTTGGGTATTGTCATCTTCTTTAACCATTTTTCCAAGCTGCGGGTATCCGACGATCCTACGCCGCTGGAAGTTCAGATGAGAGTATATGAGCAAGATGTAAACACGACGATCATTCAAAATTCGGAAAGAAAAGAGGATGGCGTCGATGTTAGGTAATAAAATTTTGCTTGGAATCGTTGGCTTTGCAGCTGGCGGAATTATTTCCGCCGGCGTTTTTGCTTTTATTAGTGCAATCGGACTGGTACAACGTCTGGCTGGAAAAACGGGAACAGCGCATCGAATGCGCTGGTACGAGGATTGTTTCGTTCTAGGAGGGACGCTAGGAAACTTAGCGTTTCTCTATGATATTCCAGTTCCAGGCGGACAGATCCTTTTAGGAGTGGTAGGGGCCGCTTACGGCGTATTTGTCGGCTGTCTGATTATGTCTTTAGCGGAGACGCTCAATGCTTTTCCGGTACTCTGCCGCCGGCTGAAGCTCTCAGAGGGAATGCATTTTCTGGTATTTAGCCTTGCTCTTGGAAAATGTCTAGGTTCCTTTTTTTATTTTATTCAAGGAATGACAGGATCCTGAGGAACGCTTTGGTTAATTTGACGGAAAGCGGGAAATACTATGGAAAAGGAGGAAGCGTATGAACGAACAGGAATATAGCGAGTATATCAAACAAGTGACGCCAACCCACAATACATTTCTCAATGTAATCAAGGCATTTCTGGTAGGAGGCGTAATCTGCACCATTGGACAGGCTCTTACCAATTGGTTTATTTCCATGGGAACAGCGAAAGAAGATGCCAGCGTTTGGACTTTGATCTGCCTGATCTTAGGAAGTATTGTGTTGACTGGCCTGAATTTGTTTCCTTCCATTGTAAAATTTGGCGGAGCAGGAGCGCTGGTACCGATTACCGGGTTTGCAAACTCTGTGGTAGCTCCGGCTATCGAATATCAAAAAGAAGGAATGGTATTTGGTATTGGCTGTAAAATTTTTACAATTGCCGGTCCAGTGATCCTCTATGGAACCGTAGCCAGCTGGGTCTGCGGAGTAGTCTACTGGATTTTAAGAACATGGGGGGTATTGGGATGATCGAGCAGGAATTACCGGTTGGTTTTGGCTTTAGTTTGGCGATGAATGAGAGCGCGATGAACCGTTTTGCCAGTATGAGCGATGCGGAAAAAAAGCAGGTTTTGGAGGCGGCCAGACAGGCCCAGACAAAAGACCAAATGGAGCAGATTGTAAGAGATATTGCCCAGTTGGAAGATATCCGTTAAAAAAGTAAAAGAGGACAAAGGAAAGAGAGAGTTTCAAGTTTTGCATTTACACAAAACTTGGAACTCTCTTTTTTAAATCTAAACGGAATCTTAGCGTTTGGGCTTGAGGGCCAAGAAATGCCGATTTTTCTATGCTTTTTTATGAAAAAGTCGATTTTTCTTTATATACCAAAAAAGTAGGAGAGAAAAATATCCTTCCCTTTTCGCGAAAAAGGTGTATGATAAGATGAGACTAAATTGGGATTCCCAGAGAGAAAGGCAGGCGAAAGAGGCGAATGGAAAATGTGATCAATAAGTTGTCGGAGATCGAGACGATTGCATCGAAAATTATGGAGGCGGTAATCGCCCGAAAAAAGGAAATCGCTAGCCAGAAGGAAGCGGAAAAAAAAGCTTTTGACGCACGTCTGGAGGAAGAGACTGGAAGACAGCTTGCAGAAATTCGGAAGAAGTTGGAAGAGGGAAAAGCGGTGGAACTGCGGAAGCTCCAAGATAGCGTGGACCGCGTGATGGATCGGATGGAGACGGATTTTGATGCAAAGAAAAATGAGATGGCAAGTGAAATCTGCTCTAAAATATTAGGGATGTGAGAAGATGGGCACATTATTATCCTACAGTGGGCTGACCACTAAAATCCGGGCCATGGAGAGCCGACTGCTGAAAGAGCCTCAATATCGGGAAATTTCGGAACTGCTGACCGTTCCCCAGGTAGTGGCTTATTTGAAGCAGCAGCCAGGTTATCAGAAGTTATGGTCGGAAGTAGATGAAGAGAAGCTTCATCGAAATGAGGTAGAACATTTACTGAGGAGGACGATTTATCAGGATTTTGCGAGGATTTATCATTTTGCGAATCCGGAGCAGAGAAAATTCCTGGATTTATATTTTAAGCGTTATGAAATCGTGGCGATCAAGCAGTGCATGAATAATATTTTTGATCACCGGGATGTGGTTTTGGATCTATCGTTGTTTGTTGAGTTTTTTGAACGTCATTCAAAGTTAAATTTGGAAAAACTGACCGGGTCTTCTTCGATGGAAGAATTCATTGAGAATCTAAAAGGGAGCGAGTACTACGCCGTACTTAGCCGCTTAAAAGACAGCATGGTCCATCCGCTTGTTTTTGACTATGGCATGGTGTTGGACCAGCGCTATTTTACTCAAATCTGGAAGGCGAAACAAAAACTTTTTAAGGGAGTGGATTTAGAAGAGGTTACGATGGCCTATGGTCAGAAGTTTGATATGCTGAATTTAAACTGGATTTACCGCTCAAAAAAGTACTATCGAATGTCGCCTCATCAGATTTATCCCTTGTTGATACCAGTCCGGTATAAGTTGAAGCGGGACGAGGTGAAACGGATGGTGGAGGCGGAAAGCGATGAAGAATTAAAAACCCTTTTGTATCAATCTTACTACGCGAAAATCCGCAGTGAGATGTCCCCGGAAAGCTTGGAGGAGGCGTACGTTTATATCCTTCGGAGTATTCTAGAAAAAGAGGCAAGGAGCCATCCGCATTCTGTGGCGGTTATGTATTCCTATCTTTACCATAAGGAACATGAAATCAATCGTTTGACCACGGCCGTGGAGTGTGTTCGTTATGGTATTCGGCCAGAAGAAACCATTCAGTATGTGATGAAGAACTAAGGGAGGGCGGAAATGATTGTAAAAATGAAATTTCTGAGCATCACAGGTCCAAAAGAGGATATCGACCGGGTGGTAAATCAGTATTTGTCGAAATATGAAATTCATTTGGAAAATGCGCTTGCTCAACTGACGGAGATACAGCATCTGTCTCCGTATATCCAGGCGAACCCATACCGGGACGCGCTGGGCAAAGCCAATGAGTTTGTACGGTTGCTGGGACCTGAGGCAGAAATCAGTCAGCCAGAACCGATGGAAGTGGGAGAAGCGCTCTCTTTTATTGGAGAGTTGGAGAAAAAACTATTAGAAAATGAGGAACGGCGGACAGCGCTGGAGACACAGAAGACAAGCCTAGAAAACGAAATGCGGACGCTGACGCCTTTCCGGGGATTGCCGGAAAGTATGAAGGTGATCTTGAATTTTCGATTTATCCGCTGCCGTTTTGGACGGATCGGGCGAGAGTTTTACAGCAATTTTGAACAATACGTCTATGACAGTTTGGACACGGTCTTCTATAAAAGCTACATGGATGAGAATTATGTCTGGGGAGTATATTTCGCTCCTCGCACCCAGATCGATCAAATCGACGCGGTCCTTTCCTCCATGCACTTTGAGCGTCTGTTTATTTCAGAACAGTACGAAGAGTATAAAGGGACGCCGGGGGAAGCTTATGCAGAACAGGAAATGAGCCTCAGGGAAGTGACTCGTCAGATCCAGGAGTGCAAAAACGAAGCCATAGGAATTCTTCACACCGAAGCCCAAAGAATCATCTCTGCCAGAGAATGTCTCAACGCTCTTTCCGTCAATTTTGATGTGAGAAAGGTTGCGGCCTGCGTGAAGGAAAAGAGGGATACCTTCTACGTCCTTTGCGGCTGGATGGCAGAAAAAGACGCGTATCAGTTCCAAAGAGAAGTAGAACACGATGAGAATCTATTTTGCATCATCGAAGACGACAGAAACAATATTCACTGCAAGCCGCCGACAAAGCTAAAGAATCCAAGGATTTTTAAACCCTTCGAGATGTTTATTCGGATGTACGGCCTGCCGGATTACCGGGAGATCGACCCGACGATTTTCGTGGCGATCACCTATACGTTTATTTTTGGCGCTATGTTTGGCGATGTGGGGCAGGGGCTTTGCCTGGCTGTGGGGGGATTCCTTCTATACCATTTTAAGAAGATGGATCTGGCCGCAATCGTCGGTGTCGCGGGGATTTTTTCCACCATATTCGGTTTCCTGTTTGGCAGTGTCTTTGGATTTGAGACTTTGGAACCGCTTTGGCTGCGGCCGATGAATGCGATGATGGATGTTCCATTTGTCGGGCAGTTAAACACCGTGTTTATTGTGGCGATTGCCTTTGGTATGGGGCTGATTCTCTTGTCCATGATCTTCCATATCGTCAATGGGATAAAGGCCAAAGACCCGGAAAACATCTGGTTTGACACCAATGCGGTGGCTGGATTGGTCTTCTATGGTTCGGCTGCGGTATCCATTGTTTTGCTGATGACCGGACATACGATGCCGGGGGCGATTGTGCTTCTTCTCATGTTTGGCGTGCCGCTGCTGCTGATTTTCCTGAAAGAGCCGTTGACCGCTCTCGTAAAAAGGAAAAAGGAGAAAATCGAAGGCGGCAAGGTCATGTTCGTGGTGCAGGGATTTTTTGAACTGTTTGAGGTGCTGTTAAGCTACTTCTCCAATACCTTGTCCTTTGTCCGTATCGGCGCTTTTGCCGTCAGCCACGCGGCCATGATGAGCGTGGTTTTGACCTTGGCCGGAGCGGAAAATGGGGGTTCCACCAACTGGGTGGTAGTCGTTTTGGGAAATCTATTTGTCTGTGGCCTGGAGGGGTTGATCGTCGGTATTCAGGTGCTGCGTCTGGAATACTATGAAATGTTCAGCCGTTTTTATAAGGGTACAGGAAAAGAATTTGTTCCATTCTTATACCGAAGCAAGCTGCACGGGACCAATGGAACGTGGAAGATACAAGGAAAAGAAAAACTGAGAAAAAGAGAGAATATCTAGGAGGTATTATGATGACAACATTAGCGATGATTACACTGGCAGTAGCATTGGTTTTGAGCGTTCTGATTCCTTTTGGCGTGTTTCTTTTGGGTCAGCGCACAAAAGGGCGCTATAAAGCGGCGGTAGGAGCCAATGTATTCTTATTTTTTGGAACGCTTTTGATTGCGGCGGTTGTGATGTTTGGCGGCGGAACGCCTGTGATGGCGGAAGCGGGAGCAGCCGAAGGCGCAGGGATCGCCACCGGACTTGGCTACATTGCGGCTGCTTTGGTTACCGGACTTTCCTGTATCGGCGGCGGTATCGCTGTGGCCAGCGCGGCCAGCGCGGCTTTGGGCGCGATCAGCGAGGATCAGTCGGTACTTGGTAAATCGTTGATTTTCGTCGGCCTGGCCGAAGGTGTGGCCTTGTATGGATTGATCATTTCCTTCATGATTCTGGGTAAGCTGGGATAAAAGAAGGCGGGCAGGCGATGAAGATGTTTTTGATTAGCGACAATAACGACACCCTGACCGGGATGCGCCTGGCAGGCGTGGAGGGCGTAGTTGTTCATACAAGGGAAGAACTGCGGGAAGCTTTGGAAAAGGCGTTGACTGATAAGGAGCTTGGCATCTTACTCCTGATGGAACGGTTTGGCCGGGAATTTCCAGAGTTGATTGACGATGTGAAGCTCCACCACCGTCTGCCGTTGATTGTGGAAATTCCGGACCGTCACGGAACCGGGCGGGCGCCGGATTTTATTACCTCCTATGTCAATGAGGCGATCGGTTTGAAGCTATAAGGAGCAGAAACAGGAAGGTAGGTGGTTTCAGTTGACGACCCAGGAAAAATTGCAGCATTTTTATGAGGTTTCTGTGGAGAATGCGAAGACAGAAGCGGAAGAAGCTGTGAAAGAATATGAGCAGGTATTGGAAGCGTCTCTGGAAGAACATCGCCAGGCGAGATTGCGCCAGGCGGAAATGGAACGAAAAGCGGAGGCGGATAACGCGAAACGCCAGGTCAACAAAGCGCTTTCAGCGGAGCAGCTGCGAATCAAGCGGAGGCTTTCCAATAAGCAGGAGAAGTTGAAAGAAAAGCTATTCCTGCAAGTAGCAGAAAAGCTAAATGCGTTTCGGGAAACGCCGGAGTATGAAAGTTATCTGGTAAAAAAGATCGAGGAAGCCAAAAACTTTGCCGGAGAGGACACGATGGTACTGACGATCGGCGCGGGAGACGCCGCGCTGGCAGAATCCCTGGCAAAAAAGGGCGGCCATCCGGTGGAGGTTGCCGCGGAAGATTTTGGAGGCGGCCTGCAGGCGGTAATTCCTTCGAAAAACATTTTGATTGACAATGCCTTTTCTTCTCTGATTGCAGGGGAAAAGGAGGAGTTTACCTTTGATGGGAGGATACTCCATGACTAAGACAGGAATCATTTATGGGGTAAACGGCCCAGTCATTTATCTGAAAGGCAACACAGGATTTCAGATGTCGGAGATGGTCTATGTCGGCAAGGAGCGCTTGGTTGGCGAGGTGATCTCTTTAAAAAAGGATATGACCACCATTCAGGTGTTTGAAGAAACTACTGGTTTGATGCCGGGAGAGGTCGTGGAAGCTACCGGGGATGCAATCTCCGTGACGCTTGGGCCAGGAATTCTGCACAATATTTTTGATGGAATTGAGCGGCCTCTGGGAGAAATCGCGAAACAGTCGGGAAAATATATCTCCCGCGGTATGAGCGTGGATGCCCTGGACCGGCAGAAAAAGTGGAGTACCCACGTGGTTGTGAAAGAAGGCGAGGAAGTCAATGGAGGAACGATCATCGCGGAGGTGCCGGAGACCGAATCCATCGTGCATAAATCCATGATTCCGCCGGAGCTTTCCGGAGTTCTTGCCTGGGTGGCGCCGGATGGAGAGTACACCATTGAAGAACCGATCGTGATTGTTCGCACGAAAGACGGTGGGGAAGTGCCGGTTTGCCTGGCGCAGAAATGGCCCATCCGCATTCCGCGTCCGGTGGAAAAGCGGTATCCGGCCAGCAAGCCTCTTCTGACCGGCCAGAGAATTCTGGACACGTTGTTTCCCATTGCGAAAGGCGGTACTGCCGCGGTGCCGGGCGGATTTGGAACCGGAAAGACCATGACTCAGCATCAGATTGCCAAGTGGTCCAACGCGGATATCATCGTCTATATTGGCTGTGGGGAGCGTGGAAATGAGATGACGCAGGTCCTGGAGGAGTTCGGGGAACTGACCGACCCAAGAACAGGAAACCTTTTGATGGACCGGACGACGCTGATTGCCAATACGTCCAACATGCCGGTGGCCGCTCGTGAGGCTTCCATCTATACAGGCGTGACGCTGGCGGAGTATTACCGGGATATGGGATATGACGTGGCCATTATGGCGGATTCGACTTCCCGTTGGGCGGAAGCTCTCCGTGAGTTGTCCGGCCGCCTGGAAGAGATGCCAGCGGAGGAAGGCTTCCCGGCGTATCTGGCTTCCCGTCTGTCCGCTTTTTATGAGCGGGCTGGGGATATGCAAAACCTGAACGGAACAGAAGGTTCTGTTTCTATCATTGGCGCGGTATCCCCTCAGGGCGGCGATTTTTCGGAACCGGTGACTCAGAATACGAAGCGGTTTGTCCGCTGTTTCTGGGGATTAGACAAATCTCTGGCTTACGCCAGACATTTCCCAGCCATTCATTGGCTGACCAGTTACAGCGAATATCTGAACGATTTGGCTTTTTGGTATAAAGAAGAGGTATCCCCGAAGTTCGTGGATGACAGGAATCAGATTTTGGCGATTCTAAATAAGGAAAGCAGCTTGATGGAAATCGTCAAGCTGATCGGAAGCGATGTGCTTCCGGACGATCAAAAGCTGGTCTTGGAGATTGCCCGTGTGGTACGTCTGGGCTTTTTGCAGCAAAATGCGTTTCATCCGGATGATACCTGCGTGCCCATGCAGAAGCAATTTTTGATGATGGAGATTATCCTCTATTTTTATCAGAAATGCCGCGAGCTGGTGGCCATGGGAATGCCCATGTCCGTCTTAAAGAGCGAGGATATTTTTGAGAAGATTATTTCCATCAAATACGATGTGCCGAACGATCAGTTAGGGATGTTTGAGGATTATCGGAAACGGGTGGATGAGTTTTATCAGAACGTCTTAAAGAAGAACGCATAAGGAGGAAGCATATGCCGATTGAATATCTGGGATTAAGTGAGATCAACGGTCCTCTTGTGGTTCTGGAGGACGTAAAAGGCGCGGCTTACGATGAGATCGTTGAGTTTCGCATGGATCATGGCGAGCGTAAGCTGGGGCGTATTGTGGAAATATATGAGGACCGGGCGGTGATTCAGGTATTTGAGGGAACCGAAAACATGTCTCTTCAAAATACCCACACCAAGCTGACCGGCCATCCCATGGAGGTAGAACTTTCTCCGGAGATTTTGGGGCGTACCTTCAATGGAATTGGAGAGATTATTGACGGTCTGGGACCGATTCTTCCGGAGACAAAACGGAACATCAATGGGCTGCCGTTAAACCCGGTGACCCGCGAGTATCCAAGGAACTATATCTGCACGGGAATTTCCGCCATTGACGGCCTGACCACGCTGATCCGTGGGCAGAAGCTTCCGATCTTTTCCGGAAACGGTCTGCCCCATGACCAACTGGCGGCGCAGATTGTACAGCAGGCGTCCCTGGGTGGCTCCGGGGATGAAAAATTTGCCATTGTTTTTGCCGCCATGGGAGTCAAGTACGATGTAGCGGAGTTTTTCCGCCGTACCTTTGAGGAAAGCGGGGTTTCCGACCATGTTGTGATGTATCTGAATCTGGCCAACGACCCGGTGGTGGAGCGGTTGATTACGCCAAAAGTTGCGTTGACCGCCGCGGAATACCTGGCTTTTGAGAAGGGCATGCACATTTTGGTGATCTTGACGGATATTACTTCTTTTGCGGAAGCCATGCGTGAGGTGTCTTCTTCCAAAGGGGAGATTCCTTCGAGAAAAGGCTATCCGGGCTATCTTTACAGTGAACTGGCGACGCTTTATGAGCGCGCCGGAATCGTCCAGGGAGGCGAGGGTTCGGTGACCCAGATTCCGATTTTAACCATGCCGAACGACGATATCACCCATCCGATTCCGGATTTGACGGGATATATTACGGAAGGGCAGATTGTGTTGGAGCGCACGCTCCACGGCCAGGCGATTTATCCGCCTATTAACGTGCTGCCGTCCTTGTCCCGTCTGATGAAAGACGGTATCGGAAAAGGCTACACCCGCGAGGACCATCAGGACGTGGCCAATCAGCTGTTTTCCTGCTATGCGAAAGTGGGAGACGCAAGGGCGTTGGCGTCGGTCATCGGTGAGGATGAACTGTCTCCTTTGGACAAAAAATATCTGGAATTTGGCAATGCTTTTGAGCGCCAGTTCGTCGGGCAGGGACCTACGGAAAACCGGACGATCTTAGAGACCTTGGATAAAGGCTGGGAGCTTTTGCGGATGATACCGAGGGAAGAACTGGATCGAATCGATACCAAGATTTTGGAGAAGTATTACCCGGCGGAAAAAGGCGAGTAAAGGGGGGAGCGTATGGATCCGAATACATTTCCCACAAAAGGCAATCTGATTCAGGCGAAAAATTCGCTGGCGCTGTCGCGGCAGGGCTTTGAATTGATGGATAAGAAACGAAACATTCTGATCCGGGAATTGATGGAGCTGATTGATCAGGCAAAGGACATCCAGTCTCAGATCGACGTTACGTTTCGGACGGCCTATGGGGCTTTGCAGAAAGCCAACATGGTTTTGGGCATTAACTTTATCCAGCAGATCTCCTTTACCGTGCCGGTGGAGGATTCGATTCGGGTAAAGACCAGGAGCGTTATGGGAACGGAGATTCCGCTTGTGGAGTCCGAGCCTTCCACCAATGTGCCGACTTATGCTTACTATAGCACGAAAGCGGTATTGGACGAGGCAAAAGCTGCTTTTGAGAAGGTAAAGGAGCTGACGGTCCGCCTGTCTATGGTGGAAAATGCCGCTTACCGGCTGGCAGTCAGCATCAAGAAAACGCAGAAGCGTGCCAACGCGCTGAAAAATATCACGATTCCAAAGTACGAACAGCTGACGAAAGACATTACCAACGCTTTGGAAGAGCGGGAGAGGGAGGAATTTACCCGCCTGAAAGTAATCAAGCGGATGAAATCCTCTGGGTAATGGGAACTTTTTAAACGCGGACGAAGGGGACGCTTTATAGTTTGTTTAGAAAATCATAAGGGAATTGTTAAACACAAGGTGAGAAAAGTGTGGTATTATAATATTGCGATTAGCAAAGCGATACCTACCTATTATGTTGAATGACAGTACTCACAAGCAAAGAAGGGGAGCCGTTAGGTTCCCCTTCTTTGCTTGTGAGTACTCAGGTGTCAAGAAGTCTTATTTCGGAACAGTAATTTGGTGGTTCCCAAAAGCTATTTTTTCGTTTATAATAAAAAAGTATGAAAACTCGGAAAAGGAGGAACCGCAATGCGTGCATATGACTGGATTTTTTTTGATGCGGATGGAACATTGTTGGATTTTGCAACGACAGAACGGCATGCCTTGGAACGGACATTTCGGCAATTTGGCTACCCCTTTGACGAGGCGATACGAAAGCGATATGAAGACATTAACCACGGTCTCTGGAAAGATTTCGAACGAGGGCGGATTACCAAGGACGACGTATTAAACAACCGTTTTTCCCGGTTGTTTCGAGAGATCGGCGTTGTTCGTGGTGAAAATGACAGAGCCTTTGAAAAAGCCTATCAGGATGCGTTGGCGGAAGGAACAGACGTGACAGAGGGAGCGGAGGAAGTGCTTTCTTATTTAAAGGGAAAATACTTCCTTTATGTGGCGACCAATGGAGTTGCCTCTACTCAATACAAACGTCTGCGTCAGTCTGGTTTGGCGCGCTATTTTGACGGGATTTTTGTGTCGGAGGAAATCGGTTTCCAGAAACCGCAAAAGGAATATTTTTCAGCCTGCTTTGCGAAGATTCCAGGAATTATCCCGGAACGGACGCTGATCGTGGGCGACTCCCTGACCTCCGATATGGCGGGAGGGCAGGCCGCGGGGATGGCGACCTGCTGGTTTCATGGTGAGGAAGAAGCAAATACAGAAGATCTTCCGATTACCATGGAGATCCGCCGATTGACGGAATTGAAAGAAATCTTATAGCGAAGGGGCGGGGACGCGCCGCCTCCGCGTAGAAGGGAGGCTACGATGGAGAAACAGGCGATGGAACTTTTGGAGCAAAGGAGATTCAGCGAGCTCCGGGAGTTATTAAAAAATATGGAACCTTTCGATATTGCAAATATGCTGGAAGATATTCCGGAGGAAGAGCTGCCTTTGATGTTCCGGATTTTGCCAAAGGAGCTGGCGGCGGATGTGTTTGTCGAGATGGATTCCGATATGCAGGAGCTTTTGATTACGAGCTTCAGCGATCAAGAGCTAAAAACGGTGATGGATCAGATTTATCTGGACGATACGGTAGATATTATTGAAGAGATGCCCGCCAATGTGGTCAAGAGGATTTTAAAGCATACAGACCCGGAGCTGCGGATGCGGATCAACGGTATCCTTCAATACCCAGATGATTCCGCTGGAAGTTTGATGACCATTGAGTACGTAGATCTGCGAAAAGATATGACAGTGCTCGATGCGTTCACTCGGATTCGCCGTACCGGCGTGAACAAAGAGACGATTTATACCTGTTATGTGGTGGATCAGAACCGAACGCTGCTGGGTTTAGTTTCGGTAAAGACGCTGCTGCTTTCCAATTATGAAGATGTCATTGAGGACATCATGGAGACCAATATCATCTATGCGACTACGCTGGAAGATCAGGAAGCAGTGGTGGAAACCTTTAAAAAGTACGATTTGCTGGCGCTGCCGGTGGTGGATATGGAGCAGCGGCTGGTGGGAATCATCACCTTCGATGATATCATGGACGTTATGCAGGAAGAGGCCACCGAGGATATTGAAAAGATGGCGGCTATCATGCCTACGGACCGGCCTTATATGAAGACGGGCGTTTGGGAGACCTATAAGAAGAGAATCCCTTGGCTGATGTTTTTGATGATTTCGGCGACCTTTACCAGCATGATTTTAAACCACTTTGAGAGCGCTCTGGCAGTGGTGCCGTCGCTGATCGCCTTTATTCCTATGTTAATGGATACCGGCGGAAACGCGGGAGGACAGGCATCGGTGACCATCATTCGCGGACTTTCTCTCAATGAGATCGAGTACCGGGACATGCCGTCCGTCATTTGGAAGGAATTTCGCGTGGCGGTTTGTTGCGGCGCGACCTTGTCCGTGATCTGTTTTGCAAAAGTGATGGTGGTGGATCGAAAGGATATGCTGACGGCTTTGGTGGTCGCGGTTACGATTTTTGCGGCGGTCTGTGTGGCCAAACTGGTGGGGTGTACCCTGCCGGCGCTGGCAAAGAAAATTGGCTTTGACCCCGCGGTGATGGCAAGTCCGTTTATCACGACGATTGTGGACGCAGTTTCTCTGATGATTTATTTTGCTGTGGCGGCGTTGATTTTTCATATGTAGCATCGAAAAACAGAATAAGAAAGTGAGGCGTTCAAAAGTTACCCCTGTGGTACAACATATGGTTGTATGGTAGCTGTTGGACGCTTTTCTTTTAAATAAAGGAGGTGAGATCCGTGCATCCAAAAGAAAAGAAGCCGGAAACAGTGGCTGTTACGCTGATCAAATTTTGCGTGCCGTTGATTTTGAGTGGGATTTTGCAGCAGCTTTATAATTGGGCGGATGCTTTTATTGTTGGAAATGTAGTAGGGGAAAACGCGTTGGCGGCGATTGGGGCAACCGGTACGATCAGCCATTTATTTTTGTTGGCTATTAATGGATTTACCCTTGGATTGGGCGTGCTGTTTGCGCAGCAGTTTGGCGGTGGAAAGAACGAAGCAATTACCAAAATGCTTTCTTCTTTTACCGTGATTCTTGGGATGGTCTTCTTGATTTTAGCAGGGATAGGGATAGTAAGCGCGGAGCCATTCCTTCGACTTCTCAATACTCCTTCGGATACGATTCAGATGGCGGCGGATTATCTGCGGATCATACTGATCGGAGTTCCCGTTATGGCGGTGTACAATGTCTATACAGCGGCAATTCGAGGCGTGGGCAATAGTCGAGCTCCGTTTTTTTCTATCCTTTGTTCTTCTGCTGTCAATGTGCTTTTGGATGTGATTTTGGTCGCAGGTTTTTCAATGGGAGTAAAAGGCGCGGCCATTGCAACGGTGGCGGCGCAGATGGCCATGACCGGATACATTATCCTCTACAGTAGAAAATATGAATTTTTGAGGATTCGCTTGTCTGGATGGAAATCTGATAGAACGGTGATAAAAGAGGGGGCATGCCTCGGCTTTCCGCCCATGATACAGTCCTGTGTTAATGCTTTTGGAAAATTGCTTTTGCAAAATTTTATGAACGGATTTGGGATGCAGACAGTGGCGGCTATCACCACAGCATACCGGGTAGATACCATTATTTTTCTCCCAATGATCAATCTTAGCTCCGGTATTTCTACCATGGTAGCCCAGAATCATGGGGCTGGAAAACAGGAAGAGATACCGAAGGTAGTTAAGACGGGAACAATGATTATGGCGGCGGTGTCCCTGGTTTTGACTGGCCTTGTGATTCAGGCGGGCGGTCCTTTAATCGCTATGTTTGGCGTCGGTGTGGAGGCTACAGAGATTGGCAGAAACTTTTTCCGGGGGATCGCGAATTTTTATGTGGTGTATGGCATTTCCATGTCTATTCGCGGATATCTGGAAGGAATGGGGGATGTATTTTATTCCAGCCTGGTTGTTATAATTTCCTTAGCATTCCGTATTTTGTTTTCCTATGGGTTTGCTTCCGTGGTGGGAAATTTAATCATCGCTTATGCAGAGGCAGCCTCCTGGGGGGTAATGCTTGCCTTGTATGTGGGGCGAGTTGTGTGGAAAGAAAGAGTAAGAAAGCAAGGAAAGAAAAATGCTTGACAGAAAAGGGGAAATATGCTATTTTTGAAATGAGTTAGCGAAAACTAACTAAATGTCAGCAGATAAAATAGGAAAATTTTATTTTTTTGCTCATAAGTTAGTAAAAACTAACCGCCAAGCATCGTGTCACAAAAGGGACGATATAGGGGCCGCAATTAAAGTAATATTGCGGCGGAAAGGGGACAAAAATGAGCGTTGTAATTGTGGGAGGCAATGAAGGAATGGCTTGCCAATATGAAAGCATCTGTAAACAGTATGGCTGTAAGGCAAAAGTGTTTACAAAAGAAAATGGATCGTTAAAACGAAAATTGGGATGTCCGGATCTGTTGATTCTATTTACGAATACGGTGTCCCATAAGATGGTAATTAGCGCCTCCCAGGAAGCAAAGCGCAATCATGTGCCGATCGCTAGAGTTCATGGCAGCAGCGCGACAGCTTTGCATGCGGTGTTGAAAGAACGATGTTTTTTTGGATAAGCATTTCTTATTCTATTAGAGAAAAAGGCTTTTCTAAGATGGACCAATATCGGGTAGAATCGTCCAATTGCTGCATGGCCGCCTGTTAAATTTTTTGATTTCCGGTAGACCAGACGTGCTTTTCCTGTTTGCTTTCTGCGGTATTTTGAGCCATGACGCCCACAAGAGGATGAGGGACGTAAGGCTCTTCCAGGTATGCGAGTTCTTCCTGAGTCAGCGTGACTTCGACGGCTTTTGCGGCACCTTCTACATGGTGCAGTTTCGTGGCGCCTACAACGGGAGCGGTTGTTTTTGTCAGAAGCCATGCGAGAGAAAGTTCTGTCATAGAAACTCCTTTCTTTGCGGCTAACTCCATCACCCGTTTTATGATTTCGTTATCTTGTTCGCCCATGCCGTCGTATTTCAATTTGGCATAGCTGTCTTCGGTCATTCGCTTGGAAGTTTCGCCGGGGCGCCTCGCGAGGCGTCCCCCAGCAAGAGAGCTGTACGGCGTCAAGGCAATGTTTTCCTCTCTGCAATAAGGAACCATTTCCCGTTCTTCTTCACGGAAGATCAGATTGTAATGTCCCTGCACGGATACAAATTTTGCAAAGCCTTCCTTTTCTGCCAAGGCATTTGCCTTGGCAAGCTGCCATGCAAAGCAATTGGAGATCCCGATATAGCGGGCTTTCCCAGCTTTTATCACCTGATTCAACCCTTCCATAATTTCATAAAGAGGGGTTCCATAATCCCACATATGATAGATGTATAGATCAACATAGTCCATGCCAAGATTCGTAAGGCTTCGATTTAACATCCTCTCAATGTGCTGCTGCCCAGTAATCCCTGCCTCGATTTCTTCCGGTGTGCGGGGAAGAAACTTGGTAGCGACTACAACTTCGCTGCGTTTGGCGTAGTCTCGCAGAGCCCGGCCAAGGTACTGTTCGCTGGTACCGCTTTGATAGGCAATGGCCGTGTCAAAAAAGTTAATGCCAAGCTCTAGCCCACGTTTGATAATCTTGCGGGACTGTTCTTCGTCGATGGTCCAGGTGTGCTGTCCATTTTTTGCGTCGCCAAAGCCCATACAGCCCATGCAGATCGAAGACACAGATAAATTGGAATTTCCCAGTTTTACATATTTCATAACAGATACCACCTTCAAGAACATATTTTAGAAGCGAAAAATGTAGGTATTCCTTTTAGAATACCTACATTGTATAATGATTTTTCAATGATATCCAATACCTATAGGCAATGGTATGAAATGCCTGAAACGCATTTCTATTTTTGTTAACGGAAGAAATCACAATGGATGGAGAAAGCGTTATTTTTCCGGACGGGTTTGCACATGAGCTTTGATGGCTTCAAAACTCTCAGCGCTGATGACGTGTTCAATCCGGCAAGCGTCCTCAGAGGCAATGCGGGGGTCTACGCCTAAAGCAGTCAACCAGTTGGAGAGAAGGCGATGGCGTTCGTATATCTTTTCCGCGATTTCCCTTCCCTTGTCCAACAGGGTGATATAGCCGCTGGTATCCATTTCAATATATCCATTTTCGCGCAGGTTTTTCATGGCAACACTGACGCTGGGTTTCGAAAACTCCAATTCATTGGCGATGTCGATGGAGCGAACCGCGCCGCTGCGTAAGTGCAGGATTAAGATCGTTTCCAGGTAATTTTCAGCAGATTCCTGTATTTTCATTGTCCATACCGCCTTTCAAAATCTTAGGGACAAATTCGTTCTTGTGGGATCCTGAAGTCAAAACTTGCTTCTAACCGACCTAAGGAATCTTCAAATCCAGCTTCATTTATTCCTCTCTACAATCCGACCCCAGGACTCCTCCCGGCTTCGCTGGGCCCCTCCTCAGGTCATATGCTGGGCCCCTCCTTAGGTCATAGTATAACACATTTTTTATGGTTGGTTCAAGGGGGGAGAAAAAAGTGCTTGACATGAAGGTTAGTTGGTGCTAACATGTAGATGGTTAGAGGAATCTAACTAATGATTCCAGTATGGATTTGCTTTTCATTGCAGAACAGGTACAGGTGGAGGAGACATGATGCCGTTAACGTTTGCCGATGTAGGAGAGGAAAATCGGATTCAGAGAGTAGGTGGAAAACCGGAGGTGCGCGCACATCTGGAGAACCTTGGATTTGTAACCGGGGGGAGCGTCACGGTGATTTCTACGATCGGAGGAAATCTGATTGTAAATGTCAAGGACAGCCGTGTAGCGATCAGTAAAGAGATGGCCAGCAAAATTATGGTTTGATCTGGAAAGGAGAATGTGGGATGAGAACATTGAAAGAGGTAAAAACGGGCAATACGGTTCGAGTGGTAAAGCTTCATGGCGAGGGCGCGGTGAAACGCCGGATTATGGATATGGGAATCACCAAGGGGACGGATGTCTATGTACGCAAGGTGGCGCCTTTGGGCGATCCTGTGGAAGTGACAGTGCGCGGCTATGAATTGTCTTTGCGGAAAGCGGACGCGGAGATGATTGAGGTAGAGTAAAGAATTGTTCTAAGAATTTCTTTGATTCGAGCAAAAAGGGGCCGTAGCCCCGACTTTTTTAGAGAAGAGTTAGCCTCGGCTAATCATAAGATAGAAAGGATGGGTAGGATATCATGAAGATACGCATTGCTTTGGCGGGAAATCCGAACTGTGGAAAAACAACATTGTTTAATGCGCTGACTGGCGCCAACCAGTTTGTTGGAAACTGGCCTGGTGTAACCGTGGAGAAAAAAGAGGGAAAGCTGAAAAAAAAGGAAGATGTGATCATCACAGATCTTCCTGGTATTTATTCTTTATCTCCGTATACATTGGAAGAAGTGGTGGCAAGAAATTATCTCATTCAGGAACGGCCGGATGCGATTTTAAATATTGTGGACGGTACAAATCTGGAGAGAAACCTGTATTTGACAACGCAGTTGACCGAACTGGGGATCCCAGTGGTAGTGGCGGTCAATATGATGGACCTTGTTCGGAAAAATGGGGATAAAATTTATATAGAAGAACTTTCCCGTCAGCTGGGCTGCAAGGTTGTGGAGATTTCAGCGCTGAAAGGAACCGGTATCGAGGCAGCGGCGGAAGCGGCCATCGAGGCGGCAGGCGGGGCAAAAACCGTTCCGCAGCACAGTTTCACCGGCGCGGTGGAGCATGCCCTGGCGCATATTGAAGAGGCGGCGGTTCACCATCTGCCGGCAGAGCAGCAGCGGTGGTATGCCATTAAGATTTTTGAGCGGGATGAAAAAGTTTTGGCCCAGATGAAGCTTCCTGGAGATGTGCAGAGCCATATTGAGAAGGACATCCAGGCGGCGGAGCAGGAGATGGACGACGATGCGGAGAGCATTATTACCAATGAGCGTTATCTTTATATCGCTTCCATTATCAAGGGATGCTATAAGAAGCAAAACGCCGGCCGGCTTTCAACATCGGATAAAATTGACCGCGTTGTGACCAACCGATTTCTGGCGCTGCCGATCTTTGCGGCGGTTATGTTTATCGTATATTTTATGTCTGTCTCTACCGTTGGAACCTGGGGAACCGATTGGGTGAACGACAGCTTGTTTGGCGACGGCTGGCACCTATTTGGCATCGGAACCGCGGATTATGAAGAAGCGGCGGAAGCCTATGTGGAACCGGCGGCTATTGTGGAAGCATTTGAGGCAGAGGCAGAAGCGGTCGGAGTGGAACCGGAAACGGCGGTAGATTTGACGACCACCGCAGTTTTGTATGACGACGAGGGAAATGTGGAATCGGAGATTCCGGTTACGCATGAGTCCTATCTGGAAGCAGCCGCTGTAGAAGAGCCAGATCCAGCGGAATACGGCGTGTGGGTACCTAGTATTCCAGCGCTGGTCGGGAATGGTCTGGAAGCCATTGGGTGTGCCGAGTGGCTGGAAGGGTTGATTTTGGATGGTATTGTAGCTGGCGTTGGAGCTGTCCTTGGCTTTGTGCCGCAGATGCTGGTGCTGTTCCTTTTCCTGGCGTTTTTGGAAGCTTGCGGCTACATGGCCCGCGTAGCCTTTGTCATGGATCGGATTTTCCGTAAGTTTGGTCTTTCCGGAAAATCCTTTATTCCGATGTTGATTGGAACCGGCTGCGGCGTGCCTGGAATCATGGCGTCCCGCACCATTGAGAATGACCGCGACCGGAAAATGACGATCATGACGACCACGTTTATTCCCTGCGGCGCAAAATTGCCAATTATTGCCCTGATTGCTGGAGCCCTGTTTGGCGGGGCCTGGTGGGTGGCTCCCAGCGCTTACTTTGTTGGTATTGCCGCTATTATTGTTTCTGGAATCATGCTGAAAAAGACACGGATGTTTCGCGGCGATCCGGCGCCCTTTGTGATGGAGCTTCCGGCTTACCATTGGCCGACAGTTGGCAATGTACTCCGTTCCATGTGGGAGCGGGGATGGTCCTTTATCAAAAAGGCAGGAACCATCATTTTGTTGGCGACTATCCTGGTTTGGTTTACCTCTAGCTTTGGCTGGGCGGACGGCTCCTTTGGAATGGTAGAGATGGATGACAGTATCCTGGCGGCGATTGGAAATGCCATCGCCTGGATTTTTGCTCCGCTTGGCTGGGGACATTGGCAGGGGGCGGTGGCATCGATTACCGGCTTGATCGCCAAGGAAAATGTGGTCGGCACCTTCGGCGTTTTGTTTGGCGGTTTTGACGAAGTTGCTGAAAATGGCTGGCAGATCTGGGTAAACATGCGTCAGGCCTTTACTCCTTTGGCGGCTTATTCCTTCCTGGTTTTCAATCTTTTGTGCGCGCCTTGTTTTGCGGCGATCGGTGCAATCAAAAGAGAGATGAATAACGCCAAGTGGACCTGGTTTGCCATTGGGTATCAGTGCGGTTTTGCCTACGCGGCAGCTTTGGCGATTTATCAGCTGGGAATGCTGTTTTCCGGAAATGGAAATGTAATTGGTTCGGCGGCGGCCATCGCGGTGGTGGCAGCGCTCTTGTTCTTGCTGTTCCGGCCTCAGCCAAGGGAAGGCAGAATGTTGGGTGCAAAAACATTAGCTTAAAAAATAGGAGGAAACGCGGATGTGGGATATTCTGATGGAGAATCTGGGGACGGTTGGGGTTAGTATTTTTCTGCTCGTGATTCTCGCCCTGGTCATTCGGAGTATGATACGGAACCGAAAAAGTGGAAAATCCAGTTGCGGCTGCGGCTGCGAGCATTGCGCGTCCTCCGGGATTTGTCACAGCCAGGAACGAACGAGAAAGAAATAGAAAAAACGGAACGTGATTTATAAAAGTTTCAAAAAGAGACAGCAGGAACAGCCGGAAGGCTTGACCTGCTGTCTTTTGATATCGGAATCCTGCAAAGATAAAAATCGGAGAATCAGCAGTTCGGGTTTGCTTTCTATTGACTGGAATAGAAAAAGCGATATAATACGAGTAAGCCGGAAAGGGTCGGCGTAAGTGGAAAGGGACGGATGGCAAATGAAACCGATAGCAGATTTGTTTTTAACTTTTGGCAGGATCGGCGCATTTACTTTTGGAGGCGGATACGCGATGATCTCTCTGTTGGATCATGAATGTGTGGAGAAAAAGGGGTGGATTACTTCCGATGAGTTGATGGATGTTACGGTAATTGCGGAGTCCACGCCAGGGCCCATCGCTATCAACTGCGCCACGTATACGGGTTATAAAGTGGCTGGCATGGCCGGGGCGATTGCGGCGACAGTGGGCATCGTACTTCCATCTTTTCTCCTTCTTTTTTTGATTTCTCGATTTTTTGAAGACATATTGGCGGTTGAAATGATTTCCAAGGCATTTCGAGGGATACGAATCGCAGTCGCTCTTTTGATCATACAAGCGGCGATAAAAATGATCAAGAAAATGAGAAAAAAATCCCCGCACAGGAACATGCAGACCTTCATCGTGCTTTTCTTTTTTGCCATTACCCTTATAATGAACCTAATCGGCGTTCAGATCTCCACAATCTTCTTTATTTTGGGAAGCGGTCTGGTTGGCTTTTTCCTTTTTCGAGGGACGAAAGGTGAAAAGAAAGGGAGGGAGAACCTATGATATATATTCGATTAGTGTTTGCTTTTTTGAAGATTGGATTGTTCTCCTTTGGAGGCGCGTACGGCGCCATCCCGCTGATTCAGGATGTTGTGATTGGAAATGGCTGGATGAGTCCTGAAATGTTTGCAAACCTGGTTGCCCTCAGCGAGTCTACCCCTGGTCCGATCATGGTAAATATGGCGACTTATATTGGGAGTCAGCAGGCGGGAATGATGGGGGCGATTCTGGCTACCCTTGGCGTCGTATTTCCCTCTTTCGTCATTTTGCTGATTGTTACAGTCATATTTCAAAATATGTTGAAACAAAAAGGAGTGCAGGCCGCGTTAAAAGGGATCAAACCCTGTTTGATGGGCGTCATTCTCGCCACAGGCGTATACATGGCAATCCATATTTGTATCATGACAAATCCGATTTTTTCTGTGGATTGGTCGGCCTGTGGGATTTTTGTGCTGCTGTTATTGGCAGTCATTTTCTATAAAGCCATGAGAAAAAAGGAGTTCCCGCCGATTGCGTTGATCCTGCTGGCCGGGGCCTGCGGGTGTATCTTTTATTGAATGATGTTCTTATTTTTGGTGTGCATCTTTCAAATGCAGTGTTTCCGAAAGACGGAAGGCGACACGCCCTCAAATTTTTTGAACGTCTTGATAAAATATCCGGGTTCATTAAAACCGAGTTCCTCTGCGATCTGCATAATGGGCATATCGGTCTCAAGAAGCAGATATTTACTCCAATTGATTTTTAATTTGGACATATAAATACTATAGTGTTCTCCGGTCTCTTTGGTAAAAATGCGGCTGAAATGGCTAGGGCTGACATTACAGATCGACGCCGCCTGGCTGAGAGGAAGTTTTTCGCTTTTATGGTTATTAATGTATTCAAAAAGAGGCTTTAATACAGGATTATGGCAGGGAATGACGTCCTGGGCAATAGCTTGGATACGATTGTTTAGGAGCGTATTCGCCAAAGCCTTTTTCGTGTCCTCCAATTCTTTTGCGGAATAAAGATCGGGAGCAAAAGAGGTATCTTTGGGGAACGCGTTTTGATAGGTCTCTAAAATGAGATTTTTGCTGATCGCATCTTCTACGATATATTTTAAAAGATAGTAGACCATTTGAGAAATTGCCTCGATGTCTCGGTAAGGTAAAATCGGAATGGCCTGGTAATCCTTTTCTAACTCTTTCCATTTCTTTGCGTGATACTCATTCTTTACGGTCAGAATTTTTTCCAAGCGGGTGGAGTCGCCCGGAGGAAGCTGAACTTGACCGATCATAACTGCTCCCAAGTATTTTTCATGGATGGAAATCGGAATGGCCACATCTACGATATTGTAATGGCAATGGTAGATATAAGGCGCATCCTGGCGGACTGCTTCTAAGCCGCCCCTTGCATCGCATTTGTGGCAGTAGGGAAAAAGAGCGGGGTCGTTCCGCAGCTTCTCGCAAAACCGTTGACGGCAGCTATGCTCTGTAATCGGTATCCCCTTGTAATCGACGGTTATGATGGCCATTTTTGTTGCTTTGGCAATGGCGTCTTGCAGCTGCTGCCAGTTTTCTAAGCGAAGAATTCGATGAAGATTAAAAAATTCAGCGAGCATATCGAAAACCTCCTTTGTCTAGGAAAAGCAGGATAAATCGGACCTAGAGTGGACACAATTATTTTACCATTATAGCATAAAAGAGCACAATAGTGCAATTGATAATTGCATTATTGTGCGTGTATCGTCCATTGTTGCATTTAAAGCTTTTTCCTATAATGATATTATTAAAAATAAGGAGGAGGCCCAAACATGAGAAAAGCCTTTATTTGTCCAACGAAATATGTCCAGGGAGAAAACGAACTGAAAAATCTCGGATATTTTGTCAAAACTTTTGGCAAATCCGCGCTCTTAATTGCGCATCCGGAGGATGAAGCCCGTGTGAAAGCGGTGTTGGAGGAGACGCAGAAAACATTTGGCGTTACCTTTGTAAGCACTGGTTTTCGCGGAGAGTGCTCCAGAGTCGAAATTGCGCGTATGCAGGAGATCGCCCAGAAAAATGCTTGTGATTGTGTGATCGGCTTGGGCGGCGGAAAAGCCATTGATACGGCAAAATGCGTTGCAAAAGGGGACGCTCTGATTATTGTGCCGACCATTGCTGCCACGGATGCGCCGACCAGCCATTCCGCAGTGATGTATACGGAAGACGGCGCTTTTGACGATTACGTTTATTTTAAACAAAGCCCAAGCGTAATCTTGATTGATACGGCAGTTATTGCAAAGGCTCCCACCCGGTTTTTGGTATCCGGTATGGGCGACGCGCTTTCCACCTATTTTGAAGCCAGAGCAACGGCTGCTTCCTTCTCCAATGTAAATGCAGGCTTACCTTGCGGCGTGAGAGAGGGCGTTTGCGGACCGGCAAAGAGCACGATGGCGTCCCAGGCATTGGCGAGACTGTGTTATGAGACGTTGTTAAAGATGGTGCGAAGGCAAAGATTGCTTGTGAAAACAACCTGGTAACAGGCGCCTTAGAGAACATTATTGAGACCAATATTCTTCTTTCCGGCCTTGGCTTTGAAAGCGGCGGCCTGGCGGCGGCTCACGCCATTCATGACGGCCTGACTTTGCTGGAAGGAACCCATAAATATTTCCACGGTGAAAAGGTAGCTTTTGGAACCTTAGCGCAGCTGGTATTGGAGAACGCTCCAATGGAAGAGATCAAAGAGGTTCTGGATTTCTGTCTTTCGATTGGCCTTCCGGTCTGCCTGGAAGACATCGGTGTGGACTCCATTACAGAAGAAGAATTGATGGCGGTTGCAGAGAAAACCTGTATTCCGGAAGAATCAGTTTATGCGATGCCGTTCCCGATTACGCCGGAAGCTGTCGCCGCGGCCATTAAGGCAGCGGACAGTCTGGGAAAACAGTACAAAGGAGCAAAGGCATAAATGAAAAAAATCATCAACAAACCGGAAAATGTGGTGGTAGAAGCATGTAAAGGTTTGGTGCAGTCACATCCGGAATTGGAATTTATAGAAAAGTACAAAGTCGTAAAAAAGAGAGAATTGAATCCGGATAAGGTGTGTCTGATCAGCGGAGGCGGAAGCGGACATGAACCGGCCCATGCTGGCTTTATCGGACAGGGGATGCTGGATGCGGCCGTCTGCGGTGATGTGTTTGCCTCTCCGTCTCAGATTCAAGTCTACCAGGCGTTAAAAAGTACGCAAAGTTCCAAAGGAACGCTGCTGATTATCAAAAATTACAGCGGCGATATGATGAACTTTAAGAATGCCGCTTATTTGGCTTCCGAAGATGGCATCCAGGTGGAATATATCAAAGTGGAAGACGACATTGCGGTAGAAGACAGCTTATATACCGTAGGCAGAAGAGGCGTTGCCGGAACCGTACTGGTCCATAAGATCGTAGGAGCGGCAGCGGAAAAAGGATGGTCTCTGGATCAGGTAAAGGCGATTGGCCAAAAGGCGGCGGATCATGTGCGCAGCATTGGCTTTGCCCTTACTTCCTGCACCGTACCGGCGAAAGGAACGCCTACCTTTGAACTGGGAGCGGACGAGATCGAATATGGCGTGGGAATTCATGGCGAGCCTGGCATCCGGAAAGAAAAAATTGCTTCCGCGGATGTGTTGGCAAAGCGTATGGTGGAAGCCCTGCAGAAAGATCTTCAGATCGAGGATGGTTCGAATCAAGAGGTTGCGCTGCTCATCAACGGATTTGGCGGAACGCCGCTGCAGGAGTTGTATTTGCTGGGCTATGCGGCTTCCAAGGTATTGCGGGAGCATGGCATCGTATTGACCCGTTCTTTTACCGGAAATTATATGACGAGCCTGGACATGGCGGGAGCTTCGATTTCGTTGATGAAATTGGACGACGAGTTGAAGGAACTGCTGGACTGTCCCGCTCGGACACCGGCGTTTCATGTATCGAGCCCGGTAGATATCTGTGAGGTTGACGGCAGTTCGGAAGAGCAGGAAGAGGAAGAACCTTCCTTTGAGATGGAGACCGATTCTTCTTACGGAAAGATCAGCGAAGAACGGATGACCCTTTCCAATATGATCTACCTGGTAGATGGTATGAGCGAGTGTATCATTAAAAATGAGGTACCGTTCTGCGAGTTGGATTCCCATGCCGGCGACGGCGACTTTGGCATGAGCGTGGCCAAGGGTTTCCGGCAATTAAAGAGGGAATGGAAAGGGATTCTCCGTAAACAGGCGGAGGATATCGGAATGTTCCTCCAGGCTTGCTCGATGGTGATCATGGAGCACTGCGGCGGCGCGTCCGGACCCATTTGGGGTTCCGCGTTCCGTGCAGCCGGAAAGGCGACGGAAGGAAAGACGGAGCTGACTGCTGTGGAATTTGCCGAGATGCTCCAGGCGGCGGTAAAGGGCGTTCAGCAGACCGGACAGCGTTCCTTTGGCAGAGGCGCGGTAGTCGGCGATAAAACCTTGATGGACGCGCTGATTCCTTGCGCGGATGTTTGGACAAAAGAGGCGAAAGCGGGAACGGATTTGCTGACTATTTTTGAGAAGGCAGGCGAAGCCGCTGCAGAGGGCGCGGACAAAACGAAAGAAATTGTGGCCAGAATGGGAAGAGCCGGAACCGTCGGCGAGAGAAGCATCGGATACCCGGATGCTGGAGCCTACGCTTTAGGCGTGATTTTCCGTGAGTTGGCCGGTAGACTTTCCAACCAATAGGAAATATGGTTTGTCATCCCTTCCATGGGCAACAGCGTCTTTCGTTGACAAAGGCATATGGGCGTAAGAAGGGAAAAGGTGTAATTTTTATAATTAGGAAGGAGCTCCTCCAAGTCGGATGATGACTTGGGGGAGCTCCTTCTTATTTTTATTTCATAGGAAATTCCAGAAGGATTTCCTATCGTAAATCGTATCGTATTGTTTGGAACAAAGTGGTTCCACTAAATGATGAAATACTTTGCGATAAACAAAACAGCCAGGACATACATCAGAGGGCTGATGGTCTTGCGGTTCTTTTCTCCGGAGAACAGGTTGATCACAACATAGGAGATAACGCCCATGGCGATACCTTCGGAGATCGAATACATGAACGGCATGCAGATCATGCAGATGAAAGCCGGAATCGCCTGTGCCGGGTTTTCAAAGTTTACTTTCAAAATAGAACCAGCCATCAGGAAGCCAACGACGATCAGAGCCGGCGCGGTGGCAAAGGACGGAATGGCCAGGAAGATCGGGGAAAGGAACAGAGCCAGGCCGAACAGGATGGCAGTTACTATGCCGGTCAGACCGGTACGTCCGCCTTCGGCTACGCCGGCAGCGCTTTCCACAAAGGTGGTAATCGTGGAGGTACCAAGAACGGCGCCTGCGGAGGTTCCAACAGCGTCGGCCAGCAGGGCACCACGGATCTTCGGAAGCTTTTCGTTCTCATCCAGCATATTCGCTTTGGAAGAAACGCCGATTAAAGTTCCCAGGGTATCAAACATGTCCACAAACAGGAAGGCAAAAATGACCACCAAAAATTCCGGTTGGAAGATGCTGGAGAAATCCATCTGCATAAACGTAGGCGCTAAGCTGGGGATATGAATGCCAGCGGAGAAATTCGGAAGCAGGCTGAAGAAGCCGGCATTATCCGGAACATAAAGGCCGGTCAGCTCGCAGAGAATACCTAATACCCAAGTGATCAGGATACCAAGCAGGATATTGCCTTTTACTTTTTTAACAATGAGAAAAGCGGTGATCAGCACGCCGATGAGAGTCAGGATCACGGTGATTCCTTCCGTATGGAAGGTGCCTGCGCTCAGAGAGCCTTTCATGGAAAATACCGACACCAGCGTAGAATCGTTGTTGACGACAAGTTTGGCGTTCTGCATTCCAATAAAAGCGATGAAAAGGCCGATACCAGCAGACACCGCATGCTTTAATGGAGTCGGAATCGCGTTGAAAATCGCTTCCCGTACATGGGTCAAAGAAAGAACGACAAAGATGAGGCCTTCTACAAAGACAGCGGCCAACGCCATCTGCCAGGAGTAGCCCATCTGGCCAACCACGGTAAAGGCAAAATAAGCATTCAGCCCCATGCCCGCGGAAAGCGCGAAGGGATAGTTCGATAACAGAGCCATCAGTACCGTAGCGATCATGGAAGCAAGACAGGTGGCGGTAAAGATCGCTCCCTGATCCATGCCGGAGGCGCTTAGGATGTTGGGGTTGACGGCCAAAATATAGGCCATCGTCATAAAAGTGGTGATGCCGGCGATCACTTCCGTTTTAACATCGGTGCGTCGTTCCGACAAGTGAAACAGTTGATCCAGTTTGTTACTCATAGTGCTCCTCTCTTTCTTGTTTGGTAGATCTCGGCGGTTGGGCCGCGGGGGATCGTATGGGACTTCAGAATAACCGAAATCAGCTCCTCGTCTAAAACAGAAAAACTACCGTTAAAACTGTACGATAAATTCCTTACCCCCGGTTTGGAAACTTGCAGCACAGCTATTTGCGGTAGCCATTCGAGACACCCATTCTAAAGATGGGGAAATATAAGAGCAACATTCTATTTTATTCGGAAATCCATAGGACAGTCCTCACAATTTTTAATATAATACCTCAGAAACTTTTTGTCAACGTATAATTTTTTCTTTATTTTCAGACAGGAACAAACGTTCTAAAAAGACTATACTTCTGGTGGGGAGTATGGTATAATCGGAATGCGGATGTATGGAAGAATATGCTATAATTTGAAGAGGTGGGAATCTATGCAGGAGCATGAGATTATATTATATCAGTTAGAGGATACAAATGTTTATGTGAATGTTATTTTTAAAGAAGAGACATTTTGGATGACGCAAAGAGCAATGGCAGAATTATTTGATTGCACAGCAGATAATATTTCATTGCATTTGAAAAATATTTATAAAGAAGAAGAATTGGATGCGGAGGCAACTGCCGAGTTTTTCTCGGTAGTTCAAAATGAAGGCGGAAGAAATGTTGGACGAAAAGTAAAATGCTTTAATTTGGATGCAATTATTGCTGTAGGGTATCGTGTAAATTCAAAAAAGGCTACCAGGTTTCGGCAGTGGGCAACGAAAACATTAAAAGAGTATATTATTAAGGGTTTTGTGTTAAATGATGATATGTTGAAAAATGGAAAACCCTTTGGTAAAGATTATTTTGATGAATTATTAGAACGTATCCGGGAAATTAGGGCAAGTGAGCGAAGAGCCTATCAGAAAATTACGGATATATTTGAGCAATGTAGCTATGATTATGATAAGAATAGTGAAATTACAAAGAGTTTTTATGCTTTCGTTCAGAATAAGCTTCATTTTGCAGTTACTGGAAAGACAGCGGCTGAATTAATATATGAGCGTGCGGACTCAGAAAAGCCAGCTATGGGGTTGACAACATGGAAGGATGCACCAGATGGAAAAGTGCTAAGGCGGGATATAGGTATTGCCAAAAATTATTTAAATGAAAAGGAATTGTCCCGTTTAAATAGACTGGTAACCATGTTCATTGATTATGCTGAGCTGATGGCAGAAGATGAGATTTTAATGAGTATGCAGGATTGGGTGGAGCAGACAAATCAGTTTTTGGTAAATAATCGACGGGAAGTGTTGGATGGAAAAGGGAAAATATCACATGAAGCCGCTATGAAAAAAGCAGAGAAGGAATATGAGGTATTTCGAGTAAAACAGGATAAAGAGTATATTTCGGAGTTTGATCGGGAAGTAGAGAAGTATATTAAAGGTGAACGGTAAAGAAGGTATTTTATATCATAGAGAGACAAAAGAATAAATTAAAAAAGCGAGGAGAAAACATATGAAAATTGTTACATTATATAACCATAAAGGTGGAGTATCAAAAACAACAACAACGTATAATTTGGCAAGGTATTTAAAGAATAGAGGAAAAAGAGTTTTAGTTGTTGATGCAGATCCGCAATGTAATATGACGGAAATGTTGTTGTGTGATGTAATAGAGAAACTAGATGAAGAGGCAGAAAAGACAGGGAATATAAAGGAGTTGCCTGGAACAAGTTTGCTTGAGATATTAGAACCTCGTTTTAATGGAGATGTTCCATCTGTTCAAGTAGATAGGATACAAAATGTTAAGATCAATGAAAACTTATGGTTGATTCGTGGGGATGTATCATTGAATAAACTGGAAGACGCAATGGCAGAAGCACATTCGCAAAGATTTTCGAATAAAATACATGAAAAGAGAAATTATGTTGCCCTCGGTGATATGTTGCAGCGTTATGGTTCTGAAAAAAAATACGATTATATATTAATAGATGTGGGACCCAGTTCGGGTGCATTAACACGCAGTTGCTTTTTGGCATGCGACGCTTTTATGATTCCGATGAGTGCAGATCGTTTTAACGTTCAGGCAATACATACATTGACTGAAATACTACATAGATGGATAGAAGAACATAATCAAATATACAATGATTTTATAAAATTAAATTTGCCGATAAGGGCGGGAAAGCCTAAATTTTTAGGGGCAATACCACAACATTTTAAAAAATATAAAGGAAGACCGAAAGCAGGTTTTGAACTTTGGATGAATAGGATACAAAATACATTAATGAAAGAATTAGTTCCAAGTTTGTTGGAACTTGATAGTAGCATTGTTTCAGATATTTCCGAGGATAATGTTATTGTGACTAAAATCCCGGATTTTGGTAGCTTGGCCGTATGTGCTCAGGAATGTGGAAAAGCAGTTTTTGAAGTAGAGCAAGAAGATACAGCATTAATTAATAATGGGAATAAATGGACTGGTGCAACATGGAATGATGCAAAAGAGAGAATGGCACTATATGAGAAGGAATTTGAAAAAATATTTCAGAGGTTGGAGAGTTTGAAATAATGATAAATTCGAGTTGTGATTTGGATTATGCGATAGTTGCGTTTGTAGACATTTTAGGTTTTTCGGATATGGTAAGAAGTGATTGCGAAAATAAAAATGGCTCTTTGAAATTTTTTGAAATATTAAAAAATATAAATTTAGAGACCAAGGAAATTACTGGTTGTAGTATTATGCAATTTTCAGATTCAGTTATTTTTTCTTTGCCATTAGCAGAAGAAAATTATGAAAAAATGATACAAATCCTTTCTGAATATCAATATAAATTATTATGTAATTCTATAATATGCAGAGGGGCAATGGCATACGGAAAACACTATACAGAAAATGATTTTATGTTTAGCCAAGCTCTAATAGAAGCATATCAATTAGAGCGCATGGAAGCAAAATATCCAAGAATTATTATATCGTCTAATTTAAAAGAGCTTTTTGCACCAAAGTGCGAGCACATTCCAGGTGTGATAAAAGAAAAAGATGGGTATTACTTTATAAATTATTTTGCGAAAAAAGAAAAAGAAAAACTCAGAAAAATCCTACAGAACTATAATTTAAGCTTGACTAGATATACTTTGAGAATAAGGGAAAAATATTATTGGCTATTTGAGTATTGGGAATTTACATTTAATGAGAAATTGCCATTTAATCAGCAGAGGTTTTTAAGAAGTACTGATTCATAAAGGAGGAACTTTCATGGATCATTTTGTTTTACATTCCGAATACCAACCCACCGGCGACCAGCCTCAGGCAATTGAGGGGCTGGTAAAAGGCTTTCAGGAAGGACATCAATTTCAGACTTTATTGGGCGTTACCGGTTCCGGAAAAACGTTTACCATGGCAAACGTGATCCAGAAGCTGAATAAACCGACGCTGATTTTGGCCCATAATAAAACTTTAGCTGCCCAGCTGTACGGAGAATTCAAAGAATTTTTCCCTGAGAATGCGGTGGAGTACTTTGTCTCCTATTACGATTATTATCAACCGGAGGCTTACGTTCCCTCCACGGATACGTATATTGCGAAGGATTCCTCTGTCAATGACGAGATCGACCGGCTGCGGCATTCGGCTACGGCCGCCCTGTCGGAGCGGAGGGATGTGGTGATTGTTTCCTCCGTATCCTGCATTTACGGTCTTGGCAGCCCCATTGACTATCAAAATATGGTGATTTCCCTGCGGCCGGGAATGCAGAAAGACCGGGACGAAGTACTGCGCAAGCTGATCGATATCCAGTATACCCGCAACGATATGGACCTGCATCGTGGGACCTTCCGTGTGCGCGGGGACGTGATTGAGATCGTCACGGCCAGAACGGGCGAGTCCGCGATCCGAATTGAATTTTTTGGAGATGAAGTAGATCGAATCACGGAAATCGACACCCTAACCGGGGAAATCAAGGCGCGTCTCAGCCATATTTCCATCTTTCCGGCTTCCCATTACGTGGTATCCAAAGAACAGATGGCCCGCGCCACCGAGGAGATAGAGGAAGAGCTGAAAGTACAGGTCGGCAAATTCCGCAGTGAGGACAAGCTGCTGGAAGCGCAGCGAATTTCGGAGCGTACGAACTTTGACATCGAAATGATGCGGGAGACCGGCTTCTGCTCTGGTATAGAGAACTATTCCCGCCATCTGGCCGGGCTTCCTGCCGGAGCGACGCCCCATACCCTGCTGGATTATTTCCCAGAGGATTTTCTTTTGATCGTGGACGAGTCCCATATTACGGTACCGCAGGTGCGGGGGATGTACTCCGGCGACCGGTCAAGAAAGTCCACTCTGGTGGATTTTGGCTTCCGTCTTCCCTCCGCGCTGGATAACCGTCCGCTCAATTTCCAGGAATTTGAAAGCAAGCTCAACCAGGTTATGTTTGTATCAGCCACTCCCAATGTGTATGAGAAGGAGCATGAGCAGCTTCGGGTAGAACAGATTATCCGCCCGACGGGTTTGTTGGACCCGAACATCGAGGTACGTCCGGTGGCGGGACAGGTGGACGACCTGGTTTCAGAAGTAAACCGGGAGATCGAGGGAGGACACAAAGTCCTGATTACGACCCTGACCAAACGGATGGCGGAAGATTTGACCGATTATATGCGGGAAGTGGGAATCCGCGTCCGCTACCTGCATTCGGATATTGACACCTTGGAGCGGACGGAGATCATCCGGGATATGCGTTTAAACGTATTTGATGTATTGGTTGGTATCAATCTGCTTCGGGAAGGATTGGACATCCCAGAAATCACCTTGGTGGCCATCTTGGATGCGGATAAGGAAGGTTTCCTTCGCTCGGAGACTTCATTGATTCAGACCGTTGGCCGCGCGGCCCGAAACGCGGAGGGGCATGTAATTATGTATGCGGATACGATCACGGATTCGATGCGGGTAGCCATCGAAGAGACCAATCGCCGTCGTGCGATTCAGGAGGCATACAACAAAGAACATGGAATTACGCCTCAGACCATTCGGAAAGCAGTGCGGGATTTGATTCGGATCACCAAAGAAGTCGAAGAGACCAAATCCCGGAAACTGGAAAAAGATCCGGAATCCATGGATGAGAAGGAACTGAAGGCTTTGATCGCCCAGTTGTCCAAAAAGATGCATCAGGCGGCGGTAGAGCTGAATTTTGAGGAGGCGGCGAGACTTCGGGACGAGATGCTGGAACTGAAAACGTATCTGAAATAGCAAGGGGAAAATTTTACGGAAAAAGAAAAAATTACGAACAAAAATTCGATCCCACTTTACTTTTTTGCCATCTTGTGCTATGATAACCGCGGATGAATAGAAACGTTTGTTCTTTTTGCTTGATTTATGTGGAGGTTGTTATCTCATGAGTGAGAGAAAATATAGGCAATTTATTAAAATTCGCGGTGCGAATGAGCACAATCTAAAAAACCTTTCCGTGGATATTCCTCGGAATGAATTGGTGGTTTTAACGGGACTGTCCGGTTCCGGAAAATCTTCTCTGGCATTTGACACCATCTATGCGGAAGGGCAAAGGCGTTATATGGAATCGCTGTCTTCCTATGCAAGACAGTTTTTAGGGCAGATGGAAAAGCCGGATGTGGAAAGTATTGAAGGCCTTTCACCGGCGATCTCCATTGATCAGAAATCGACAAACCGAAATCCCCGTTCCACGGTAGGAACCGTAACGGAGATCTATGACTATCTTCGTCTTCTTTATGCACGAATCGGCGTGCCTCACTGTCCAAAATGCGGGCGGGAAATCAAAAAGCAGACGGTGGATCAGATGGTGGACCAGGTGATGGCTTTGCCGGAAGAAAGCCGGATTCAGGTGCTGGCTCCGGTGGTTCGCGGACGGAAAGGCGAGCATGTAAAAGTGCTGGAAGGAGCCAGAAAGAGCGGATATGTCCGAGTGCGAATCGATGGGAATCTCTATGATCTCTCGGAGAGCATTAAACTGGAAAAAAATATTAAGCATAATATTGAGATTGTCATCGATCGTCTGGTGATTCGTCCCGGCATTGAAAACCGGTTGACGGATTCCATGGAAAATGCGTTGCATCTGACCGACGGTATTTTGATGATCGATGTTTTGGACGGAGAGACGCTTCATTTTAGCCAGAATTTTGCCTGTCCGGACTGTGGAATCAGCATAGACGCGGTGGAACCCAGGAGCTTTTCCTTTAACAATCCTTTTGGCGCCTGCCCGGATTGTTACGGGCTGGGATATAAGATGGAGTTTGATATGGATCTGATTATCCCAGATCCATCTCTCAGTATTATGGACGGGGCCATTGCGATTCATGGATGGGGATCCGCGGGGAGCGAGGGAAGCTATTCCCATGCGCTGCTTGCCAGCATGGCGGAGCGGTATGGATTCAGTCTTTCCACGCCGTATCAGGATTACCCTCCGGAGGTGAAAAAGAGAATCGAGCAGGGGACGGACGGGGAACGGCTTCCCGTGAAATATGAAGGGGAGAGAGGCGAAAACACCTACCATGTAGCTTTTGAGGGGCTGTTGAAAAATTTGGAACGGCGGTACCGGGAGACCGGACAGGACGCCCTAAAAGCTGAATACGAGACGTTTATGCGAATTACTCCCTGTAATACCTGCCATGGACATCGCCTAAAGCAGTCTTCTCTGGCCGTAACAGTGGGAGAAAAAAATATTTTTGAGCTGACTTCCATGCCGCTGACAAAAATTCAGGAATACCTAAACGGACTTCGGCTTTCAGATATGGAGATTGCCATCAGCGGGCCGATTTTAAAGGAGGTTCAAGCCCGTCTTGGTTTTCTGATCGACGTGGGTCTGGACTATCTGACCTTGGCGCGGACGGCGGGAACCTTATCCGGCGGCGAAGCCCAGCGGATTCGCCTGGCGACCCAGATTGGCTCCGGCCTGGTGGGCGTAGCCTATATTTTGGACGAGCCAAGTATCGGTTTACACCAGCGGGATAACGATAAGTTGTTAAAAACGCTGCTTCATCTGCGTGATTTGGGAAATAGCGTGATCGTGGTGGAGCATGACGAGGATACCATGCGCGCGGCGGATCACATCATCGATATCGGGCCTGGGGCCGGCGAGCACGGAGGCCGGGTGGTGGCCCAAGGAACCGCGGAGGAAATCATGAATACGCCGGGTTCCATCACGGGAGACTATCTGTCGGGGAGAAAGAAAATCCCGATTCCGGAGGAGCGGAGAAAACCCACGGGTTCGCTCTTGATCCGCGGGGCCGAGGAAAATAACCTGAAGCATATTGACGTGGAGATTCCATTGGGAATTATGACCTGTGTGACCGGCGTGTCCGGCTCAGGAAAAAGTTCTCTGGTCAATGAAATTCTTTATAAGACATTGGCCAAAAAAGTCAACCGGGCCCGCACGATTCCGGGAAAGCATGAAGGGATCGACGGCATGGAGAATATCGATAAAGTCATTGCGATCGATCAGTCTCCGATTGGACGGACTCCCCGCTCCAATCCAGCTACTTATACCGGCGTATTTGATCTGATTCGCGACCTTTTTGCCAGCACTCCGGACGCCAAAGCCAGAGGATATCAGAAAGGGCGGTTTAGCTTTAATGTGAAAGGGGGACGCTGTGAGGCCTGCAGCGGCGATGGGATTTTAAAAATTGAGATGCATTTCCTTCCGGATGTGTACGTACCCTGCGAAGTTTGCGGGGGAAAGCGGTACAACCGGGAAACACTGGAAGTAAAGTATAAGGGAAAGAGCATCTATGATGTACTGAATATGACGGTGGAGGAAGCTTTGGACTTTTTCGAGCATGTGCCCAGCATCCGCAGAAAAATCGAAATGCTGCACTATGTAGGTCTTTCCTATGTGAAGCTGGGGCAGCCGTCCACGGAGCTTTCCGGCGGCGAGGCCCAGCGGGTGAAGCTGGCTACGGAGCTCTGTAAGCGGGGAACCGGCAAAACGCTATATATCCTGGACGAGCCGACTACCGGACTTCACTTTGCGGACGTTCATAAGCTGGTGGACATTCTGCGGCGTTTGTCTGACGGAGGAAACACGGTGGTTGTCATCGAGCACAATCTGGATGTGATTAAGACCGCAGACTGGCTGATTGATATGGGACCGGAAGGCGGCGATGGAGGCGGCACAGTGGTAGCCTGTGGAACGCCAGAGGATTTAACCAAGGTGGAAACGTCCTATACCGGACAATATATAAAGAAGTATTTATGACGATATGGGAGGAGACCTTCCATTGACAGCGGTTGGAAAAACTGGTATGTTGTAAAGGCCAGAGGTCCGGCCGCTGTTTTTGTTCAATAGGAAATTTCATTGAAATTTCCTATTGAACAAAAAGCGCTCCGCTAAGGATGCACAGGGTCTGACCCAGCGAAGCGAGGGTACGAGCGCGAAAGGAAGATGCCGCCGATAGCGGCTGCGCTCGGCGCGAGAATTTCGCGAAGCGAAATTCTTTGTTCTTTAAGAAAAAATTTATTTGTACCAATCCGGAATCTGTGATATAAGAGTAGGGAATACCCATAAGATAAAAGAGCAAGATTTCAACCGGGAGGATGAGATCGGAGGAGATAGTATGAGCGAAGAAAACAAAGAATATTTGGAACTTGCCGAAGAGGATGGCGGCGAGGTTTTACATATCGAAGAGGAAAAAGAAGATTTAGTTTCGGAGGAAAAGGACGAGAAACCAGATGAGTATGAGGAGGTTTGCAGCGTTTGCCGCCGGCCGGAGAGTAAGGCCGGCAAACTAATTCATATGCCGGGCGGTCTGACGATCTGTAATGATTGCATGCAGAAAGCCTTTGATATGTTTAACCAGCAAGGCGGTATGAATGGCTTTTCTCTGCAGAACATGCCCTTTGACATGAAAATGATCGATCTAACCAATTTGGGCGGCGTGGAGATTCCTCAGAGGCAGAAAGTCAAAAAGAAAAAAAATAAGGGCGAGGAGGAAAAACCGGCTTTTTCGATGAAGGATATTCCTGCGCCTCATCGCCTGAAAGCGATGCTGGACGAGTATGTGGTAGGGCAGGAGAAGGCAAAGAAAACCCTGTCGGTGGCTGTTTATAACCACTATAAAAGACTTGCGGCCGATGAAAAGGACGGAGTGGAGATTGAAAAGTCCAACGTGCTGATGATCGGTCCTACCGGCAGCGGGAAGACGTATTTGGTGCGTACTTTGGCAAAGCTGTTACAGGTGCCGCTGGCCATTGCGGACGCCACTTCTTTGACCGAGGCTGGATATATTGGCGATGACATTGAGAGCGTTTTATCGAAACTTTTGGCCGCCGCGGAGAATGACGTGGATCGGGCGGAACATGGGATCGTCTTTATTGACGAGATCGATAAAATCGCAAAGAAAAAGAATACCAATACCAGGGATGTCAGCGGAGAGTCGGTTCAGCAGGAGCTTTTAAAAATGTTAGAGGGCGCCGCCATGGAGGTGCCGGTAGGTTCCGGCAGCAAAAATGCGATGGTACCGATGACAACAATAGATACGAAAAATATCCTGTTTATCTGCGGCGGAGCATTTCCGGATCTGGAAGATATCATCAAAGAACGGTTAAACCAGCAATCTGCCATTGGTTTCCGGGCGCAGTTAAAGGACCAGTTTGACCAGGATAAAAATATTCTTTCCAAGGTTCAAATGGAAGATCTGCGGAAATTTGGAATGATTCCGGAATTTTTAGGTCGTTTGCCGATTGTTGTTACGCTGGAAGCTTTGACCAAGGACTTTTTAGTAAAGATTCTCCGGGAACCCAAAAACGCGATCTTAAAGCAGTATGAAAAGCTGCTGGCGATGGATGAGGTACAGCTGATCTTTGACGAGGGAGCTTTGGAGGTCATTGCAGAGCGGGCCATGGAAAAAGGAACGGGAGCCAGGGCGCTGCGGGCCATTCTCGAAGAGTATATGTTGGATATTATGTATGAAATTCCAAAGGATTTGAATATTGGCCGTGTCACGATCACCAGAGAGTATTTAGAAAACACGGGAGGGCCGCGGATTGAACTGCGGGGACAGCTTCCCTCCTAGGGCTCAGGTGTCGAAAAGTTTCTGTAAAAAGGCTCGGAATATTCTGTAGAGTTTCGGAGCAAGTACTTCTAGGACTTCGAAAATTTGTAAAAAGCATTCACAAAAATAAGAACTCGCTGCGCTCAAACAGTCTTATTTTTGTTCATAATACAAATTTCCGAAATCTGAGAAGTACTAACGCTCCTGCAAATACAGAATATTCCGAGCCTTTTTTACCGGGCCCTTTCCTCATCGAGCCCTTTTTTACCGAGACTTTTCGATGCCGGAACCTCTCCAATGCCCGCTGATATAGTATACCAGACCGATGAAGAAAGGCACCCAGCCTGCAAACGCATTGCCGTACCAGAATCCATACACTCCCATGTCAAAGACCAGGCCAAGCAGCAAGGCCAGACCGATGCGGGCGATGATGCCGTCCAATAAAGCGACGGCTAAATTTAATTTGGAATTGCCGGAACCATTGATCAAAGAGAACATGGACGGGCGGATAATGCCGCCGATGAACGAGACAACGGCAATGGGCACATAGGTAACGGCCATATCAAGTGCCAAGGTATCGTTGGTGAAAATGCCAAAGACCGTTCTCGGCCAGCAGACAGTGGCAAAGATGAAGAGTGCACCGAAGGCTCCATTGATGACAAAGGAAGTGAGGAGAACCTTGGTGACACGCTCATATTTTTTGGCGCCGATACATTGGGCGACCATGGAAGCACCAGCCGTCGTAAAGCCATGGACAATGGTGTTATTGACCATTTCCACTTTGTGTCCCATGCCAGATACGGCGGAGGCCACAACGCCATAAGAATTCACCCAGGAGTTCACATACACGCGGGAAAAGGTAACGGCCGCAGATTGAATCGACATGGGAATCCCAAGGGAGATCAGTGGCTTTAACATATCGCGGGAAATGCGGAAGCTGCGCGGCTTAAAGTCAAACATAAACTCTTTTCTTTTTTGGTATAAAATGAAAAGGGCACATAGAAAGCTAACCGCCTGCCCGATGACGGTGGCGAGGGCAGCGCCGAAGACACCAAGGTCAAAGACAGCGATGAAAAGTATATCTAGGACCGTATTTAAGATAGAAGCAATGGCGATAAATAAGAAAGGATGTTTGGAATCCCCCATACCTCGGAGAATCGCGCTGACCAGATTGTAACCATAGATAAAGATCAGGCCCACAATACAGGTTACAACATAGTCCATCGTATAATCCCAGGATTCCGCGGGTGTTTTTACCCATAGAAGAATTTGATTGCGCAGCAGCAGACATACGATTGTCATGACTACGGCGCAGGCGCCGAGGAAAGTGAAAAGCGTACCGATCATTTTGCTGACCTTATCGGGACGATTCGCCCCCACATATTGGGAAATGATGATTTGGGCAGCGCTGGAAAACCCCATGGCGACAAACGTCAGCACCATAAGAATATCGCCGCCGATGGAAACGGCGGATAATCCAGCGCTTTCCAGATAACGGCCGACCACAATCATATCGACCATATTGTAGGCGGCTTGAAGGATTCCTGATAGAACTAGGGGAAGGGCAAAAATAAGAAGTTGTCTGGGGACATTTCCTACTGTTAAATCCTTAATCAGTGTTTGGTCTTGCTGTGAGACGCTTTTTTCTTTTTCCATGATTTCCCTGACTTTCTAAATTCTTTTGCTTTTTTACGGGTTCTGTCCTGTCTAAATTGGTATGTAACCGGAGCATAAAATGCTTCATTTTTATTATACAATGGTATTTCAAAAGATTGCAATGAAAATGAGCAGATTTTCTATGTAAATCGTTTTCTGTCATAGGACAAAAGGCACAGGCGATATACTAGTGGTAAGAATTTAGGACGGAGGCGGCGTGTGGACCGGGAAATGCTGATGCTCTGTCTGCTGTTTTCTGCTATGGGAGACGGTGCGGCGGAGTATAGAAGGCGAGCGTTGAAACAGATGATTTCTTTGGAACTTCAAGAAGAACTGCTTCAACGGATGGAGGAGCAGGCTGTGCAGGCGGTGGAAGAGCAATGCCGCAGGTCGCGGCGGGAGATCCGGCGTCTATCGGAGGAACAGATTCGTCTGCTGCTCGGCGCTCCGCCAAAGTGATAAGGAGACAATGCGGATGACAGAGCAGGAAAAGATCTGCCGAGAACAGATTTTATCAGAAGAATATCTGGATTTTATCGTTGAATATAACCTGGGTCTGCCTCAAGTATTTACGGATTATGGCGATCATTGTACGGAAATCGTTGACCGTATCTTTGGGATTACCCATCTAGATCGGAGACGAGCTCCCAATTATAGTGTAGGAGTCTATGGATTTCGTACCATTCCGTCCGTATTTTCTTTGGCGGATACCTCTAGCATGGAGACGTCTGGGATATTGAGAGCTCAAAGCCAACCGCTTCCCAATCTGCGGGGGGAAGGAGTCATGATTGGGATCATTGATAGCGGGATTGACTATACGCACCCTGTCTTTCGAACCGGAAACGGGGAGAGCCGAATCGTAGGAATCTGGGATCAGAGTGACCAAAGCGGGGAGCCGCCGGCAGGGCTTCTCTATGGCACGGAGTACCGGCAAAGCCAGATCAACGAAGCGCTGCGCCAGGCTGATCCCAGATTGGTGGTGCCAACGGTGGATGAAACGGGGCATGGAACTTTTCTTGCAGGAATCGCCGCGGGAGGCGAGACGCCGGACGGCAGTTTCGTCGGAGCGGCGCCAGAATCGGTTTTGGCAGTGGTAAAGCTAAAGCCAGCGAAACAAAATTTGAAAGATTATTACTTTATTCCGCCCGAAGAGCCAGTATATCAGGAAAATGACATTATGATGGGTGTACGCTATTTATTGGATCTGCGGGAAGAGCTGCGGATTCCGCTGGTTATTCTTATGGGACTTCAAAGCAACCGAGGCGGCCATGACGGCTACACTCCTCTGGAAGAGCAAATCAGCCGTGCAACAGATCAGCGGGGATATGTACCGGTTGTGGCTTCAGGAAACGATGGAAACAAAGGGCACCACTATTACGGTACAATTCGAGAGGAGGATACCTATCGGGATGTGGAAATCCGGGTGCCTGCGGGAGTCAAAGGATTTTGGCTGAATCTTTGGGCTTACTCGCCGGAGTTTTACTCCATCGGTTTTGTATCGCCGGGAGGGGAAGAAATTCCACGGATTCCTCCGCGGGTAGAGAGTACGGAAAATTTGAGATTTATTTTAGAGGACACGACGATTTCCGTGGACAATCGAATTGTGGAAAATCGTTCGGGCAGCCAGTTGATCAACATAGGAATCCGGAAGCCGACTCCTGGAGTTTGGATTTTGCGGATTTATAGCGCGTATCCCCTGGGCGGAAGTTTTCATGTTTGGCTTCCGGTAGAAGGGCAAGTGGCGGAAGGCATTCAATTTCTGGAACCAAATCCTAATATCACGTTAACAATTCCCGGAACTTCGAGAGAAGTACTGACAGTTAGCGGCTATAATCATAAATCCGATAGTATTTATATCAATTCTGGGAGGGGCTTTACTAGGAATGGAACCATACAGCCGCTTTTAGCGGCTCCTGGCGTAGCGGTTTATGGACCGTTTCCTGGCGGACAGTTTGGGACTATGACTGGCACGAGCGTTTCCGCGGCTCATGTGGCAGGTGCTGCGGCAGATCTTTTAAGCTGGGGAATTTATCGTGGAAATGAGCCGACGATGGATAGCAATGCCGTGCGGGCGTATCTTATTCGAGGAGCCAGGCGGAAGAGCGTTTATACTTATCCCAATCGGGAATGGGGGTATGGTGCTCTGGATTTATATGGAGTGTTCGAATTGCTAAAATTATCTTGACAAATGCCTTCTTCTGTATTATTGTATTATCAAACTAGAACAAAAGAATTTGGTTTTGATTCAGTAAGGAGGGCAACATGTCGATGATTCGGCTTACGCATATTTCAAAAACTTATGCGGGCACCCACAAGGCGGTGGATGACTTAAACTGGGAGATTGGAGAGGGAACGATCACGGGATTTATTGGTCCCAACGGCGCGGGGAAAACCACGACGCTCAAGATGATTACTGGGATTTTGGAACCAGATGAGGGCGGTTTGATTGAGATCAATGGCGTTGATATCCAGAAAGACCCGGTCATTGCCAAGCGGCAGTTCGGCTTTGTCTCCGACAGCCCGGACCATTTCCTGCGGCTAAAAGGAATTGAATATTTGAATTTTATGGCGGATTTGTACGATGTGCCGACCAAGGAGCGCAAGGAACGTATCCTTTCTTTTGCTTCCCGATTTGAGATGGAAGATGCGCTCAAGGATCGGATTCTCAGCTATTCTCATGGTATGCGCCAGAAAATCATGGTGATGGGAGCGCTTCTTCACGATCCTTCAGTCTGGATTCTGGATGAGCCGCTTACCGGATTAGATCCAAAATCTGCTTTTGAGTTAAAGGAAATGATGAAGGAGCATACGGCGGCTGGGAAGAGCGTCTTATTCTCAACCCATGTGTTGGAGGTGGCAGAGAAGTTATGCGACCAGATTGCCGTCATTAATAAAGGGAAAATCGTATATCGTGGTACATTGGATGACCTGAGAAAACAATTCCAGGAAGGAGAGTCTCTGGAAGAAATCTTCTTGAGTATGACGAAAGATGCGTAAGTATAGAAAGCTGACGTGGATATTGTTGAAATGCGGTATGGGAAATGCAATGTCCACAGGGGGAAAAGGAAAAAAGAAGCGGAGGAAGCTTTCGGGAGCTGCTCTCGGAATCTTTGTGATCATCTGTTTTATGCCATTGGCTTATATGCTGTTTCAGGCTGGACAGGGCGGCTATCAGATGTTAGCCCCGGCCGGACAGGAAGGTCTGCTTTTGGAGATGGCGTGCTTTGTCGGCGGGATGGCTACCCTGATTTTGGGCCTGCCTTATATTCTCAGCGTGTTTTATATGAGCGGAGATGTTCAGCATTTACTGCCTTTGCCTTTAAAGCCGGTACAGATTGTCGGGGCAAAATTTACGGTGGTTTGGATTTATGAGGTGGTGACGACCGCGGTTTTGCTGCTGCCGCTGTTTGTTGGATATGGATGGGAGGCCTCCGCTGGAATCTCTTTTTGGATTTCCATTGCCATCGGTTTATTGCTGCTGCCGATCGTGCCGATGGTCTATGCGGCGCTGCTTTCGATGATTTTTATGCGCGTCGGTAAGAAAGCCAAAAATAAGAGCGTGTTGACGACTCTTGGTACCATTTTGCTCTTGGTGGTCTCCATGTGCGTGGGGATGTTCAGCGGGCAATTGGAGACGGTGGATCAAGAAGGCTTGATCGCCCTTTTGTCCGCAGGGAAGAATTCTTTAGTAGGTTTTCTCAGCAAACTTTTCCCGAACCTGCAATTTTTGGTGAAGGCAATGACAGGGGAAGGGATTTGGCAGTTACTGATTGTTCTGGCGATTACAGCAGCTTTTCTGGTGCTATTTTTACTGGTGGCGTCAAAGCTTTACTTTGGCGGAGTCCTCAGCATGAGCGAGACGACGTCCAAGCGTCAGAAGATCACGGCCGCCGAGGGCGAAAAGCTGGTGCGCCGTCAAAGTGTGATGTCTGCTTATTTAAAGAAAGAGCTGCGCTTACTGTTTCGCACGCCGGTTTACTTCCTAAATTGTATTTTGATGGTACTTATCTGGCCGTTGATATTTTTGGTTCCTGTACTGATTGCGATATTGACACAGTTTGATTCCATTTCCGAGGGTTTTGCTGTATTGGGAGAGCTTGCTGCGCTTTTAGGACCCGTGGATTCCGGCTCGCCAATGGTGGGCTTGATAACCATCGGCGTCTCCTATGGGCTTACTCTTTTTGCCGGTAGTTTGAATCTGGTATCCGCCACCGCCATTTCGAGGGAGGGAGACGGATTTATGACGATGAAATATATTCCGGTATCTTACCGGGATCAGATCAAGGCAAAACTGCTATCCGGTTTGTTGCCGGGATGTGTGGGCACCACGGGCTATCTTCTCATCTTGCTGGTGATCGGCATGATCTTGGGAGTCCCACTCTGGACGGCGGCTTTGGCTTTGCTTTTAAGCGTGGTTCTAAATTTTGGTATGAACTGTTTCCAACTTTGGCGGGATCTTTGTCGGCCGAAGCTGACATGGGCCAACGAGCAGCAGGCAGTCAAGCAGAATTTTAACAGCATGCTGAGTATGCTGATTATCTGGGTATTTGGAGGCCTGGTTGGCGTCTTGTTTGGCTGGCTGTATTGGAAATTGGAACTATCGTTGGTTTTACTAGCCGGAGTGTTTACCGTGGCTTTGGCGATCTTGGATATTTTGCTGTACCGTTTGCTGCTGCGCTCCGGGGAACGCAAGATAGCGAAATACGAATAGGGACAGTATTACTTTTTCCCTTTTCCCAATTGGCCCAAAAGGGCCAGCAGGCAACCAAGAAAGATACAAAGGTCGCCTAGGTTAAAAATGATATTTCGTATAGGCCGGAAACGGAATTTGAGATAGTCTACCACGTATCCTCTTCTCCAGTGGTCGGAGATATTACTGGCGGCGCCTCCTAAAATGAGGGCGCCGCCTAATTTTTCCATGATATGTCCGGCGCTTTTTTTCCATAGGATGGGGAGATACCAAAGGAGGGAGCCGATTCCAGCGCAGGTGGAAAGGAACGCTGCGGCTTTCGGCTTTTGATCTAAGAAGTTTAGCATCATTCCTTTGTTATGACTGCGGCAAAGGGTGATTTTTCCGCCGGCGATTTCTTTTGGGAGCTGGCTGCGAGGGGATTCGATCTTTGCCTTGAGAGCTAGATCTAGAAAAAAGACCCCGACGAGTAAAAAGATGTAAATCATTGGAATTCCTCCTTATGGAATGGGTAAAATCCGCCCTGGCGGCTGCTTGTTCGAGTTTTGCAGATTTCGGGGGGCATAATACCTAATAAATTTATTATAACATAAGTGATTCGAGAGTTCTATGCTTTTGTAATACTCAGCGGAATTACTTGACAGTAACGAGATTTCAGGAGTAAGTGTTGATTTTCGAATTTTTATGATATAATATGGATTACATTAGGTGCGCTTGCTCTTGATTTAAGCGAAAGGAAGGGAAAAATGGGAAAAATTATTTTATTTCACGGTACCCCTGACAAGGTCATAGTGCCAAAGTATGGTGGCGGAGATGATAAGCACGACTACGGACGAGGCTTTTACCTCACTGAAAATATGGAACTTGCGAAAGAGTGGGCGGTTTGCAGACCAAATGATACAAATGGATGGGTTCACAAATATGAATTGGATACGGATGGATTAAAAATCTTAGATTTTCAGAAATTGAATGTCCTTTCTTGGCTTGCCGAGCTAATGAAACACAGAGATGCGGCGGACTCCAAACGATATAGAATGCTGTCTAAAAAGTTCATAGCAAAGTACGGTGTAGATGCGAACGAATATGATGTTATCCGCGGTTGGAGAGCGAACGCTTCTTACTTCTATATCGCAAAGGAATTTGTTCGGGACAATATCGATATCGACATACTTGAAGAACTGCTCGCGTTGGGCGGTCTGGGTATTCAGTATTGTATCAAGTCCAAATTGGCTTATTCTAAGCTAAAAGAAATACAGGATGAGTTGCTTGTCGTTGATTATACTGAATTCAACGATAAGTATAATCAGAGGGATATAGAGGCAAGAAAAAATATGCGGGATCTTGTTGATTCCGATGCGAATAAGGTAACGAAAGTATTCAGCACATTATTTGAGGAGTGATGGTGATGCGGGCATATTCGGAAGCATATCTGAATGATGTAGTGGAAAATCAGGGTAAACTCTTTGATCTTGTGGCGCAACGGTATCCCGACAAGGATACGGAAGATTTTATTCGTATCTATATGGCAAGCAAGACGAGAAAGAGCATTGACGAAGCGCAAGCCTATGTCAATACGATGGATGCCAAAGGGTTGTGGGCGTACTTTTCTGAAACAGAAAAGTATAGATTAAAACCCGGCAAGGCTCTTGACGGGTTTATTCCTATGTGGATCGGGGAGTTTTATGCTTATTATCAATGGTTTTATGGTCTCCCGAGTTCAGAAGTGGTCAAGAAAGTTCCTATCGCCTTTTTGAAAAAAGCTTATTACGGACTTCACGACTTGGAACTTGATTTGGCGGTCAAAAAAGTTGGTGAAGTGTGATGCAGATTGTTTGCTTTCATAATGAAAACGAAGAAAACGGATATCTGAGCAATTGGTATCTGTCCCGCTTTACTGTTGAGGGAGTGGAGTTTTCTTCAATGGAACAGTTTATGATGTATCGGAAAGCGGTCTGCTTTCAAGATGATAAGATTGCCGTACAAATCCTTAATATAGAGGATACTGCCCATATCAAGGCATTGGGGCGGCTTGTGTCAAGATATGACGATAACTATTGGGAGGGAATCCGGCAACTCATAGTTTATGAAGGGCTGATGGCAAAATTCTCACAGAACGCAGAATTGAAAGAGAAGTTAAAAGCCACGGGGACAGCGGTATTAGCTGAATGTGCGGTGAAAGATCGTATTTGGGGGATCGGGTTGTCAATGAACAATCCGGACAGGCTTGATCAAACGAAATGGCAGGGGAAAAATTTGCTCGGTTATACTTTGATGATGGTTCGGGATAAACTATAATACTATAATACATTTGAGGAACCTTTGATGCAAGAAAAAAAATATCGTTTTGGCCAGTGGGTGCTGGGAATTGTTTTGATGCTGTTTTTGATTTCCTTTTCCGTCACAGTCACTCTAAATTTTCGTCCCCTTTATCATTGGGATATGAAATCGATGAATTTGTCCGCGTCTTCAGGCCTTACAGAGGAACAGATTTTAAGAAATTATGATGTTTTGATCGATTACAATAATATCTGGGGACCGGATACGTTAGAGTTTCCGGATTTGGCTATGTCAGAAAGCGGTCGAATTCACTTTGAAGAGGTAAAACGTGTTTTCCTGGTTTTTGAGTGGATGGTTCCGATTACTCTCGCAGCGAGTGTGTTGGGAATTGTATTTTATTATCGGAAGAATCAGTTTCGCTATTTAAAATACACCGCCCTGCTTTCTATTTTCACTCCTTTGCTGCTTGGAATTGCAATCGCGGCCAGTTGGGATACGGTTTTTGTGATGTTCCATAAGATTGTTTTCCGAAATGATTTTTGGATTTTTGACGCTTCAACAGATCCGGTAATCACGATTTTACCGGATACGTTCTTCCTTCATTGCGCGCTTTTGATCCTTGTGGGCGTTCTGATTGGTAGCGGAATATGCGGTTTTTTGTATTGGAAAAAAGAAAAACGACAAAAAAGGTAGGAAATCTCCAAAAAGAGAGAAACTTTCTACGGAAAGAGTGGATTTCATTCTGGAAAATGACAGACAGAAAACAAAACAGTCGAAAATTGTCGACAAAAAACAATGGAAAAACAAGGTTCGTTTTGGTATGATGTTCTGGGAGAACAAAGGAGGAAAGAGCATGAACCGGGATTTTGAAATCGAACGGCTGGAAATGGAAAATAAACAGCTGCGAGATGCTATCCGGCAGTTAAATCAGACATTAAGCCGCATGGTTGAAACATATATCATAAAGGCTGGGAAGGAAGAGAAGAAATAGTAAGTTTTAAAAGTCGGAGATCTATTGGTTGCTAGCAAAAAGCGTCAAGGCGGAAGGCCCTGGCGCTTTTTGTTATTTCATTTCAGCGGAGAATTTCTCAGAGCGAAATTCTGTTCTTTCATAGGAAAATAGTTGATTCCCATGGAGCTTTTCAGTATACTAAAAAAGATAGATCAATGATAGGATGAACAACTTAGTTCTGGGCATCCTGTTTTGGAGAGAGATTTGTGCCAGTCTTTCCCGCAAGTAATAACTGGGAAATCGGTACCAATTCATATCCTTGCGCTTGAAGGCCGGTGATTACTGCCTCCAGGGCATCTGCTGTGTAGGTGGCTCCATTATGTAGCAGAATAATCGAGCCGTTTCCTAGATTGCTGTGATTGCAGACAGTTTTGACGATGGAATCCGAGCCGTAGTCTTTCCAATCCAGGCTGTCAACATTCCAGCCGATGCACTGATACCCCATATCCTGAGCGGTGGTGATGAGTTCTTCTTTCCAATCGCCGTAGGGAGCGCGGAAGAGCGTCATGTCTACGCCGGTCAGCTCTTTTACTTTCTTATGGACAGATTGCAGCTCATCGCGAATTTCCGGTTCGGTCAGCTTGCTCATTTCCTTGTGATTTTCGCTGTGGTTTCCAAGATCGTGTCCCTCGGCTGCGATCATTTTTACATTTTCCGGAAAACTGTCGATCCAGCCGCCGGTCATGAAGAAGGTGACTTTGACATTGTGTTTTTTTAGGATTTCTAGAATTCTTGCCGTATCTTTGTCGCCCCAGGCAGCGTCAAAGCTAAGGGCAGCTAATTTTTTGTCGGTTTGTACTTGGGAAATAGGGGCCTCTTTGCCTAACATTACTTGGACCGAAGCCATCACAGAAGGCCAGTAGGAAAATGCCTGTGAGACAAGTCCAGCCAGGAAGAGAAGGAGAATTCCTCCCAGGAGAAAATGTTTTTTTCGTTTGCCTTTTTGTTTCATTTCATTCCGCTCCAGTTGTTTGTCTCTAGTATATGCGGTGGTTTGGCCCCTTCATGCTTATTTTTCGAACGAGAAAGGAGAAGTATCAGATGTACCAGGAAATATCGAAAGAATTGTTAGCATTTATCGAGTGCAGCCCCAGCCCTTTTCACGCGGCAGCTGCGGTGAAAGAACGATTGATACAACATGGATTTGTGGAACAGAAGGAGGAAGAACACTGGCAGTTAACGCCAGGCGGACGTTATTTTACCACAAGAAATGATTCTTCTGTGATTGCATTTGCTCTGCCGGAGGGAGAATGGAACGGATTTCGAATTGCTGCCAGCCACAGTGATTCCCCTAGCTTTAAAATAAAAGAAAATCCAGAGATGGAAGCGGACGGCCGCTATATTAAGCTGAATGTAGAGCGATATGGCGGTATGCTTTGCGCTCCCTGGTTTGACCGCCCGCTTTCTGTGGCAGGCCGGGTGGCTGTAAAGGAAGGGGGAAAGATAACCGGAAGGCTGGTTGATGTGGACCGGGACTTGCTTTTGATTCCAAATCTGGCCATTCATATGAATCGCCAGGCCAATGAGGGCATGACCTACAATGCGCAAAAGGATTTGCTTCCTCTTTACGGAAGCGCGGCGGCGAAGGGAACTTTCTTTCGGATTATAGCGGAGGCCGCTGGAGTGCGGGAGGAAGAGATCATCGGTCACGATCTATTTTTGTACAACCGGCAAAAAGGAACGATTTGGGGGGCGAAAGAAGAGTTCCTTTCCAGCAGCCGTTTGGATGATCTCCAGTGCGCATTTTCTACACTGAAAGGATTCCTAGCTGGGGAAAAGAGGCGATACGCGGCTGTTTTTTGTATGCTGGACAATGAGGAAGTGGGAAGCGGCACCAGGCAGGGCGCTGCCTCACCGTTTTTGAAAGATGTGTTGATGCGAATCAGCCTGTCCCTTGGCGGAGGATGGGAGGATTATCTGCGCCGGGTGGCGAAAAGCTTTCTGGTCTCTGCGGATAACGCTCATGCAGTGCATCCGAATTATGGAGAGAAATCAGATCCGGTGAATCATCCCTATCTGAACGGAGGTATCGTGTTAAAATATAGTGCAAATCAGAAGTACTGTACCGACGGTCTGTCTGCGGCTGTGTGGAAAGAAATTTGCCGGGAAGCGGGAGCGCCTCTTCAGGTTTTTACTAACCGTTCGGATATGCCTGGCGGATCGACTCTGGGGAATATTTCCATGTCTCAGGTAGCGGTAAGCGCCGTTGATATCGGTCTGCCCCAGCTGGCAATGCATTCACCGTATGAAACTGCAGGAGTAAAAGATACAGTTTATTTGATGCAAGCAGCGAAAGAATACTTTAAATAAGAGAAAAAAGAAAGTAAAAAGCGTTTCTGACGGTAGAAACCGTGGAAACGCTTTCTACTTCTTGACAAGATTCGGCTTAATGTTATAAGATGTTACATGCGGGAATTTGTTAGGATATTGACAAAGATCGTTTGTATTATTTGAGAACTTTATGAGTTAGAGGAGGATGCGATGAGTAGACTGAGGATTTCAACGCCGGATGAGGCACAGCTCACGATGGAGCACCTGTATCTGGACCTGGAACGGCACATTGCGGCCAGCGCTCCGGGGCTCTGTCCAGTGGACTTGCAGATTTCTTTTCTGCGTCTGTGCCACGCCCAGTCCTGCGGGAAATGTGTTCCCTGCCGGGTTGGTCTAGGGCAGCTGCAGCGCCTAATGACGGATGTTTTAGAGAATCGAGCAACGTTAGAGACGCTGGATTTGATTGAGCAGACTGCGAAAAATATTGAGGCTTCTGCAGATTGCGCCATTGGCTATGATGCGGCTAGGATGGTGCTGAACGGCCTAAAGGGCTGCCGGGAAGACTATCTATCCCATATCCGCCGCGGCCGCTGTGCGGCAGGAATCACCCAACCGGTGCCTTGTGTGGCGTTGTGTCCGGCTGGCGTGGATGTACCAGGATACATTGCCCTGGTGGGAGAAGGGCGTTATGCGGACGCTGTACGCCTGATTCGTAAGGACAATCCATTTCCAACGGCCTGCGCGATGGTATGCGAGCACCCCTGCGAGGCTAGATGCCGGCGCAATATGATTGACAGCGCTGTCAATATCCGCGGAATCAAACGTGTGGCTGTGGATCACGCCCATGCAGATACGGTTTTGGTGCCTTCCAATGAGCCTTCTACCGGAAAGCGGGTAGCCATTGTCGGCGGCGGACCCAGTGGACTCAGCGCAGCCTATTATCTTGCTTTGATGGGACATCAGGTGGATGTGTACGAAGAAAAGCCGCACCTGGGCGGTATGCTCCGTTACGGAATTCCGGCTTACCGGTTCCCGCGGGAGCGTCTGCAGGAAGATATCGACGCGATTCTTTCTACCGGAATTCAAGTACATATGAATGTAAATGTAGGAAAAGACGTAACCATCCGCGAGCTGCACGAGCAGTTTGACGCGGTTTATGTTGCGATAGGTGCTCAGACCAATAAGAAGGTTGGGATTGAGCCGGATGGAAAGGTAAAGGAGGGCAATGTCATTTCTGCTGTGGAGATGCTCCGCGACGTAGGAATGGATCGTCCGATTGATCTGAAAGGAAAACGAGTCGTTATTGTCGGCGGCGGAAACGTGGCTATGGACTGTACTCGTACTGCGATCCGCCTGGGCGCGTCTCAGGTCATGGTGGCTTACCGGCGCCGCAGAAATGATATGACGGCTATGCCGGATGAGGTGGAAGGCGCGATCGCGGAAGGCGCGGAATTGATCACTCTGAATGCTCCTTTGAAAATTGAGACCGATGAGGAGGGGAATGTGGCTGCATTGTGGGTACAGCCACAGATCTGCGGCGCGATGGATGCCCAGGGCCGTCCCCGTCCGGTAAATTCGGAAGAAGAGCCGGAAAGAATTCCTTGTGATGTGGTGATTACCGCCATCGGCCAGGGCATTGAGACGACTCACTTCGAGGAATTCGGCTTGGAGGTAAAGCGCGGCGTCTTACAGACGGTAGATGGAAGCTTAGAGGGAGATATTCCAGGCGTATTTGCAGGCGGAGACTGCGTGACCGGGCCGGCTACGGTGATTCGCGCGATTGCAGCTGGAAAAGTAGCGGCTGCCAATATCGACGAATATCTTGGATTCCATCACAACATTAGCTGCGACGTGGAAATTCCCAGCGCAAACCTGACCGATAAAAAGCCTTGTGGACGCGTGAACCTGAGAGAAATTGGAAGCGGCGAGCGGCGGGAAAACTTTGAACATATTGAGAGAGGAATGACGGACGAGGAAGCGGCTCAGGAGTGCAGCCGTTGTCTGCGGTGCGATCATTTTGGCTATGGAATCTTGAAAGGAGGCCGGAATTCCAGATGGTAAACCTGAAAATAGATGATAAGAAGGTGGCGGTTCCTGAGGGAACAACGGTGATGGAGGCGGCTGCCTCCGTGGGAATCCGTATTCCGAGCCTTTGCTACTTGAAAGAGATCAACGAGATTGCTGCCTGCCGGATTTGTCTGGTAGAGCTTGTCGGCAAAGATAAACTGATTACTTCCTGCAACAATGTGGTTCAGGAAGGAATGGAAATCTATACCAATAGTCCCAAGGTACGCTCGGCGCGCCGGACCAATGTGCAGCTGCTTTTGTCCCAGCACGACAGCCGTTGTGCGATTTGTGAGAGAAGCGGGAACTGTACCTTACAGCAGATTTCCAATGATATGGGCATTGTTTCCAATCCATTCCCGGATGACTGGAAAGAAGAACCCTGGCCGAAGGACTTTCCTTTGGTGCGTCATGGAGAGAAATGTGTCCGCTGCATGCGCTGTGTTCAGATCTGCGACAAAGTACAGGGCGTAGGCGTCTGGGACGTTGCAAATACAGGAAGCCGTACTACCATCGGCGTATCCGGCGTTCGGAAGATCGAGCAGTCGGACTGTGTTCTCTGTGGACAGTGTGTGACCCACTGCCCGGTAGCGGCGCTGCATGCCCGTGATGATTGGCAGCAGGTGCTGAGTGCTATGGCGGATCCAGAAAAGATTACCGTGGTTCAGGTGGCTCCGGCAGTGCGGACAGCCTGGGCGGAGAATATGAATATTCCCAGAGAGAAGGCTACGGAGGGCCGCCTGGTGGCTGCTTTGCGCCGCTTAGGATTTGACTATGTATTTGACACTACGTTTTCGGCGGATTTGACGATCATGGAGGAGGGGAGCGAGTTTCTCGCCCGTTTTGATGAGATTCGTGAAAGCGGGATGCCGATGTTTACTTCCTGCTGTCCGGGATGGGTCCGCTATGTGAAATCCCAATATCCGGAACTGGTATCGCGGCTTTCGACGGCCAAGTCTCCCCAGCAGATGTTTGGCGCGGTGGCAAAAACCTACTATGCCAAGCTGCTGAATGTGGACCCGGAGAAAATTTATTGCGTTTCGATTATGCCTTGCGTTGCGAAGAAACATGAAGCTGCGATTCCGGTGATGAACGATGCAGGGGCTGGACCGGATGTAGACTGCGTACTGACGACCAGAGAACTGGCAAGGATGATTCGGGCGGACCGGATTATGGTAGAAGCTCTGGAAGCGGAAGAGTTTGACCGCCCTCTTGGCGTCGGAACAGGCGCTGGCGTTATCTTTGGCAGCACCGGCGGCGTGATGGAGGCGGCTCTGCGTTCCGCGTACTATCTGATTTCCGGGAAGAATCCGGCGCCGGATTCCTTCCAGACGATTCGGGAGCCGGACGGCTGGCGGGAAGGCGAGTTTAATATGGCCGGAACGAAAGTCAAAGTGGCGGTGGTCAGCGGCCTTGGTAATACGAGAAAGCTGATTGAAGCGGTACGCCGCGGCGAAGTGAGGTATGATTTTGTGGAGGTCATGGCCTGTCCTGGCGGCTGCGTTGGCGGCGGCGGACAGCCAATCCATGACGGACAGGAATTGGCTGGACTTCGGAGCGAGTATCTGTATGAACTGGATCAGGCGAATCCGATCCGGTTCTCCCATGAGAATCCGGCAATTACTCAGCTGTATCAGGATTTCCTGGATAAACCCATGTCTCATAAGGCCCATGAGCTTTTGCACACGGATCATGAGGCGTGGCAGATGGAAAAATAAGAAGTATTGGCTGGCGAGATTGCCGGTGAGAGTTTTAGAGAAAAAAGGGATGCCACATGCAAGCGGCATCCCTTTTGCAATGGAAGGTAAAAAAGCATTTTAAGAACCAGGAAAAACCTCTTGTCAAAATTTCTGTTTTGTCGTATCCTAGGAAGGTATTGTAGATAAGAGGAGAAATAAGATGATTCGAGGATTGGATACCGCAGTGAAGCGGTTGAGAAAACAAGTATTTACAGAGATTGCCCGTGTCGCCTATGAGTCAGCAAATCTCAATGACGACATCGAGGCGATTCCTTACAAAATCACGCCGGGTGACGAGCCGCATTACCGGGAAAGTATTTGGCGGGAGCGGGCGATTTGTTCGGAACGAGTCCGTCTGGCGATGGGCATGAGCCTGCGTCCGGAGGATACGCCGGTCCATTTGACTGCGGGGCTGGATGAGAGCAATATTTCGGAAAAATATTATGAGCCCCCGTTGATGCAGGTGATTCCGTCTGCCTGCGACGCTTGTACGGCTAATGAATATAAAGTGACCAACAACTGCCGGGGCTGCGTGGCCCATCCTTGCCTGGAAGTCTGTCCCAAGGGTGCGGTTTCCATGGTAAACGGCCATTCTCAGATTGATCAGGAAAAGTGTATCAAATGTGGAAAATGTAAGGCTGCCTGCCCCTATGACGCAATTGCCCATGAGATCCGCCCTTGTGCGGAAGCCTGCGGCGTCAATGCCATTGAGAGCGATGATCTTGGCCGCGCTTACATCAACCCGGACCGTTGCGTATCCTGCGGCATGTGTATGGTGAACTGTCCTTTCGGCGCAATTGCGGATAAATCCCAGATTTTCCAGTTGATACGGGCGTTAAAAGAGGGCGGGGAAATTGTGGCAGAAGTAGCGCCTGCCATCGTCGGGCAATTTGGCCCCAACGGCAGTCCCAAGCGGCTGAAAGCGGCGTTGATGGAGCTGGGTTTTTCAGAAGTCTATGAAGTGGCCCTGGGAGCGGATATGGGCGCGGCGACGGAAGCCCGCCATTATGTGGAGGAGGTTGTAAATGGAGATCTGCCGTTTTTGCTGACTTCCTGCTGCCCGTCCTGGTCCATGCTGGCAAAGCTGTATTTTCCGGAAATGATTGATAAGATCTCCAATGCATTGACTCCCATGGTAGCTACGGCCAGGACCATCAAGCAGAAGCATCCCAATGCCCGCGTAGTTTTCATCGGGCCCTGCGCATCGAAAAAATTGGAGGCGTCCAGACACAGTGTCCGCAGTGATGTGGATTTTGTCATTACCTTTGAAGAACTGGACGCGATTTTTGAAGCGAAGGGAATCGATATCAATCATTATGACAAAGAGGTAGAGCTTCATGACGCGACTGGCGCTGGCCGCGGTTATGCAGTAGCAGGCGGTGTGGCGGAAGCAATCGAGAAGTGTATCAATACGTATTATCCGGATGTGGAAGTTAACATCGAACATGCAGAAGGGCTGGCGGAATGCCGGAAGATTTTGATGATGGCTAAGGCTGGAAAGATGGACGGATGTCTGATCGAAGGGATGGGCTGTCCCGGCGGCTGCGTAGCCGGAGCGGGTACGATTCTACCTATTAATAAAGCCTCCCAAGCGATTAAGAAATCGGTAAAAGATTCTACAAAGGCTGTTCCGCCAAAGGAATTGGCGGAGATTCATTTGGATTAAAAAATACGAGGGAGAAGACTAGATGTTCTCCCTCGTATTTTTTATTCTATTCCAGAGCGGAAAGACTTCGGCGTGTGAAGCTCGCCTTGTGAGAACCTTTACTCTTTTGCCGCAATGACTTCCACTTCGCAGAGCACGCCCTTTGGCAGTTGTTTTACTGCGACGCAGGAACGAGCGGGTTTTCCAGTGAAATATTTGCCGTATACTTCGTTGAAAGCGGCAAAGTCCGCCATATCGGCCAAAAAGCAAGTGGTCTTTATCGTGTTTTCGTAATTTAACCCATTGGCTTCCAGAACGGCCCCCAGGTTTTTCATCACCTGTTCCGCCTGTTCGGCAATGGTGGTTCCGACAACTTCACCACTCTGAGGGTCCAGAGGAATTTGGCCGGAGGTAAACACCAGATTGGAAAATGCGATGGCTTGGGAATAAGGGCCGATAGCCGCGGGGGCGTTCTTCGTATTGGTAACTTCAAACATAATACAAATCTCCTTTTATACAGATTTTAATTCTCGTACATGAGTCGCTTTCACCATAGCATATCGATTCGAAAAAGTCAATTCTTCTTCCCGGCGCCCATGATTTGTGCTAAAATGAAAACAAACCGGAGAATGTTTGCCCAGAAGAGGAAAACGCTCTTGGCTGCTTGGATGGAAAAGAAAATGAGGGATGGGGACATGGTTGATATGGAAAGCCTGCTGGAAATGCAGGGGATGATGTTTTGTATGGTGCTGATCGGGATGCTTTTGGCAAAAAAGAAGATCGTCACTCCAGAGGCAAAGAAAAGCTTGACGGATGTTACGATCAATCTTTTTATTCCCTGCAATATGCTGGCCGCTTTTTTTAATGCGGATCATTCCATGGTCTCGCAGATGATGACGGTGATGCTGGTTTCTCTGATAATTCAGATTTTCTGTTACCTGTTAAGTAAAATTCTATTTCGGAAAATGGAAGACGGAAAACGAAGCGTGATGCGTTATGGCATCATGGTGTCCAACGCAGGCTTTCTCGGAAATCCTATGGTAGAGGGAATGTATGGTTCGGAAGGGTTGCTCCTGGCTTCAGTTTTTCTGGTCCCAGTGCGGCTGTTTTACTGGACCGTGGGCCTTGCCTGCTTCGTGCCGGTGGATAAAAAGAATGTGGTGAAAACGGCCCTGACCCACCCCTGTATTATCGCTGTCCTTCTGGGACTTTTGTATTTGTTTTTTCCCATTCCGCTGCCTGTCTTTTTGACGAAGACGATCACAGGATTCAGCTCCGCTATGACCCCGGTGACCATGCTTTTGATCGGCGCGATTCTGGCGGAGGTGGATTTGCGGACGATTATCTGCCGAGAAACCGTTCGGATGAGTGTGCTGCGTCTGGTGATTCTTCCGGGCATTGTGTTGGCTGGAGTGAAGCTGGCTGGTTTGCCAGAGCTGATTTCCAGTGTCAGCGTGATTTTGATTGCGATGCCGGTGGCCACTACCACGGCCATTCTGGCGGCCCGCTATGATAGGGACTATCAATTTGCGACGAAAACAGTGGTGTTGACGACAATTTTGTCTCTGTTTACGATTCCGGTGTGGAGTATCCTTGTTGGGCGGGTGTTGTAAGAGTTCATTGGATTGTCAGAAAAGTTTCCTGGTTAAAATAGGTTAGAATCGTTTGTAGGGTTTCGGAGCAAGTACTTCTAGGATTCTGGGAATTTGTAAAAAGCAGTCACAAAAATAAGAAACTCGCTGCGCTCAAACAGTCTTATTTTTGTTCCTAATACAAATTTCCGGAATCGAAGAAGTACTAACGCTCCTGCAAATACAAACGATTCTAACCTATTTTAACTCAGAGACTTTTTGATAAGAAAGAATTTCGCTTGGCGGAATTTCCTATTGAAGAACAAATGGCTCGCCGGGCGCTAGGATCAATCCGCGCTTTTCGCTGCCAGTAATCTGCGGATACACATCCTCCGGCTCCCCCTTGTGGGCCGCAATTTCCGGACAGTCGTAGGTACCGTAGTGGAACGGCATCAGATAAGCCGAGGGGAACTGATTGGCCAAAATGACGGCGGAAGTATGGCCCAGGTGGTATTCGCAGGTGGATACATCCAAAGCCAGCAGATCAATATTTTGGATTCGGAAATGTTGTTCCATCAGGCGCGTATCACCTGGAAAATAAAGGCGTCCGTCAGGAGTATTGAAAATAAATCCGCAGCAGTCTCCGAAACGGTAGGGACGGCCGCCTCTTTTCAAATCTTTTAACTGCCAGGGATGGTCGGCCGGCGTGGATTCGATACGGATGCCGTCCAGCTCCATGTTTTCCTCTGTCCGCAGCACTTGAATTTGTTCCGGCGGGACGCCGAGACGGGCCAGGCGTTCAAAGACAGCCAATGTTCCGATCATCGGTATTTTCTTTTGGGCGAGAGTTTTCGCCGTGGCTGGTCCAAGATGGTCTCCATCGGCATGCGTGTAGAAGACCGTACAGTTTTCTGGGATATCTTCCGCCAGAATAGGAAAATCTACCTTTAGCGGAAGACCACATTCACTCTTGGAAGAATCTTCCGGGTCTTTGGTGAGCACTGGATCAATGAGCAGGCAAGTACCGTGACAGTTGATCAAAAATCCAGCCCCGGAAAGCCAGGTGACAGTGGTTTCAGAACTGGGGCCAAAGGCGGAAGCAGGAATAGGAACAGCAGGTTTTCTTTTGGGGATCATAGGATTAGTCCTCCTTTTGATTTGCTTCGCCCGGAATCCAATGGGAATTCCGGGCGTTTTTTGGTCATATTATCTTGTCAATGGAAGGTAAGGCTTTTATTTGGAAGAAGCCTCGATAGCAGCCAAATATTCGTCTACCAGCTCGCTGCCGACAGCTTCGCGGACCATATCATAGACCGGCTGTGCCTTTTCTTTCATCGCTGCCAAAGTAGCATCGTCCAACTCGATGACAGCTACATCTTTGTCTTTGACTGTCTGGATATTCTGAGACTCTGCTTCCTGGGCTACCTTGGTGCCGTACTGGCCGATTTCCGTGAAGCACTCGGTCAGAGTCTGCTGCAGATCAGCCGGGAGGCTGTCCCAGGTTTCCTGATTCATCAGAATGGTTGCAACAAAAGCAATATGCTTGGTGTTGATAACGTATTTCTGCTGCTCATAGAAATTGGAGCTGAGGAAGATGTCCAGAGGATTTTCCTGGGCGTCTACCAGGCCCTGCTGCAGGCCGATATAGAGTTCGCTGAAATCCAGAGGGGTAGCCGTAGCGCCTAAAGCATTCCAGTAAGCCATGTGGTTGTTGTTGGTCATGGTACGAATCTTGATGCCGTTGAAATCATCTACGGTTTTGATTTCCTTGTTGCTGGACATATAGCGGAAAACTGTCGGGAACAGCTGGCACAAGTGCATCTGGGTGCCCTCAAAGCTTCCAGCCATTTTCTCGGTAAAACCAGCCAGGACCGTTTGAGCGACGGAGATGTCGTCATAGGTGTTCGGCAAGTCGAAAAGCGCAAGGCTAGGAACAAAGGCAACCTGAGGAGCCGTGTTGCCGATTACCATGGTGACGTTTCCAAGCTGTACGCCTTCCACCAGCTCGGCGTCGGAGCCTAGCTGAGAATCCGGATAGCAGGTGATAGAAATTCTTCCGTTGGTGCGCTCTGCAATCAAGTCGGCTGCATACTGCATGGTTTTTCCAATGGCAGAATCCTTAGTGGCGGAAGTTCCAATGGTAAAGTTGTACTCTGCCTCGCCAGAGGGTGCCGCTGCCGTAGTTTCCGCTTCGTTAGAAGCAGCTTCCGTGGCCGCGCCTGCCGTTGTCTCCGATGGCGCGGTAGTAGGCGCAGCCGTGGTGGATGTGGAACCGCTTCCGCAAGCGGTGAGTACCAGTGAGCACGCCAGTGCTAAGCCAATGAGTTTTTTCATAATGTTTTCCTCCTTAATTTATAATGTGTGATTTTGATGCCGTATATTCCTAAGAGGCAGGGCATCAAAATCGAGTTACCTTTGTATCGGTATAAAGAATTAAACCAGGCAGAGGGAAATCTGCGGGATAAACGTGATTAAAATCAGGGCGATCAGGAACATCAGAATAAAGGGAATGACTTTCTTTCCAATTTCCATGACCGGAGAACCAGTGGTAGAGCTGGCGACAAATAAGTTGAGCCCAAAAGGCGGGGATGCCAACCCAATCGTCAGGTTGCAGACGATGACGACGCCCAAGTGGACCGGATCGATGCCATAATTGGCTGCAATCGGCATCAACAACGGAGACAGGATCAGGATTGCCGGAGCTCCGTCAATAAACATACCGAGAATCAAAAGGGCTACGTTCAGCAGGATCAGGAAGGATACCTTGCTGGCAATGGAGCCGGAGATGAATTCAGCCAGCGCCTGAGGCGCGTTTAGCATCGTCAAAACGCGGCTAAACGCAGTAGCCAGAGCCAGCAGCGCGCAGAGCGGGGCGCAGGACTGGACCGATTCCAGAATCAGGCTCCAAAGACGTTTTAGATTCACGGAACGGTAGATAAAGAGGGATACAATCACCGCATATACCACCGAGATGCAGGCGGCTTCTGTCGGAGAGAAGATACCGCTGTAAATACCGCCCAGAATGATAACTGGCGAGAGTAAAGCCCAGAATCCTTCTTTTAAGACGCGTCCTAAGCTGCGGCTGTGGAGAGCGGCGCAGTTCTTGGCTACTTTTTCTTTATCTTCCCCGTGGGAACGGCAGTAAAAGTAACAATAAGCCATCAGGAACAGCGCGATCAGACAGCCGGGTAAAACTCCAGCCGTAAACAGGGACGTTACGGAGGTTCCGGTTACCAACGCATAGTTGACAAAGGAGATGCTGGGTGGAATGATCAACCCAAGCCCGCCGGCTGTGGCCACAATGGCGGAGCAGAATGCTTTGTCATATCCAAGGGAAACCAAAAGCGGTACGGTCATGGCTCCTACGGCGGCGCAAGTTGCGGGGCCGGAGCCGGAAATCGCTCCGTAAAATAAGCAGGTGACGATAACCGCGCAGGGAAGTCCGCCGGTCAGTCTTCCTAAAAAGTACGCAAATACATCGAACAGTTTGCCGGAAATTCCTCCCTGGGCCATGATGGTGCCGGAGAGAATAAACAGAGGAATCGCTAGAATGGGCGTAGAGTCAATTCCAACGACCATTGCCCGAATAATGTAAACAACATCTGCAGAGAAGGTCGGGTCAACAATCCCTGGTGTGATGGCGGCCATCCCCATGGCGATGGCTACCGGAAAAGAGAGCACAAGGCAGACGAGGAAAACGATAAATAGAATCGCTGTCATAAGTCACCCTCCTTCCTTTTTGAAAAATGACGGATCATTGGTTTGCAGATGACCTGTATGCTTCGAATGAGGGCAAGGGCAAAACCAAGCACCGTGGATAAGTAGATGTACGTATAGGGAATTCCTAAAGCTGCGCTGACCCGGTTTGTCTTTTGCATGGAGGCAAGAAGGTCAAAAGAATAGACCAACATGCAGACAAAGAATGCTAAAGTTACCAGGTGAACCATTGCCTGAAGCACAGCCCAGACTTTTTTGGGCAGAATTTCTTGAATAATATCCAGTCTTAACATGGAACCGCGTTGGACGCAGTATCCTAATGTTAAAAAGGTAATATAGACAAAACAATACCGACAGAGTTCTTCCGGCCAAGATAAAGAGTTGTTGAACACGTACCGCATAACGATTTGCAGCAGCATAATCATGGTTAGAAGAATCAATAAAATGGCGATCAGATACTCTTCTAAATGAGAATCCAAAAATTTTAGAATTCGTTTCATCTCGTTTCCGCTCCTTTCTCAAATTTGGATGCTCAGGCCCTTGAGCTGGTATCAGTATAAAAGGAATTTTTGGTTCCAACAATTCAAATATTTCGGTGCGAGTCGCGGATTTGGGGAAAAAGTAAAAATATGAGATAGATATCAAGATATTTGATTTTTAGGAGGATACGAGGGGGAGGGCAGCTCGGAGTGCGAAGCCCGCAGCCCTCCCCCTCGAGCTCCCCCACCTTTGGGCACGCTGGTGGGGAGAGGGATTTTTTGTGGGGATTGGGAGGGATTAACTTTGGGGTATAGCCGAAGGTGTATACGTTAGAGCGGAATGGGGAAAAAGCGTGATTATAGGATGATGGATAGAGTTAAGGGAGGGTTCTAGTAACAGCAAGAGGAGGCCGGCGGATGGGATATCCGAACTGGCCTCCTCTTAGGAATGTTTGTTAAGGTGTGTTCCCTTGGTTCTGCCGGTATTCTCCCGGCGATACTCCGGTTAATTTCTTGAAGATGCGGAAGAAGTTCTGCATGGAGTTAAAGCCGGTTTGATAGGCGATGTCTTTGATCAAAAGATCCGTGGATTCCAAGAAGTGTTTGGCTTTTTCTACACGAAAATCATTGACATAGTCGACAAAGGAAGTCCCAATCTCTTGCTTGAACAGACGGCTTAAATAGGAAGGGCTGATTCCCGTTTGTTCGGCTGCTGTATAAAGGGATAGATTACTGTCCGAATAGTTGGCGTGGATGTATTCTTTGATCCGGACCACATGTTGGAAGGATTTCTTCTTGTTTTTGTTGTCAATGCTGCCGATCACATCATGACAGAATGCGCGGATCGCAGCTTGCAGCTCTTTACCGGTAGCATATTGTTCCAAAGAGGAGTCCAAACGTACTTTTTTACGGAGCAGGGACTCCATATTGCCAATGTGTAAAGTATCCGTGGTTTCAATCAGCGTTTGTAAAAATAGGTGATACTGACGTTTTGCGAGGACTGGTTCTAGGTTGCTGGCAGCGATTTCTTCGATCATTTGCTCGGCAAGCTCTAATGCCTTGGCGGCATTGTCCGCTTGAATATAGGAAAAGATTTGGTTGATTCTTTCCAAATATGGATTTTGAGACGGAAGGCCTTCTTGTTCCATTTCTCCGTCCTCCTCACCATAAAATCGCTTTCGATTCAAATTTTTCTGCGCTTCTAAGTAGGAATAACGGACATCAGCAATCCGGTTATAGATATTTCCGCAGCCTGTTTCTATTTGGTAGGCCGTAGCTTGCGTCATTTTCTGCAGCGCATGAGTCAATTGAAAAATGGTTTGCTGGATGTCGCTTTCATTGGTTTCCGGCGGTGCAATCAAAATAAGGATAGCCGATTGCCCTTCCCGTGACACGAGACAACTTTGGTATTCCACAGGCAAAATGCGAGGAAGCAGATCTCGAATTTGAAGTAAGTGAAGATTCATTTCCAAAACGGATAATTCTGCGTTTTGTTTGCTGGAAACTTCTAGAGCCAACGCCAGAAAACGGGATTGGCGTGGAAAGGGCTGACCAATGCTGTTTAGCGAGGCATCGATACTTTCCTCTGTCGGCGCGCGTCCATTTAAGATATCCGAAAACAGGCGCTCCAATACCAGAGGGGTGATGCTCTGAATCGCTTCACGGAGATGTTTGTTTTGGATAGTAGCATGGCTATAGATTTTCGTCAGATAATCGATGTCATTTTTTGCTTCGATGTCATCCGTACTGCTATTGGACAGTTCTTTTAACAGGCTGCGGATAGGGCGATTTGCCCGGTAAGCAATCTGCAGGGAGAACAATAGACCGAGCAAGAGCGCCAAAAAGAGCAGGGAAAGTATCCTGCCGACAGACGGTTGAAAATCAAAGGTCTGCGCGTCGGCAGGATACAGGTAGAGCCAACCGGTGGCAGGAGAAATATAGTAAAAATAGAGAAGGTCATCTTGCTTTTGAAGGGAGCCTTTCGTTAGGGTTCCATTTTGATCGAGCAGGAGTGCGGCCTGGCTGGCCGCAGATTCCGGGACCGTCTGGGAGAACACGGGAATTCCTTGACGGTCAAAGACATAAAAGGCGTCGGAAATAGCCGGATCATCCTCATAGAGAGATAAATCCAGGGCAGATGAATTGAAGCAAAAAATTAAAACGCCAATGCTTTCGATGTTATCCGGATAAAGATGCTGGCAGAGAACCAGATGCTCGTCCAGTTTTTTGATGAAGAGCGCATTGGAATCCTCCGAAGGGCGCGCGCCTGTGTAGGACATCAGCGCATCCTGATTGAGGAACAGGCTATCCTTGGACTTTTCTGCAGGCAAGTAAGAAAGGTCGGAGCTATAGACCATTTGATTGCTCGGGGTGTAGAGATAGGCCTTTTCAATAAAAGGATAATTCTCCGCCAGACGGTACAATTGCGTGATGATATTGAGCGTGCGAGCATAGTCGTCCGAAGTGGGGAGAATCAGCGCGTTGGCAAATTCTTTCCGCCAGATGGTCTGCTGCATTAATTGCTGCATATTTTGTAAGGTTAGTTCTGTAGCGGTGCAAGTGGTCTCCAGCATATTGAGATAGGAGGATTCAACGTTCTCTTTTAGATTTTCATTTTCCCGATAAAGGGAATAGAAACAAAAAGCCCCAAAAAGAAGGGTGCTTAAAATCAGAACCACGAGAAACGTCTGAAAAAAAGTACTGTTAAATCGAAACGCCCGTACAAACTGAGCGATATAAGCGCGAAGTTTTTTCACGGCTAGAATCTCCTTGATTTCTTTAGAAGCGTGAAACAGACGATGCAAAAGCAAAATATGCTCTGCCTTGCCCGTGTGTACTCTTGCCAATGGAAGGTAAGTTTTTCAGATACTATTTTTTATATTAGCCTGAAACAAACTGAGTGTCAATCAAAAAGGCCTATATTGTCACAACGAAATGGTTTACAATATCAGCCGAAAGTTTCATAATATTTTCCTAAATTCCCCTAAAAAAGCCCTTTTCTTTTCTATGCCTTGTGTTATAATTAACAAAGATACCTTCCGTTGACAGGGGCGCGGTCAGAGAAGAGTGGGGTTGGCTCCTAGGGCGGATGCTTTTGACGATGGAAGGAAAAAATGAGAAATGGTCCTGGGGAAAGGGACTTAGAAGGGAGCGATTCGATGCACGACGGACACGACGAGCATATGGGACATCATCATCACCATCATGATCATGAAGCGGCTTCTGCTACGAAGGAAGAAGCGGTTGCCCTGCTGGGATATATGGTAGCGCATAATGAGCATCATGCGGAGGAACTTTCCGAATTGGCGCAAAATATGAGAGACTTAGGACTTGCGGACGCGGCGGATGAGATTGAGGGAAGCGTAGCGGATTTTAAGGAAGGCAATCTGAAACTCCGCGCGGCATTCGCTTTGCTGAAACAATAAAATATACCCGGATTGCGAAGCAATCGGGGGGCCCGCCCGGCAGTGGCATCAGAGATTTGCCTTTGGCAAATCTACAAAAATATACCCGGATTGCGAAGCAATCGGGGGGCCCGTCCGGCAGTGACATCAAAGATTTGCCTTTGGCAAATCTACAAAATATAGAAAAGGAGGCAGCAGTTATGTGTTTGGCAGCCGCTTATAAAAATAAGCAGTCACCGGAAAATTTGATTTGCAAATATGTCAGCAATATTGGATTTCAGGGAGGAAAGATTGTATTGACCGATGTGCTGGGGGAAGAAATTTCTCTGGAAGGAAAACTCAGCGCGGTAGATCTGGTAAAAAATGTTGTTGTCATTGAATGTGCGTAAGGAGACAGTATGAAATCCTACGAGATTGTCCGGGAAATTTTTAATCAGTGTTCGAATAATCAGATGCGGGACGTCCATATCGAGGAGAAAGACGTGGAGGATCCGGAAGCCTATGTGAGAGAATTCTGTCAGGGAAAGAATGCGTCCATCGAGAAGGATGTCCGACCGGACGGAACGGAGATCTTTGATATCAACATTGCGGGATTGAGACAACGTTTTTCTTTTACTCCTATCGATTGAAACGTCCCAGGATAAGGGGAAAAGGAACTGCGGCAGCGGTTGGGTTTTGCAGGCGGCAGTTTCTTTTTTCCTTATATACATAATAAAAATATGGGAATATAAAAGAAAAAAAGAAAATAACCCCTAGGGGGGGATTCCTCTTGACATTTTTTGGTGGAAATGATATTGTCATTAGTGATGATAATTTTGTGACATATATGTTAAGAAATTAACAAATATACAATTACATATCAGGAGGTATGAGATGAGAGTAAGTGAAATCATGGAACAGAGGATGGCTTTTTCCTTCGAGGTATTTCCGCCAAAGACGGATGAAGGCATGAAGAAGCTGGTAGGCGAGGGTGGAACGCTGGAGCATCTGTATCAGTTGAATCCGGATTACATCTCTTGCACCTACGGCGCCGGCGGCGGAAACGTAGGAAAGAACCTGGAAGTTCTGGACGCAGTGAAGGCGGCTGGAGTAGCGACGCCGGTAACTCATTTTACCTGCATCGGCAACACCAAGGAGGGCATTAAAGAGCAGCTGCAGCGCTACCTGGATCATGGTATCGACCATATGCTGGCTCTGCGCGGCGACCTGCCCTATGGATGGACCGGAACCAACGGCGACCTGCACTATGCGACGGAACTGGTGAAATTTGTCCGCCAGGAGTTTGGCGATAAGTTCACGATTGCTGTTTCCGGCTCTCCGGAAGGCCATATCGCTTGCCGCAGCCTGGAGGCTGACATCGCTTTCCTGAGACAGAAGCAGGACGAAGGCGCGGACTACATTATGACGCAGCTTTGCTTTGATATGGATGCGTTCCGCTATTGGCTGGATGCAATCCGCAATGCTGGAATTTGGCTGCCGGTTGATATCGGTATTATGCCGGTTTTGGACAGCCAGGCTGTGATCAATATGTGCCTGTCCCGGAATGCCTGCGTGATGCCGAGAGAGCTGTGTGAAGTGATCACCCACCACTGGATTTTCCCTGGCGAGTCCGAGGAATCCATTGCAGCGAAGAAAGCGGCGTTCAAAGAAGAAGGTATCGAGTACACCATTAAACTGATTGACGATTACAGAGTTTGCGGTATCGACGGCATTCATCTGTATGCGTTGAATAAGTATGAGGACGTTACGAGAATCGTAAAGGAATCCGGCATTGTAGATCTTCTGTAATGGCGTGGATTTTGGACCGGAGGCTGCCAGGCGGCAGTCTCCGGTATGGCGTCCTCGAAACGAAAGCAACATAGGAAAGGAGATTACCGAAATGGCTTATACGATTGCGGTAGCCGGCAAGGGCGGCGTCGGCAAAACTACTATCTGTGGCCTTTTGATCGATCATCTGTGCCGGAAGAAGAATGGTCCGGTGCTGGCGGTGGACGCGGATGCCAATTCGAATTTAAACGAAGTACTGGGCGTCGACGTGGAGCTTACGTTAGGGGATCTGCGGGAAGAGGTCGCGAAAGCGGAAATGGTAAAAGACAGCCCGATTCCTCCTTCAATGTCGAAACAGGATTACCTGAATTATAAATTCAGCGAAGTTTTGATTGAAGAGGATGATTATGACATGCTGGTGATGGGGAGAACCCAGGGCTCCGGTTGTTATTGTTTTGTGAATGGTTTGCTGCAGGCGCAGCTTTCCCGTATTTCGGGGAATTATCAATATATTGTGGTGGATAACGAGGCGGGTATGGAGCATATCAGCCGTGGGATACTGCCGAAGGTAGATACGATTTTATTGGTCAGCGACTGCTCCCGCCGGGGAATTCAGGCGGTCGGCCGGATTGCCCATCTGGTAAAAGAGGTTCAGATGGATGTGAAGACGGTAAAGCTGATTGTAAATCGCGCTCCGGAGGAAAAACTGGACGAGGCGATTCAGGCGGAAATCGAAAAGCAGGGGTTAGATCTTTTGGGCGTGCTGCCGGCGGATTCCTTGGTCTATGAATATGATTTGGCAGGAAAGCCTACGGTACAGCTTCCAGAGGACGCGCCGGTTCGAAAGGCGCTGGCGGAATTGCTTCGTCAATTGGAATTATAATTTTGAATATACAAGCTATTTTCCATTGAAGGTATAGGCTTTAAATATAGATATTAAGGAAAAGATACGATGAGGAGGAGTTATGGACAATTTTAAACTCACAACAGTAGAGGAGATGGAATCCGCTACTGCCAAACTGCTGGAAACCGGCGCGAAAGTTGGCGCGGATTCTTGGCAGCAGCGCGTGAAAAATCAGACCCCCCACTGTAAATTTGGCGAAGAGGGAACTTGCTGCCGGATTTGCTCCATGGGACCTTGCCGGATTACTCCGCGGGCTCCGAAGGGGATTTGCGGCTGCGATATTCACGGCATTGTAGGCCGGAATTATCTGCGGTTCACGGCAGGCGGCTCGGCGACCCACTCTGATCACGGCCGCGAGATTTGCCATACCCTGTACAATTCCAGTGCAGACGGAAACTACCATGTAACGGATACGGAAAAATTGCTGAAGATTGCAAAGGAATGGGATATCCCCACGGAAGGCAGAGACATCTATGACGTTGCCCATGAAGTGGCGGAAACCGGTTTGATGGAGTATGGAAAACCCTTCGGCTATCAGCGGTTTTTAAAGAGAGCTCCGGAAAGACGCCAGAAGATTTGGGAAGAGCAGGAAATTGCGCCTCGCGCGATCGACCGTGAGGTTTCCCGCGCTATGCACATGACTCATATGGGATGTTCTTCTCTGGCGGAAGCGTTGGTGAAACAGAGCCTGCGCTGCGGTCTGTCTGATGGTTGGGGCGGCTCTATGATGGGAACGGAGTTTTCCGACGTGTTGTTTGGAACTCCGATGCCGATGGACACAGAGGCAAATCTAGGCGTGTTGGAAAAGGATATGGTAAATATCGTTGTTCATGGCCACGATCCGTCTCTGTCTGAGATGATTGTAAAATATGCGGAAGATCCGGAGATGCTGGCTCTGGCGAAAAAGGTTGGCGCAAAGGGCATCAACATTGCCGGCGTTTGCTGTACTTCTAACGAAGTCGCGATGCGTCACGGAATTCCGATGGCAGGAAACTTCCTGCAGCAGGAAAATGTGGTTCTGACCGGCGCCTGCGAAGCGATCGTCGTGGACGTACAGTGTATTTTCCCGGCGTTAGGGCCGTTGAGCAAATGTTTCCATACTAAATTTATTACTACTTCCGACGTGGCTCGGATGACCTATACGAAGTTTATTCACTTTGACTGTGAAACTGCAGGCGAAAAAGCGAAACAGATCGTACAGTTGGCGGTGGAGAACTTCCCGAACCGGAAGAAAGAGCTGGTACATATCCCGGATATGAAACAGAAAGCTACGGTTGGTTATTCTTACGAGGGAATCGTGAAAACCTTGGATACCGTTACCAACAGCTTTGTGGATATCACCGGTACCACCAAACCTCTGGTGGATTGTATGCGTTCTGGCGTACTTCGCGGCGCGGTGGCTATGGTAGGCTGCAACAACCCCAAGGTACGTCCGGATACTGCTCACATTGAGTTGATGAAAAAGCTGATTAAAAATGATATTGTTTTGGTTGTATCTGGCTGCTCGGCTCAGGCTGCGGCCAAGGCGGGCTTGATGGATAAGAGAGCGAAGGATCTCTGCGGAGACGGACTGAAACGTGTCTGCGAGTTGGCGGATATTCCACCTGTTCTTCATATGGGGTCCTGCGTAGATATCAGCCGTATGATGATTCTGGTCAGCGAGTTGGCAAAGGATTCCGGCTGGAACATCGATCAGCTTCCTGTTGTCGGCTGTGCGCCGGAGTGGATGTCTGAGAAGGCAGTTTCCATTGGAAACTATGTAGTTGCTACCGGTATCGATACTTACCTGGGCGTATATCCTTACGTAAAAGGTTCAGAGGTAGTCGACGGCTTGCTGCAGGAAGGCCTGAAGGAATGGGTCGGCGCTTCGTTCCATGTAGAGTTGGATATCGATAAGCTTGGAGATGCGATGATTCAGGCGATCGAAGAGAAGAGAACGGCTCTGGGCATCTAACCAGGACCTTTCTCTCCGTAATAGAAAGAAGGAGTCAGACATGAAAGTAGCAGTGACCGGAAAAGGGGGCGTCGGCAAGACGACTTTTGCCGCAATTTTGGCTCGGCTCTATGCTGAGGAAAAACGTCCTGTTCTGGCAGCGGATGTGGACCCGGACGCAAACCTGGGTTTGGCTCTTGGTTTTCCAGAAGAAGAACTGATGAGCATCACTCCGATTTCCAAGATGAAGGATTTTGTCAATGAGCGGACTGGCGTAGATCCCAGCGGCATTATGAAATTCTTTAAATTGACGCCGAAAGTGGACGATATCCCGGACCTTTTTGCCAAATCCTGCAATGGTGTGAAGCTTTTAGTTCTGGGAACCGTGGATGTGGCCGGAGCCGGATGCGTCTGTCCGGAACATGTGATTTTAAAACGCCTGATTTCTCATCTGGTCATCATGGATGACGACGTGGTCATCCTGGACATGGAAGCTGGACTGGAACATCTGGGCCGCGGCACCGCGGAGAACATGGATCAGTTTGTGGTCGTGGTGGAACCGGGGGCTAGAAGTGTTCAGACCTATAATAAAATCAAGTCTCTTGCTACCGATTTGGGTATCAAACAGGTTCGCGTGGTGGCGAACAAGGTTCGGAATGAGGCGGATGAGGAATACATTCGCAGCCGGATTCCAGAAGAAGATCTTCTCGGCTTTGTCCACTACAGCGCGGATGTGATCGACGCAGACCGCCAGGGGCAGTCTCCTTATGACTTTGACAAAAAGGCTGTCGAGGAGATCCGGGCGATCAAGAAAAAACTAGAAGAAAGATTTTGACACTAACATCACAATATTTTGGAGGATAACCGTGGCAACTTTATTTGGAAGAGTCTTTAGCGGCTCAGATGAAATGTACAGGCTGGCACAGGAAGCTCTGGCGGACGTCAGCAAACGTTTTGCGGACAGCGAGCCGGTAGCGTTCCCGGATACCGCTTACTATCTGGCGTGTATCTACGCGATGTCCGGAAAAAAGGTCACCAATCTGGGAGAACTAAAAGAGATCATGGAATGGATCAAGTCCCAGATGACCAGAGAGAACAAAACCCACGATATTTTTACTTCCGGTGTGGCGACTGCCTGCGCCGCAGAGGTAATTGAAGCATGTAAATACATCGGAAATCCGGATCCCTATGGACATGATCCGCTTTGGGGACACTGCACCGACGCAGAAGTGCGTGAGTTGGGTGTACCGTTGGTTACCGGAGATATCCCTGGATTTGTCGTATTTATCGGTTCCGCTCCCACGGACGAGGAGGCACTTGCACTGGTAAAGAGCTATCAGAGCAAGAGCGTATTCGTATTTATGGTAGGCGGCATCATCGATCAGGTGAAACGTCTGGGTATGAAGACGGGCTTCAATGTCCGCGTGGTACCGTTAGGTTATGACCTTTGGAGCGTTTCTCACGTGGTTTCCGTTGCCATCCGTGCGGCGCTGATCTTTGGCGCGGTACAGCCGGGCGACTATGATGGAATCCGCCGTTATACCTTTGACCGCGTGAACGCCGCTGTGAACGCTTTCGCTCCCGTAGACGATATGACGGTAGCTTGCGGTGCCGGCGCGATTTCTTTAGGCTTCCCGGTTATCACCAATGAAACTGAAAATATGTGGCGTGTTCCGAAGAGCTTGGTTATCCAGGAAGATACCAGCAAGTTTGTGGAAACCTCTCTGGAAGCTCGTGGAATTAAGATTAAGATTACAAATATTGATATTCCGGTGGCTTTTGCCAACGCTTTCGAGGGCGAGATCATCCGCCGCGGCGATATGCAGTTTGAAGCGGATGGTTCCCGCGTGGACTGCTTGGAGTTGGTGCGCACCCGCGAGGCTTCCGAGGTGGAAGATCACAAGATCGAGGTGATTGGACCGGACTTCGACGAATTTGAAGTCGGTTCGAAGATCTGTCTGGCTACGGTTGTGGATGTAGCTGGAAAGAAGATGCAATCGGATTTCGAGCCGGTGTTTGAGCGGAAATTCCACGCTTACCTGAACTGTATCGAAGGCGTGATGCATACGGGCCAGCGTGACATGATCCGTATCCGCGTCAGCAAAGATACATATGAAGCTGGTTTTAGGGCTAGACATTTTGGCGAGGTTCTGTACGCAAAGATCAAGAGCGAGTTTGACGTAGTCGTAGATAAGTGTCAGGTTACCATTGTGACCGATCCAGCCAAGGTTGCGGAGCTTCGTCAGGAAGCCAATGTGATCTATGATAAGCGTGACGAACGTCTGCTGTCTCTGACCGATGAGACGGTAAACGAATTCTATACCTGTATTATGTGCCAGTCCTTCTCCCCGTCTCATGTCTGCATCGTGACTCCGGAACGTCTGGGTCTGTGCGGCGCTGTATCGTGGCTGGATGCGAAGGCGACCCACGAGCTGGATCCCAGCGGTCCTTGTCAGGTGGTGGAAAAGACCGGCGTGATCGACGAAGAGATTGGAAAATGGGAGACGGTCAACGATGCGGTCCGTCAGTACTCCCAGGGCGCTTTGGAAGTAGTTTCCCTGTATTCTATCATGGAAGATCCGATGACCAGCTGCGGCTGCTTTGAGTGTATCTGCGGCATCGAGCCTTTCTCCAACGGCGTGGTTATCGTAAACCGTGAGCATGCAGGTATGACTCCGTTGGGCATGAACTTCTCGGAGATGGCTTCCATGACCGGCGGCGGCGTGCAGACTCCTGGTTTCATGGGACACGGCAAGCACTTTATCGCTTCTAAGAAATTTATGAAAGCAGAAGGCGGCGTGCAGCGTATCGTTTGGATGCCGAAGGCCCTGAAGGACCAGGTAGCGGAAAAATTGAATGCTACGGCTCTGGAGCTTTATGGAATTGAGAACTTTACCGATATGATCGCTGATGAGACAGTGACGGAAGATCCGGAAGCTTTGGTGGAATTCCTGTCGGAAAAAGGCCATCCGGCCCTGGCGTTAGATCCGCTCATGTAATTGACTTCTGGTAATTAATTCTAAATAAGGACATATTTTCTTGCTCTAACTGCAGTGAGATGCTATAATAGAGGAAGATCAATATAACTTCCGGCGGCCCTTATCCAGCCGCCGGGATGCCTTATTTTTCATTCCGGTGAGATTCTACTGGAATGAAGGCGCTCCGTTTCGGATGCGTGTGCAAATAGATAGGTATAGAAGAAAGAAAAAAGGAGAGTAAAACAATGCCGTTCAAGAACAAACCTCAGACATTTTCTGCTGCTATCAAACCAGTAGAACTCGGCACCGGTGAAAAGGCAATAACCCTTGGTGGCGAGAATGTACTTCCGCTGTACTCCTTTGACGCGCCGATTGAAAATGCTCCCAAGGTGGGCATGGAGATCAGCGACACGATGATGGAGAGTGCTCCGGCCCGCCTGAAAGAATTTTATGCTGGCTGTGAAACCATGGCAGATATGGCAAAGAAGGCGGCTGAACTTCCAGGCGTATCCTTCCTCTGCCTGCACTTTGAGAGTGCGGATCCCAATGGGGCCGATACTTCCGTGGACGACTGTGTCGCCGCAGCGAAGGCTGTCTCCGAGGCGGTTGATCTGCCGCTGGTGATCATGGGCTGCAAGAACAACGAAAAAGATTCGGAACTGTTTAATAAGGTTTCCGATGCGCTGCAGGGCAAAAACATTTTGGTTTTGGCCGCAAAGGAAGAGACCTATAAGGCAGTCGGCGCTTCCGCTGGTCTGGCTTTTAATCAGAAAGTCGGCGCAGAGTCTTCCGTAGATATCAACTTAGCGAAACAGCTGAACGTGCTGATGACCCAGTTGGGCGTAAAGCAGGACAGCATCGTGATGAACGTAGGCAGCGCAGCGGCTGGTTATGGTTTTGAGTATGTTGTTTCCACCATGGAGCGGATTCGTCTGGCTGCTTTAGGGCAGAATGATACGACCCTTCAGATGCCGATTATTACTCCGGTAGCTTCTGAGGCATGGAGCGTAAAAGAAGCGGTAGCTTCGGAAGCGGACATGCCGGAATGGGGCGACGTGGAAGAGCGCGGTGTGGACATGGAAGTTGTCACTGCGACGGCCGTTTTGGCTGCCGGCAGCGATGCTGTGATTCTGAGACATCCGGAATCCGTGGCTGCTGTGTCCAAGTTGATCGACGAGCTGATGTAATCGAGCGGAAGGAGGAAAAGAACAATGGCATTAAAAGGCTTAGATATTTTTAAACTGTCCCCGAAGACAAACTGTAAAGAGTGTGGTGTTCCCACCTGTATGGCATTTTGCATGAAGGTGGCTCAGGGCGCTCTTCCCATTGAAAAGTGTCCTCATATGGGTGCGGATGTAATTGCGAAGCTGTCGGAGGCTACTGCTCCGCCGATGAAGACCGTTCAGGTCGGCGATTTTAAGATGGGCGGAGAGACGGTGCTGTGCCGCCATGAGAAGACGTTCGTCAGCAAAAACCTGTATGCGGTATCGGTATCGGATGCCGACGCAGACGCGGATGCAAAGCTGGAAGCATTGACCAAAGTAGATTACGAGCGTATCGGCGAGCGGATGTTCGTGGAGATGGTGTTCGTGACCTACGGCGGCAACAAAGACGCTTATGTAGAATTAGCGAAGAAAGCCGCTGCAGTTCCCAGCCGCGCTGTGATTTTGGATGTCAATTGTCCAGAAGCAGCCGAGGCTGCTCTGGAAGCGATCAAAGATGCAAAGCCGATCTTAAACGGCGCTACCGAGGAAAATGTAGATGCCATGAACGCTCTGGCAGCTAAGTACGGCGTCGTACTTGGCGTAAAGGCAGACAGCCTGGACGCTCTTTATGATTTGACGGCAAAGATCGAAGGCTTGGGCAATAAGAACTTGATCCTGAACGCCAGCGCTGCTTCTATCAAAGCTGCTTATCAGTTTGCGGTGGAGATCCGCCGTGCGGCAATCAAGAATACGGACCGTACCTTTGGTTATCCGGTACTGGTCAATGCGGCTGCTCTGGCGGCTGGCGATAAGACCATGCAGGCCGCTTTGGCATCTCTGTTTACCTTAAAGTATGGTTCCATCATCGTGATGGAGGAGATGAATTATGCTCAGGCTCTGCCGCTGTACGGCCTGAGACAGAATATTTATACGGACCCGCAGAAGCCGATGAAGGTGGAGCCGGGCATCTATCCGTTAAACGGCGCAGACGAGAATGCGGTTTGCATCGTGACCGTAGACTTCGCGTTGACCTATTTCGTTGTTTCCGGCGAGGTGGAGCGTTCCGGCGTTCCGTGCAACCTGCTGATCTCCGACGCGGGCGGATATTCCGTTCTGACCGCATGGGCTGCAGGAAAATTGAGCGCTTCTACTATCGCGAAGTTCTTTACAGAGATGGATATCGCTGGAAAGATTAAGAACCGTACGCTGATTCTGCCTGGTAAAGTAGCCGTGTTGAAGGGCGAAGTACAGGAGAAGCTGCCGGATTGGAAGGTTGTAGTAGGCCCGGCAGAGGCGGTACAGCTGGTTCAGTTCCTGAAAGACTATAAATAAAAAGGAGAACGATACTATGGCAAAATTTATTACGATTGGTGAGCGTATTCACTGCATCTCTCCGGCTATCCGCGAGGCGATGGCAACCAGAAATCCGGAGCCGATCTTAAAACGCGCGAAGGAGCAGTTGGAAGCTGGCGCTACCTACCTGGATGTCAACATTGGCCCGGCGGAAAGCGATGGCGAGGATCTGATGAAGTGGGCGGTTACCCTTCTGCAGTCTGAGTTTGACAATGTACCGCTTTGCTTAGATACCGCCAATACGAAAGCAATTGAAGCTGGTATCTCGGTTTATAACCGCGCAAAAGGAAAACCGATCGTAAACTCTGCGGATGCAGGAGATCGGATCGAAAACATCGACCTGGCGGCTGCCAACGATGCGATTGTTATTGCGCTTTGCTCCGCCCATGGTATTGCTGCGGATAACGACGAGCGTATGATGCACTGCCAGAACATGCTGGAGAGAGGCTTGACCCTGGGCATGGAAGAGACGGATTTGTGGTTTGACCCGCTGTTTCTGGTAGTAAAGGGCATGCAGGATAAGCAGCTGGAAGTTCTGGAAGCCATCAAGATGTTCAGCGAGATGGGATTAAATACTACCGGCGGTCTGTCCAATAACTCCAATGGTATGCCGAAGCACATTCGTCCGATCATGGATTCGGCGATGGTGGCGATGGCGATGATGCAGGGTATGACCTCCGCGATCGTAAATCCTTGCGATCAGAGACTGATGGAGACCATCAAGTCCTGCGATGTGTTGAAAAATAATGTTTTGTATGCAGATTCCTACCTGGAACTGTAAAAAGAGTCTCATTTACATGTTTTCAAGAAAACCCGCTTTTTGCAGCGGGTTTTCTCTGATACAGCTTCCGTTGTACCAGATGGATTTTGGGTATACTAAATAGAAGTATTTTAGAAAGATAGGAGGAGTTGTAATGAGCGTATTGACAGATTTGATTTATGGTGGTTCCCATGCGGTAGCCGGATTGACAGAAGGCGCGGTGAAGGATGCGATTGCAAAACACGGCGCGGATGCTAAGGTGGCGTTTCCGGACACGGCGTATTTTCTTCCGACAATCTATGCGGCTACGGGCGTAAAGGTAAAGACCTTGGGAGATCTGACAGCCTGCGTGGATGTTCTGAAAAGTTTGATTTCCGATAAGGAAGATCTGGGGGAGGCTTTAAATGCAGGTCTTGCCACTGCGGTTGGCGCCGAAATCATCGAAGCTCTGAAATATGTGGAAAACAGCGAACCCTATGCAGGTGAAAGTGGAATCGGTTTTGTTCCAGACCCTATCATTCGTTCTCTGGGCGTACCGTTGGTGACGGGCGATATTCCCGGCGTAGCCGTGGTTCTTGGAAAAGCGGAGCATCCGGAAGATGTAGTAAATGTGGTCAAAGATTATCAAAGCAAAGGAATCCTGACCTTCTTAGTGGGTGATGTGATCGACCAGTGCAGCGAAGGCGGCGTAAAGATGGGCTTGGAGCTTCGCGTGGTTCCTTTGGGCCATGATGTGACCGCAGTTACCCATGTGGTGACGGTGGCCATTCGTGCGGCGCTGATCTTCGGTGCGATTGAACCTGGTAAGCTGACAGATCTTTTGACTTATACCAAGGAAAGAGTCCCGGCCTTTGTCAATACCTTTGGTCCCATCGACTCGGTGGTGGTTTCCGCTGGAGCCGGAGCAATCGCGTTAGGATTCCCGGTAGTGGTAGACATCGATCTGGGAGAAAATCAGGTTCCGGGAGCGCTGGAATCCGTGACGGATCCGGCCATGACCGTGAAGAAATCCCTGGAACTGCGCAATATTAAAATTAAAGTGAAGGAACTGCCGATCCCGGTGGCCTTTGCAGCGGCCTTTGAGGGCGAGATTATTCGGAAGAACGATATGCACACGGAGTTCAGCTCCCATGCAAATCCGACCTGCGAACTGGTAACTTCCGTGGCGGCGGATGAAGTGGAAGACCATAAGATCACCGTGGTAGGCCCGGATATCGATGCGGGCGGAGAACTGGCGCTGGCAACGGACATTCAAGTTTACGGCGCAAAGATGCAGTCCGACTTCGAATCGGTCATTGAGAGAAAGATTCACACCTGGTTTAACTATATGGAAGGCGTGATGCACACGGGCCAGAGAAACCTGATCCGAATCCGCGTCAGCAACGACGCTTATGAAAAAGGAATCCGCCTGAATCATTTTGGTGAAGTGCTCTACCATATGATTATGGACGAGTTTGATACGGTTGTAGATAAATGTCAGGTTACCTTCTATACGGAGCACGATAAAGTGCAGGAGATCTTAGATACCAGAGCGATGCCGGCATACAGCGCCCGCGACAACCGTCTGGCTTCTTTGACGGACGAGAGCGTAGATGAGTTCTATACCTGCATTCTCTGTCAATCCTTTGCTCCCTCCCATTGCTGCGTGGTAACTCCGGAGCGTCTGGGCCTGTGCGGAGCGGTATCCTGGCTGGATGCCAAGGCGACCAAGGAATTAACCCCGACCGGACCGTGTCAGCCGATTCCGAAGGAAGGCTGTACCGACGAGAGAACCGGCGCTTACACGGCGGTGGACGAGATGGTAGAGAAGATGACCCAGGGTGCGGTTTCTCAGGTAACGCTGTATTCTCTGATTGAAGATCCGATGACCAGCTGCGGCTGCTTTGAGTGTATCTGCGGCGTCGAGCCCGCTTCCAATGGCGTGGTGGTTGTAAATCGTGAATACAAAGGTATGACTCCAACGGGAATGACCTTTGGAGAACTGGCTTCCATGACCGGCGGCGGCGTACAGACGCCAGGTTTCATGGGACATGGCCGTCATTTCATTTCCTCCAAGAAGTTTATCAAAGCGGAAGGCGGAATTGAGAGAATTGTCTGGATGCCGAAAGAATTAAAGGATGATGTGGCGGAGAGATTAAACAAAACGGCAAAAGAACTGTATGGAATCGATAACTTTACAGATATGATCTGCGATGAGACCATCGCTACCGACACGGAGGCGGTATTGGAATTCCTGTCGGAAAAAGGCCATCCCGCACTGGGAATGGACCCGATTATGTAATCAATCGGTAAGTAGGAAATTTCCTATGAAATAAAAAGGTAAACTGGCGGCCTCACCGCAGGCCGCCAGTTTTGATGAGAACATATCATGAAGGAGAATATCCCCATGTTTACGATACGATTTTGTTTTGAAAACGGTGATTTTGTCGTGGCTTCTGCATCGGAAGGCGATTCGATTTTAGAGCTTGCCCAGCGTCACAATGTCGCCATCGACGCTCCCTGTTCCGGCAATGCGTCCTGCGGAAAATGCCGCGTACAACTGATCAAGGGGGAAGTGAAATCCGAGCAAACCCGCCATATCACAAAGGCGGAGTATGCGGCGGGGTGGCGCCTGGCCTGTGTCAGTGAAGTCTGCGCCGACGCGGATATTCTGGTACCGGATATTGCTTCCGCTTATCGTTCCCGGATGAAAATCGCAGACCTTGGCAGTGGAGAGGAAATCGCGATTTTTGATGAAGTGGTTCGGAGTATCCAGGAAGCAGGCATAGAATGGAAAAATGATTTTTCCATCTTGGATTTGGAGATGGCCGAGCCTACGCTGGAAGACACCATGCCGGATAACGAGCGGCTGTTATGGGCTGCACGGGCTGCTACGGGGGTGGAGATCGGGAATATTCATATGACGTTCAGCGCTTTGAAAAAACTGCCGGATGCTCTGAGAGCAGCGGGTTTTCGGGTGCAGTGCGTGGTGGAACAAAATCCAAGGGAATTGCTCATCCACGATGTGATTCCCGCGGGAGAGAAGGCAGTGGTTGCCGGAATGGCGGTTGATATAGGAACCACGACGGTTTCCGCTTTGCTGGTCGATCTTAGGAGTGGAAAGATTTTAGCCAAGGCGTCTACGGGAAATGGGCAGATTCGCTATGGGGCGGATGTGATTAATCGGATTATCGAGTCGGCAAAGCCAGGCGGACGTGCCCGTCTGCAAAACGCGATTGTAGGGGAAACCCTGCTTCCGCTTTTGGAGGGACTTTGCCACAAGGCGCATATTCCTGCCGACGGCGTGTATCAAATCTGCGTGGCCTCCAATACGACGATGAATCATCTGCTGATTGGGGTGAATGCGGAACCAGTTCGGATGGAACCCTATATTCCAGCCTTTTTTGAAACTTCTTCCGTCAAAGCCTCGGATTTGGGAATCGAAGTGTCCTCGGACGCCAAGGTGATTTTGGCCCCCAATGTGGGCAGCTATGTGGGCGGTGATATCACGGCGGGAACCCTAGCCAGCGGAATCTGGAATAAGCCAGAGTTTTCCCTGTTTATCGATCTTGGAACCAATGGGGAATTGGTTTTTGGAAACGAGGATTTCCTGATGACCTGCGCCTGCTCGGCGGGGCCGGCCTTTGAGGGCGGCGATATCAGCTGCGGAATGCGGGCTACCGACGGGGCCATCGAAGCCTGCGTCATTGATCCGGAAACCTTGGAACCGACGTTGACGGTGGTCGGAGGGCCCTCGGAAAAACCCGTAGGACTTTGCGGTTCCGGCATTATCGACGCGATCTGCCAAATGTTTTTAACTGGAATCATCAACGCGAAAGGTTCTTTTGTCAAAGAAGGGCGAAGAATCCGCCGCAACGAACACGGCGTAGCCAGTTATGTCCTGGCGTTCCGTGAGGAAGCAGGCTCTGTGCGGGATGTGGAGATCAATGAAGTGGATATCGATAATTTCATCCGGGCAAAGGCAGCTATTTTCTCCGGTATTCATATCATGCTGGCGTCTTTGGACATGGATGTATCCGTCATTGAAAATATTTATGTGGCGGGCGGGATCGGCAGCGGAATCAATATGAAAAACGCAGTGATGATCGGTATGCTTCCGGATATCCCGCTGGAAAAATACCACTATATCGGAAACTCCTCCCTTTGCGGCGCTTATGCGATGCTTCTTTCCGACGCCGCGGCAGAAAAAGTGTCGGAGCTTTCCAAAAATATGACGTACATGGAGCTTTCTACCAATCCGTCCTATATGGATGAATTTGTAGCGGCTTGTTTCCTTCCTCACACCAACGAAGCTTTGTTTCCGTCGGTGGCGGAGGAGATCTATCATGGTTAGGAGTTCGTTTGAGATGATCGATCCGGAAAAGAGAAAAAATAATAAGGAAGAAATTCCTTGGGAGCACTATAAAGAACGATATGAGGCGCTGGACCCAGAAGAAGTCAGTCTGCGTTGCAAAGTAGATTACGATGAGGCCGCCGGGGGATTTGCCATCCAGCTGATGGGAGTATCCTACCGGGTCAGCCATCCGGAGTTTATCGTGACTACCGAAGAAAACGGATTTGCCGCACTGCGCGATACCTATCCGGCGAAGATCTTGGTAGCAAGATATCTGATCGAAGGGCGATATACGCCTTCCACGGGGAATTTTGTGACTTACCGGGACGTTCCCTGGGGGGAACTTTATTTCCGTAATTTTCAGGGCCGCTGCCTGGCCCGCCTGGCTTATGGGTTTGGCTCCCGGCTGGAAGAATTTTCCCGGTCCTTAGAGAAGATTGGCGGAAGACGGGTGAAGACCGGCGATGCGGGATATGAATTTTCTTTTATCAATCATGTGAATCTGCAGTTTATTCTGTGGAGGGGAGACGAGGAATTTCCACCGTCTTCTCAGATCTTGTTTTCCGACAATGTGACTTCCGCTTTTTCTGCGGAGGATATGGCTGTGATCGGGGATGTGTCCATCAGCACGTTAAAAGCGATGTGCGACGCGGAAAAGAAGAGACAGGAAAAATAGAACGAAATACAAGTTTTATAGAACAAAATACAGGTTTTCATGTCCGGAAAGGACAGGAAAGAAGGAGCAATAAGCGCCATGAATTATGAAGAGGCACTGAAATATATTCACAGTATTACCTGGCTGGGCAGCCGCCTTGGGCTGGAGAGAACCTTTGAATTGCTGGAAAAACTGGGGAATCCCCAGAAGGAACTGAAATTTATCCATATTGCCGGTACCAACGGGAAGGGATCCACGGCTGCGATGCTGGCTTCGATTTTGGAGGCGTCCGGTTATCGCACGGGACTTTATACTTCCCCGTTTATCCACTGCTTTAACGAGCGGATGCAGGTAAACGGTGAGATGATCGGAAATGAAGAACTGGCGGAATTGACGGAATATATCCGTCCCTTTGCCGAATCCATGGAAGATTCGCCCACCGAGTTTGAACTGATTACCGCTTTGGCCTTTGAATTTTTTAAACGCCGTCGCTGTGATATCGTGGTGTTGGAAGTGGGTCTGGGAGGCGAGCTGGATTCCACCAATGTCATTGACACGCCGGAGGCTGCCGTGATCACGGCCATTGGTCTCGATCATACCAATGAGCTGGGGGATACCTTTGCCAAAATCGCCTCGGCGAAAGCCGGTATCATCAAGGAAGACGGCGACGTGATCCTGTATGGCCAAAATCCGGAAGCGGAAGCTGTATTTGAAAAGGTGGCGGGGGAAAAGCATAGCCGTCTGTATCATCCGGATTATTCTGCTTTGACGTTGACGAGCCATAGCTTAGGTGGACAGATCTTTGGATACGAGACGTATGCCGATTTGCATATCCCGCTTTTGGGAACCTATCAGCTGAATAATGCGGCGGTGGTTCTGGAAACGGTAAAAGTTCTGCAAAAAAAAGGGTGGAAGATTACAGAAAAAAGTTTGCGGGACGGCCTTTCTACTACCCGGTGGAGAGGGCGGTTCGAGCTGCTCTCCAAGGAGCCGGTGATTCTGGTGGACGGTTCCCATAACCCCCACGGAATCCGGGCCACGGCGGAAAGTCTGCGGACTTATTTTCCGGAGGGCGGAATTACGTTTGTTGTAGGTGTTCTGGCAGATAAAGACGCGAGGACCATGATGAAAGAAATCCTGCCTTTGGCAAAAGAATTTATCACAGTGACGCCGCCCAGTTCACGGGCCATGAAGGCGGAAGAGCTGGCGGAACTTTTGCTTGATTTGGGAGCGAAGACGGCGACTGTGGGAGATTCGATAGAAGCTGCCTGCCAATTGGCTTTGGAAAGGGCGGGCAAGGACGGAGTGATATGTGCTTTGGGTTCCCTTTATATGGTCGGGGATATCACCCGCGCATTTCAACGGTAATCCCTTTCCTGGACAAATGCGTATGGGCTTATGCCAATAAAAGGTAATGTATTTGGCCAAAAAAGTTACTTTTTTACGGGAAAAAGAGAGGAATCGTTCGGAATTCGACGATATTATAACAAAGATGACACATTCTTGACAAAGTAGAAGGAATATGTTACCATGAGAGTGCCTTCGATTGACAAGGATACACAGTCAGGACAGAGTAAATAGAAGGTAAGAGCGGTTTTGATACCTGACGGATCAATGTGGAGAACCACAGTGGATCAGAATCGTAAGAGAGCCGACCGTCTGGGCATCATTTGGAGCGTTTCAAATGATGCCCTTTTTGGTAAAAGAGGCAAAACCAATAAGGTAAAGGAGAAGAAAGGTATGGGCTACAAATCCGACATCGAAATTGCACAGGAAACAGAGATGCAGCCGATTTCCGAGATCGCAAAGACAGCAGGAATCGACGAAAAGTACTTGGAGCATTATGGAAAGTACAAAGCAAAAATCGATTATAACATGCTCCAGGAGAGCAAGAAGAAAGACGGAAAGCTGATCCTGGTAACAGCCATCAACCCGACGCCGGCCGGAGAAGGAAAGACGACGACGACGGTAGGCCTGGCGGATGGAATGAGAAAGATCGGAAAGAACGTGATGGTGGCTCTGCGTGAGCCGTCGTTGGGACCGGTATTCGGAGTAAAAGGCGGAGCGGCAGGCGGAGGATACGCGCAGGTAGTCCCGATGGAAGACATCAACCTTCACTTCACGGGAGATATGCACGCGATCGGAGCGGCGAACAACCTGCTGGCGGCAATGTTAGACAACCATCTGTATCAGGGAAATAAGTTAAACATTGATCCGAGAAGAATCACGTGGAGACGGTGCGTGGATATGAACGACCGTCAGCTTCGTTTCGTAGTAGACGGCCTTGGCGGAAGGGTAAACGGAGTACCGAGAGAAGACGGATACGATATCACGGTAGCGAGCGAGATCATGGCGGTGCTGTGCCTGTCGTCGGATATCATTGATTTGAAGAAGCGCCTGGCGCGTATTATCGTGGGATATACATACGATGAGAAGCCGGTAACGGCGGGAGACCTTCACGCAGAGGGAGCGATGACGGCGCTGTTAAAGGATGCCTTGAAGCCGAACCTGGTGCAGACGTTAGAGCATACGCCGGCAATCGTGCACGGAGGACCGTTTGCGAACATCGCCCATGGATGCAACTCGGTGATGGCGACGAAGATGGCATTAAAGCTAGGAGATTACGTGATCACGGAAGCCGGATTCGGAGCAGACCTTGGAGCGGAGAAGTTCTTAGACATCAAGTGCCGTATGGCAGGGCTGACGCCGTCGGCGGTGGTAATGGTAGCGACGGTAAGAGCGCTGAAGAGCCATGGAGGAGTGGCGAAGGCAGATCTGAACGAAGAGAACCTTACGGCATTGGAGGCAGGACTGCCGAACCTGCTGCAGCACGTAGAGAATATCACGCAGGTATATAAGCTGCCGTGCGTAGTAGCGATCAACGCGTTCCCGACGGATACGAAGGCAGAGTTAGACCTAGTAGAGAAGAAGTGTAAGGAGCTGGGAGTAAACGTAGCGCTGTCGGAAGTATGGGCCAAAGGAGGAGAAGGAGGAATCGCGCTGGCGGAAGAGGTCGTAAGACTGGTAGAAGAGCCGAATGATTTCAGCTTCAGCTATGGCCTGGACGTAAGCATCGAGGAGAAACTGGATGCGATCGTAAAGAGAGTATACCATGGAGACGGAGTGATGCTGACGGCGAACGCGAAGAAGCAGGCGGAGCAGTTAACGAAGCTTGGATTTGACAAGTGCCCGATCTGTGTAGCGAAGACGCAGTACAGCTTCTCGGACGATGCGGCATTAAAGGGAGCGCCGAAGGGATTCACAGTAACGGTGAGAAACCTGAAGATCTCAGCGGGAGCAGGATTTATCGTAGCGTTGACGGGAGACATCATGACGATGCCAGGCTTACCGCCGGTACCGGCAGCGGAGAAGATCGACGTGGACGAGACCGGCAAGATCAGCGGCCTGTTCTAAGGACTGGATTGGCGAAAGCAGAATATAAATTGGAACGGAGGAGATTCCTATGGAATTTACCAAGGGAAGTTGTGAAGCATTTGTAGAGGTTTTGGCCTCCAAAGCCCCGGTTCCGGGCGGCGGCGGCGCATCCTCTTTGGTTGGCGCCATTGGTACGGCTCTCGGAAATATGGTGGGAAGCCTGACTCTTGGCAAGAAAAAATATGCCGATGTACAGGATGATATCATTGCTTTAAAAGCAAAGGCAGACGCTCTTCAGGCAGAATTGCTGGATCTGGTACAGAAAGATGCCGAGATGTTTGAGCCTCTTTCCAAGGCATACGGGTTGCCGAAGGAGACGGAGGAAGAGAAGGCGGAGAAAGCTCGTATTATGGAAGCGGCGTTAAAAGACGCTTGCAGTGTTCCGCTTTTGATCATGGAGAAGTGCTGCGAGGCCATCGAGCTTCATAAGGAGTTTGCCGCCAAGGGTTCCGCTCTTGCGATCAGCGATGTCGGCGTTGGCGTGGCTTGCTGCCGGGCGGCTCTGCTGGGAGCCAGCCTCAACGTGTTCATCAATACCAAGTCGATGACGGACAAAGCCTACGCGGCGGAGATCAATGAGAAAGCGGAAGGCATGATCAGCAAATATGTGGCGATGGCGGATGAAATTTTCGCCGATGTGCGCGCAAGATTTTAAAGAAAGCGATATGGGTGGGAGCGGTTGCCTTTGGCAGCCTGTCCCGCCCCCAAAAAGGAGGAGGTTCCCATGGCACAGGTATTGCTGGGAAAGGAAGTAAACGCTTCCTTGAATGAGAGAATCAAAGCGGATGTGGAAGCTTTGAAGGCAAAAGGAATCAACCCTACCCTTGGTATTATTCGTGTGGGCGAGCGGGGAGATGATATTTCCTATGAAAGAGGCGCCATGAAGCGCTGCGATACCCTCGGCGTAGCGGTAAAACAGTATCTGCTTCCGGCTGACGTGACCCAGGAGGCTTTGATGTCTACCATTGATGAGGTCAATAAGGACGATGCCATCCATGGCGTTTTGATGTTCCGTCCGCTGCCAAAGCATTTGGACGAGGAAGCCGCTTGCCAGGCTTTAGACCCAGAGAAGGATGTAGACGGAATCACCGACGGTTCGATGGTCGGCGTCTTTACCGGACAGACAAAGGGATTCCCGCCATGCACGCCTCAGGCTTGCATGGAGATCTTAGATCACTATCAGATCGACTGCAAGGGAAAGAAAGCGGTTGTGATCGGACGCAGCTTGGTGGTTGGCAAGCCGGCGGCGATGATGCTGATTAAGAAAAACGCCACGGTGACGGTTTGCCATACCAAGACCGTGGATATGCCGGCAGTCTGCCGGGAAGCGGATATCTTGATCGTAGCAGCGGGCCGCGCGGGCGTGGTGGACAAAGAGTACTTCGCGCCGGGCCAGGTAGTCATCGATGTGGGTATCAATGTCAACGATGAGGGTAAACTTTGCGGGGATGTAAAGTATGAGGACGCAGAGCCCATCGTCGGCGCGATTACACCGGTTCCTGGAGGCGTTGGAACCGTCACCACCTCTGTGCTGGTAGGACATGTGGTGGAAGCAGCGATGCGGAAAGCTGGAAAGTAAGAAGGTTTTTAGGGCGCTCCGATGGGGCGTCCTTTTTCTTCTGTAAGATTTCCGGATTTTCATCGCAGTAATAGATAAAGCTTCATAGACAGTGGCCGGGAGGTGGAAAAGTGCAGGATCAAGATCTATTGGAATTATTGCGGCGTACGCCGGAGCCTGCTATATCGACTCTTATGGAGAGATATGGAGGGCTCGTCTACGCTGTGGTCAGGAGAAAACTTCCGGAAGGTGTGTTTTGTGCTGCCGATGTGGAAGGCTGTGTGGCTGACACCTTCAGCGAGTTTTACCTGGATCTGGATCGGTACGCCCCGGAGAAGGGGAGTATTCGTTCCTGGCTGTGTGTGATTGCCCGGAACAATGCCTTGGATTTGGTGCGGCGGCGATACCGTGAGGCAAATATTCTTCCACTGGACGAAAGGATGATGGCAGAAAACAAGGAGAGTTTGTTGGAGGGCGACTGGGAGGAGCGGGAACTGCGGGGGAGGACATTGACAGCAGTAAAAGAGTTGGGGGAACCAGACCGCGAGATCCTGCTTCGAAAATTTTACTTGGGGGAATCCTCGAAGGAGATTGCCGCGCGGCTAGGGCTGACGGCGGTAAATGTAGATACCAGAACCCACCGGGCCATTGGAAAACTGCGAAAAAAGCTGAAAGAATGGGGGGAATCGATGTGAAGAAAACACTGACGGAGCTGTTTGACGAGTGCGAGCCGAAAGAGCTGGACGAAATATTGCCAGATGCATGGGATGTGACGATGCCGGAGGGCGCGGGGGAGCGTATCCAGCAAAAAGTGTGGAAAAAAATCGTTTCTTCCCAACGGAGGAAGAAGCTGGTTCGGAGACGTTTCTGGCTGCGGGCTGCCGCTGCCTGTCTGATCCTGGCGGTGGGGCTGGCAGGCGCCGCCTATGCGGTTGAGGCCAGAGAATATAAAGCGGCAGTTCAGTTTTTTGATGAAAATGGGTTGTCCGCCGAGGGGCTGAGCAGGGAAGAGGTGAAAGCAGTATACCAGGATATCACGACCCAACAGTTCACCTATGACAAGACGGCGGAGGTCATTGAGCGCAGTGTTTCCGGTCCTGTGGCGGGAGTGGAAATCTTCCAGAAAGAACCTACGCCGGAGGATTTGGCGGCCCTTTGGAACCACAAAAAACGGAACACAGAGGTGCCAGGAGACGAAATCGCTTACCGTTGCTATCCGACGGAAAAATTGGACGAGGTTTTGGGCTTTGACGTCCATGACAAAAGTTATCTGGAGCGCTATGAGGATGGGAAACTGGTATGGACGGCGGAGTTTTCCAAGTTTCAGATCGAGGACTGCACGTCTATGTCCACTGGCGCGGCGGTATGGGGCCGGACGCCAACCATCTCCAGCGAACAGACCTCATATGGCTGGGTGGCTGCGGTCAATAGCGTTGGAACAGTGCTGTGGGAAAAGCAGATGGATCATGGCTTCCGCCAGGAAGACGTCGCCGCTGTACTGGATAATGAGGACGGCACATGGGCGGTGATCAGCCGAGGAGATCTACAGTATCTTTGTTTGAGCCAGTATTCGGAGAGTGGGGAAGAGCTGAGCTTTCAGAAAACCCAGGTGGGCAATTACGGTATCTGGAATGCTGTCCGCTTGGGAGACGGCTATTTGATTCAGTTGGGGAATTCGATGGAAGGAGAACATGCCCGGCTGGCGAAGCTGGATCGGGACGGAAGTCTGACGGACAGTTTCGTTTACGATGGGCAGGATTGCTATTATTATCTGGTGGATATGTTGGAATTTCAGGGACAGGTCTATCTCTCGGCCTACTCCACGCCGAAATTGGAAAACGAGGAACAAAACGCCGGGGGTCGGTACGAAATTGCGGAGATTGTCAATGAGCTTTTTGACAATAATATCTGGGAAATTGCCAGCGAGGAGCTGACTCCGATGGTTCGAAAGAACTATACGGCGGTGCTGCTGGCGTGCGATCCAAAGGGCGGTACGCCAGAGACCTTCTATGCGATTAAAGGTTCTCTGGGGGGCAAGCTGGCTGTAAGCGAAAATGGAAAACTGCTGTGGGATGTGGAGAGCATTGTTTCCACCTATTTCTCGCCGGCCACCAGCGCATTTTCCATCGGCGGGACCAGTCAGGTGTACCGCTATACTTTTGACGGAGATGGAACTTTGCTCCGGCAGGAAGATACGGGAGAGACGGCGGATTATTATCGCTGAGATCGCCCGTTTATATAGGAGGCATGTAGGCCCTTGTGAATGGCAGGTATGAAATCCTATTGACACAGATGCTTTTCGATCATAGAATAAAGTTACGAAGCGTAATGGCAGGTATCGTTGACCTAAAATTTTAATCATAGAAGGAAGATAAAATGTCAGAAAAAGCACAACGCCCGGAGATGCAAAAGGAAACGGAAGAAAAAAAGATGGGGGCGGGCGTAGTTCATACTCATGTGGCTCCGGACGGCACAGTGTATACTCATACCCACAGCCATGAACAGACGCGAGCGGTACTAAACCGTCTGTCTCGCGCGATCGGACATTTAGAATCCATCAAACGGATGGTGGAGGAGGGGCGGGATTGCTCCGAGGTATTGATCCAACTGGCGGCGGTTCGCTCTGCTTTGGGCAATACAGGAAAAGTGATTTTGGAAGATCATATCAATCATTGTATTGTAGATGCAGTGGAGTCTGGGGATATGCACGCGGTGGAGGAACTGAACAAGGCGATTTCCTATTTTATTCGATAGGATAGCGCCGGAACCTGTTTCAGAGAGAGGGACTATGTCAGAGTTTTTACCGATCAATCGAAAAGAAATGGAAAAGAGAGGATGGCCGGAAGTGGACTTCGTCTATGTGTGCGGAGACGCCTATGTGGATCATCCTTCTTTTGGTCATGCTATTATTACCCGCTTACTGGAACGGCATGGTTATCGGGTGGGGATATTGGCGCAGCCCGACTGGAAAAAGGAAGAGGCGATTCGAGAATTTGGCCGGCCGCGTCTGGCCTTTTTGGTGTCCGCTGGAAATATGGATTCCATGGTAAATCACTACTCTGTTTCCAGAAAGCACCGTCAGACAGACGCTTATTCTCCGGGCGGCGAGATGGGAAAGAGGCCGGACCGGGCAGTGGTGGTATATGGAAACTGGATTCGGCGGAACTTTCCGGATGTGCCGATTATATTGGGAGGTATTGAGGCCAGCCTGCGGCGTTTGGCCCACTATGATTATTGGTCAGACAGTTTGAGAAAATCCGTGCTTCTGGATGCTCAGGCGGATTTGATTTCCTATGGGATGGGAGAACGTTCTATTTTAGAGATTGCGGAGGCGTTGGATTCCGGTTTATCCGCGGCGGATTTGACGTATATTCCGGGAACGGTATACCGGTGTTCTTCCTTGAATGGGAATCCGGAAGCCATTTGCCTGCCGTCTTATGAGGAACTGACGATGGACAAGCGCTCCTATGCATCCAGCTTTGCGACCCAATACCGCAATACCGACCCATTTTCCGGAAAGGCTTTAATCGAACCTTATGGAAAAAAGCTGTTTGTGGTGCAAAATCCGCCTGCGAAACCTCTGTCCAGGCAGGAATTGGACGATATCTATGAACTGCCGTATTGCCGGACGTGGCATCCGTCCTACGATGGGGCGGGGGGAGTTCCGGCAATTCAGGAAGTGAAATTTAGCCTGACCAGCAGCCGCGGATGTTTTGGCGGGTGCAGCTTTTGCGCGCTGACGTTTCATCAGGGGCGAATTGTCCAGGCCAGGAGCCAGGAATCTCTGCTGGCGGAGGCGAAAAGGATGACGGAAGATCCGGAGTTTAAAGGGTATATCCACGATGTAGGCGGGCCGACGGCTAATTTTCGTCATCCCAGCTGCAAAAAGCAAGAGAGAGTCGGTGTCTGCCCAGACCGTCAGTGCCTTTTTCCGGAGCCCTGTCCGAATCTTACGGTAGATCACAGGGAATATATTTCTTTGCTGAGAAAACTTCGCGCGCTGCCCGGCGTGAAGAAGGTATTTATCCGTTCAGGCATTCGGTTCGACTATCTGATGGCTGACCCGGACGATACGTTTCTGTGGGAGCTTTGCCGCTATCATGTCAGCGGGCAGTTGAAGGTTGCGCCGGAGCATGTATCGCCGCGGGTTTTGCGGTTGATGGGAAAGCCGAAACATTCCGTCTATCAGGCATTTGCGGAAAAATTTCAGAAAGTCAATCAGTCCCTGGGGAAAAAGCAGTATTTAGTGCCTTATCTCATTTCTTCCCATCCGGGTTCCACCAGGAAGGATGGGATTGCTCTGGCAGAGTGCGTTCGGGATATGGGGTATATGCCGGAGCAGGTACAGGATTTTTATCCGACTCCTTCGACAATTTCTACCTGTATGTATTATACCGGTTTGGACCCAAGGACCATGGAAGCCGTGACAGTCATCCGGGACCCCCATGAAAAAGCGATGCAGAGGGCATTGATTCAGTACCGGGATCCCAAATTGCATGCGCTGGTAGAAGAGGCGCTGCAAAAAGAAGGACGGACAGATCTAATTGGCTTTGGAAAGAATTGTTTGATTCGCCCTTCCGGGCAGAAGATGGACGGGCAGCGGCCGGAGCGAATGTCGGAAAAAGGCCATCCAAAGAAGAAAAAAGTCATCCGAAATATCCATAAGAAAAAGGGATAACAGTTGTCAGAAACGTCCCCTTATGATATACTTTACCAGATAAATCCTGCTTAGGCAGAGGTAAAGGAAGGTTTGGAATGGCAGAATCATTAGCAAATTGGTTTATTCAGGCTCTGGGAGGAATGCCTCCGGAAGTGATTGTCTTTATTATTTCCATGGTTCCGATTTTGGAGCTTCGCGGCGGCCTGATCGCGGCGGCTTTGTTGGGGATTCCGATTGTTCCTGCGATTGCGATTTGTCTGATCGGCAATATGATTCCGATCCCATTTATTTTGTTTTTTATTACGCCAATCTTCAAGTGGCTGAAACGAACCAAGCTGTTGCGTCCGCTGGTGGAAAAGCTGGAAAAAAAGGCCATGAGCAAAAGCGATCAGATTCAAAAATATGAGTTTATTGGATTGATGCTTTTCGTGGGAATCCCGCTTCCGGGAACCGGAGCTTGGACGGGAGCGCTGATTGCGTCCTTGCTGGATATCCGACCGAAAAAGGCGTTTTTGGCGATCTGTATCGGGCTTTTGATTGCAACGACGATTATGTGCGTGATTTCTTATTTGATTCCCTATCTGGTGCAGCATGTATTTTAAGTGATTTCAAAGGGGCTTTGATATTCATAAGAATAGAAAAGCTCCATTTTATTCGATTGGATTCCGGCGCCAGAAGGTCTCCTGCTAAAAGGTATTTTAACACCGGAATCTCCATCGGAAATTCCAGTTCCAACTTTCCGGATACCGCATAAACTAAGATATGAGGAATTTGGAAAGGATGAAACGATGGATTTTGAAGAGGAAGATTATGGCTTGATTGCGGACGATGGCGAAGGAAGAGCCGCCGGTCCTTATTCCCGGGTGCGTTTCCTCCATGGAGCCACGGGCTACGGGCCGATGAATATCACCATCGATGATATGGGAATCCAGCAGTTGGAATTTGGCACGGCTTCCCGGTTTGAAAATGTGCCGGATGGTTTCGCGATGGTGACGATTACCAGCAGCCGGATGCCTCGGATTGCGCTTTGCCGCAGGAATCTTCTGTTCCCCGCAGGAAGTATTTTAACGTTGGTGATTGTAAACAGCCAAGATGGCATTGACTTAAAAATCGTGCCTGAACTGTAGAAGAGCGTGCGCACGGCGCACAGGAAAGGACGTTATATGACGAAAGAAATCTGGAAACCGGGCAATATGATTTACCCGGTTCCTGCCGTACTCGTATCGATGAAGGGGCTGGATGGCCGGGAGAATATTGTGACGGTGGCCTGGACGGGAACCATCTGCACGAACCCGGCCATGGCCTATATTTCTCTGCGGCCCACCCGTTTTTCTTATGACCTTATTCGGGAAAGCGGAGAGTTTGCGATTAATCTGACTACCGAGGCTTTGGCATTTGCCACGGACTATTGCGGCGTGAAATCCGGCCGGGAGGTGGACAAGTTTTCCGAGATGAAACTGACAAAGGAGAGGGCTTCACAGATTCAGGCTCCTTTGATCGGAGAGAGTCCGGTGAATATTGAGTGTCGGGTGCGGGAGATTCATCCGTATGGTTCCCACCACATGTTTGTGGCGGATGTGTTGGCCGTGCAGGCAGATAAAGAGTTTTTCGATGCGTCAGGGAAATTTGATTTGGGGCGGGCCGGTATTATCGCCTATAGCCATGGCGAGTATTATTGTCTGGGAAAGAAATTGGGGAAATTTGGATGGAGCGTAAAGAAAAATAAGAAGCGTACTTCGCGTTTGGAATAAAGAGAAACGGAGCCGATTATGAAGATTATCGATTTGCACTGCGATACGATCAGCGCGCTTCGCCGTGCCAGAAAGAAGGGAGAGCCGGCTTCTCTTAGAGCAAACTCCCTGCATCTGGATCTGGAGCGTATGAAAAAGGGCGGGTATGCTCTGCAGACCTTCGCTGCCTTTGTGGATTTGGATGAGGAGGAAGATCCCCTTGCCGCTTGCCGGGAACAGATCGCTCTTTTTCAGGAAGAAATGAGCGTCAATCGGGAATGGATTCGTCCGGTTACTTCTTATGTAGAATATGAAGCCAATCAGCGGGACGGTTTTATGTCGGCATTGCTTTCTTTAGAAGAGGGCGCTATCTGCCGGGATAAGCCGGAACTCTTACGGGAGCTTTATGGCCTGGGAGCGCGGATGATGACGCTTACATGGAATCATGAGAATGGTTTGGGATATCCCAATCACGCGGAGCTGGATGTCAAAGGACGGCTGCGGACCTGGCCGGAGGAGAAAGGACTGAAAGCGGCTGGGTTTGCCATGTTAGAGGCAATGGAAGATACGGGAATGCTGGTGGATGTGTCCCATCTTTCCGACGGTGGATTCTGGGACGTGGCGTCTGCATCCAGACGTCCGTTTCTGGCCAGCCATTCCAATGCCAGAGCGGTGACAAATCATGTGCGGAATCTGACCGATCCGATGATTCGGGAGATTGCAAGCCGAGGCGGAATCATTGGCATCAATTACTGCGTGGCCTTTTTGCGGCCAGGCTGGCAGCCAGGAGACGGGAGGGGGAGCACGAGAGCGGAGATGGTTGCCCATATCCGCCACATCCGGAACATCGGAGGCATGGATTGCCTGGCGCTTGGATCGGATTATGATGGGATTTTGGAAGTCCCGGAGCTCGAAGATTGCGCGGCAGTTCCGCGGCTTGTGGAGACGCTCGCGCAGGAGGGATTTTCCACAGGTGAGATCGAGCAGCTTTTGTACCGGAATGCGGAACGGTTTTTCCGGGAGAATTTGTGAAGGCATAAGAGAAAAGAGGGATAGAAGAAAATGGAGAATTTCGTTGTATCTCTTCGCGCTGTTTTTCCGATGTTTGCGATCATGAGCATCGGTTATCTGGTTCGTCGGAGGGGAATGCTGGATGAGGACTCTCTCAAAAAACTCAATTCTGTCTGCTTTCAGGTTTTCCTGACGGCGGTGATGTTCCGAAGCATCTATCAGATGGACTTGCAGATGGTAAATGGAAAGCTATTAGCCTTCGGCGTAATCTGCATTCTTTGTATGATGGGGATATCCTTTTTGTTGGTGATGTGGCTGGAGAAGGAAAACCGAAGGCGGGGTGTTTTAATCCAGGCCCTTTACCGGAGCAATTTTGTTGTTTTGGGATTTCCGGTTGTATCTGCGGTTTATGGAACGGCGGGGCTGGGCGTTCCGGCGATGATGACCTGCATCACGACGCCTCTTTTTAATGTGGTCTCCGTGCTGGTGCTCAGTTATTTTCAGGGTTCCCGCCCAAAGCCGTTGGCCTTGGCCAAAGAGGTCATTCGAAATCCCTATATTCTGGCGACGATCGTAGGTTTTATGTTTCATCTTTTGGGAATCCGCCTGCCTTCCCTTGTGGAGCAGGTGGTGGACGAGGTGGCAAGCGTAGGAAATCCTCTGGCTATTTTTATCCTGGGGGCCAGTTTTTCTTTTGCCAATATTTCTGTCTATAAAAAATACCTGGCCGGCTGCTGCCTGATGCGGCTGGTCGTCTTCCCAGGTATCTTTCTCAGTATCGCGGTTATCCTTGGGTTTTCCGGCGTGGAACTATTGACTCTGGTCGCTCTTTTTGCAACGCCAACGGCTATCGCTTCCCATGTGATGGCGCAGCATTTTCATGGAGATGCAGATCTGGCCGGCGTTGAGGTCGTAATTTCCACCCTGATATCTTTGGTTACGCTGTTTTTGTGGATTTTTTGCTTCAAATCTTTTGGTCTGCTGCCCGTTTAGCCTGTTCGATCTGTTCTGCCAGATCATTCAGGTAAACCCAGCGCTCCATCTTCTGTTCCAGAGCTTCTTCTGTGCGCTCTTTTTCTTCCATCAGCTCACTGAGCCGAGTATATTGACTGGCGGACGCTTCGATCTCTATGGCAAGATCCGCCAGTTTTTCTTCTAATTGGGCGATGTCCGCGTCGATGGTGTCAAATTCTTTTTGTTCCGCGTAGGAAAATTTAAGCTTTTTGTTTTCCCTAGGCTTTTCCGTTTTTGGGGAACGAACCGTCTCTTTTGCAGGAGCGGAGTTTTCCTTCGGACGGTTAGGGGAGAGGAAATAATCGGTATAACCGCCTTCATATTGGTGGATCGTCGTTCCTTCAAAGGCAAGAATTCGATTGACCACCCGATCTAAAAAATAGCGGTCGTGGGATACGGTAATGACGATACCGGAAAAGCTGTCCAGATAATCCTCTAAAATCGTCAGTGTAGCAATATCTAAATCATTGGTGGGCTCGTCGAGAATCAGTACGTTGGGCGCGCTCATCAGCACGCGAAGGAGATAAAGCCGCCGTTTTTCCCCGCCGGAGAGCTTCGTCACCGGAGTATACTGCATGGAGGGAGAAAACAGGAACCGTTCCAGCATCTGGGACGCGGTGGCTGTTCCCTTTGAGGTCTCGATGATTTCCGCTACGTTGCGGATGTAGTCGATCACCCGGATGTCTTGATTCATATCCTCGTTTTCCTGGGCAAAGTATCCGATTCGGATGGTTTCGCCTAAGACGACTTCTCCGCAGTCCGGCTGTTCCAAGCCGGTCAGGATTTTCATTAACGTGGACTTTCCGCAGCCGTTGGGGCCGATGATGCCGAGCCGTTCCCCTTTTAATACAATATAGGAAAAATCCTGAAACAGAGTCCTTTCGCCGTAGGATTTGGATACATGATGGATTTCAATGGTCTTTTTCCCCATGCGGCTGCCGATAGAATCCATCTCTACGGTGCGTTCTTGGGACGGTTTGTCTGCGTTTTGCAGTTCTTCAATTCTTTGAATATGTGCTTTCTGCTTGGTAGAGCGGGCTCTGGCGCCGCGGTTTAACCATTCCAGCTCGGTTTTCAAAATGCTCTGCCGTTTTCTTTCCGTAGCGAGAGCGTCGGACAGCCGTTGTTCTCTCAGACGGAGAAGGCCAGAATAGTTGGCAGCGTAGGAATAGAGCTTTTGGTCGTCGATTTCTAATATCTGATTGGTCACCCGATCCAGGAAATATCGGTCGTGGGTCACCATCACCAAGACGCCCTTAAATTGATTCAGATATTGTTCCAGCCAGAGAACCATATCGGAATCCAGGTGGTTGGTGGGCTCGTCCAGAATCAGAATATCCGCTGGGTTTATCAGGGTACGAGCCAGAGCGGCGCGTTTCCTTTCTCCGCCGGAGAGCGGGTCCATCGGTTGGTGGAAATCGCGAAAGCCCAGTTTGGTTAACACCGTCTTGGCTTCACTCTCGGCATTCCATGCTTCTGTTTGGGAAGAGCGTCCTTCTAAAACGTAGTCGAGGATCGTGATCCCAGGGGTGAATTCCGGCGTCTGGGGCAAATAGGTCAGGGTGACGGAATTGCCTTTGCTTCTGGTTCCGTCGTCAGGTTCTTCGATGCCAGCGATCAGCTTTAAAAGCGTGGACTTTCCCGTGCCGTTGATACCGATCACTCCAATTTTGTCGCCTTCCTGGATACCCAGGGAGACATCGTTTAACAAAGTGCGGTCTCCAAATCCTTTGGTAATATGTTCCATAACGAGTAAGTTCATAATTTCTCCTTATCCGCGCTCTTTGCGATCCATCGCGGAGCGTTTTTATTCCGTGAGAAATTCTAAGGAAATTTCCCATGGAATAAAAAACGATTCCTGTTCTTGTCAATTCAAGGTAGTCTATGCTATTATAAGGCCAGAATAGCGGATTGTAAATGCAAGGGAGGAATTTTTATGGAGCTTTGGGAATCCGCATCCATTGGAAATATGACGCTGCGCAATCGAACCGTCCGTTCCGCGACCAACGAACACTTGGCAGGGCGCGATGGCGCGATAACAGAGGCGCTGGTGGAGTGTTATGAAGAATTGGCGGCCCATCAGGTGGGACTTGTGATTACTGGCCATTATGCCGTGGATGCTCTGGCGCGTGTGGACGCTGGGCAGCCGTCCCTGGATGAACGGACGGACCGCACCCTTTTAAAAACAGCGGCGGACCGCATTCATGCCAAAGGCGGAAAGGTGGCTATTCAGCTGAATCATGGAGGTTTAAAAGCCTCGGAAAAGCTGAATGGCCGGCCGTCCAGGGGACCGATGGAATTGACGGCGGAAGATCGGGCCGACCTGCTAAAAAAATACCGGTTTGCCGCGCGTCTGGCGAGGGAAGCCGGCTTTGACGGGGTCCAGGTTCATATGGCTCATGGTTATTTGCTTTCCAGTTTTCTAAATCCAAAGGAGAATACTAGGACCGATCGATACGGGGGAAGCGTGGAAAACCGGTTTCGGTTTCCCGGCGAGGTTTTAAGGGCTGTGCGGGAGGAATGGGGGCCGGAGGCTCCGGTATTGGTCAAGGTAAACTGCGATGCAGTGGAAGATTTGCACCAGGTTTTAAAGCTCTGCCAGGAGGCAGGTGCGTCGGCGGCGGAAATCAGCGGTATTCGCTTTGCCAGCGAGGAAATAAACGGGGAACCTTTTTACTTAAAGAAGGTGATAGAGGCGAGGGAGGGAATCTCGATGCCATTGATTCTGGTGGGAGGCATTACTTCCAGGAAGGCGGCGGAGCAAGTGCTGCAGGCTGGAATCCCCTTTGTCTCTTTTAGCCGGAGTTTGATCTGTGAACCGGATTTTATCGAGAAGCTGAAAAATGGAGCAGAAAAGAGCCGGTGTACCCATTGTAACCACTGTTTTCAAGTCTATCGGGAACGGTATCGCCGCTGCATCCTGCACAAAAAGGAGATTCCCCAGCTTCGGGAGACATTTGGCGCATAAAGCGGCAAAGCATGCATACGGCTAGGGAACGATCGAGTATAGAGAAGAGGAAAGGAACGTTTATGGGAAATTCGGAACAGCAAAAGCGGCGGGCGAAATGGATCATCGCAGTGATCGCCGTCTGTATTGTAATTTATACGAGTATGCAGCATATCGGAGCGCTGGGGCAGATCGTGGGAGGCATGATCAGCCTGATCTTTCCATTGATCCTTGGTTTGATTTTGGCCTTGGTTTTGGATGTGCCGCTGCGTCCGCTGGAAAAGCATTTTTTCCCGCGCTCTAGCCAGGCCTGGGTGAAAAAAATTCGGCGGCCCTGCTGCATTCTCATTGCGCTTTTGATTATTTTAGGCGTGTTGACCGGAGTCTTGCTTCTGGTAGTACCGGAATTGATCAGCGCCATCGGCGTGCTGGGGGAAAGTATTGTCGATTTGGTGAATTCCGTTCAGGAATGGGGGATGAAGCATGATTTGGAAGAAATACCGGGTGGGGCATTTTTGATGAAGCTGGAACTCAATTGGAGCTCCATTCAGACCAGCCTTTTTGAATGGGCAAAGGGAGGCGTGGCTGATATTTTGGGAACTACCGCTACGGTGATTGGTTCTTTGGCTTCCTGGGTAGTTAACTTTACGGTAGCGCTGGTTTTCGCGATCTATCTGTTAAGCGGAAAGGAACGCTTGAAAAAGCAATACGTCCGTCTGATTCATGCTTGGATTCCGGAGAAATTTTCCGGAATTGTGCTGCATGTGGGGAATGTATTCGTAGATTCTTTTCGGAAATTTGTGGCGGGCCAGACCATGGAGGCGATCATTTTGGGAAGCCTCTGTGCGCTTGGCATGTGGATTTTCCGTTTCCCTTACGCGCCTATGATCGGCGCGCTGGTTGGAGTGACTGCGTTGGTTCCCATGGTCGGAGGACTGGTCGGAGGCGCTGTGGGCGCGTTGATGATTCTGCCGGAGAGCATCACAAAAGCGCTTCTTTTTGTGGTATTTCTTGTGATTCTTCAACAGTTGGAGGACAATCTGATCTATCCCCGTGTAGTTGGTTCTTCCATGGGACTGCCAGCCATTTGGGTTTTGGCAGCAATCACCATCGGAGGCAGTATGGGCGGGGTAGCCGGTATGCTGTTTAGCGTGCCGGTGGCATCGGCTTTGTACCGTCTGGTGCGGGAGGCCACCGAATGGAAAGAACAAAAAATACAAAGCGCCGGAGGCGGGAATCCGGGATAAGCATTGCATTTCAATGATAGAGGAAAACATCTTATGGAAAAACAGCATTGGTATGAGAGTATTCGTTACCGGGTGCCTGCGATCGTCGGATTGACTATCCTGATTCCGACGCTAGCATTTTCGTTTTTTACCTCTCGTTCCGCAAGGGAAAATATTTTGGAGAATGCGAAACATTCTCTTTATACAAGTCTGTATGGTTCTTCCCTTTTGATGGAAGCTTCGATGGAAGAGGTTCGGTCGTTTAGCAGAAATTTAAGCCAGAACTCAGAGTTTTTAAACCAGATTGTCCGCTATCTTTCCGAACCGTCCGAACGAAGGCAAAAGGAACTTTCTTTGGCATTGGGACAATACGTAGGAGAAATGCAGGAACTGGATCAAATTTATTTGATTTTTGAAAAAAGCGATCAGATTTTATCCACGGATTTTGACCAAAAGATGCTTTCCAAGGCGGACGGGTTTGGAGAAAAATTGAACCAGCTTTATCAGGAATACTTTTTTGGCCGAATTGACTGGTATTCTTTGCCAATAGGCGAGGCGTTTACCGACTGGCGCATGGCGCATATTCGTCCGGTTCCCATTCCGGAGGAATTTGGCGGATGCACCATCCTTTGTACGATGAAGGAAAATTTGGACAGTGCTGCTGCTTTGGATTATCCAGGCGCATTATCTGCTGTGACGGACTATCAGGGAAGAATCTTAACGGCATCTTGGAGAATGGAACGTTTTGCGGAAAATTTGAAGGAAAATTCGTTGTTTGAAAATGCCTATACGCAAAATGAGAATAACGGCAGCTATATTGGAGAAGGAGAGGTTTCTTATTTGGTCATGTACTATAATTCCGTGGAAAGCGGATGGAAGTACGTGGGAGCGATTCCTCTTTCGGAAATTTTGGAGAATTTTTCCAGCCAGGCGCCGGGAATACTGTTGATTGTACTATTGGGTGTGCTTAGCATTTTTCTTGGGTCTGGATTGCTTTATATCGGAGTAGTCAAACCTCTCAATTACCTGATGCGGGGAATGAAGCGTATGGAGGAAGGGGAACTGGCCCCGTTGGAGAATATCCGGCAAAAGGGAGAAATTGGAGCGGTACTTCACAGCTATAACCGTATGACAGAGAAACTGCGCCAATTGATTGACGAGGTTTATGTGCAGCAGCTGCTTCGGAAGCAGGCACAGCTTTCTTCTCTTCAGTCGCAGATGGATGAGCATTTCCTTTATAATACGATCAATACAATCTACTGTGAGGCTTGCCGGGAAAAAGCAGGCAAGTCGGCGAATATGCTGATTGTATTGTCCCAGTACTTCCGGCTGAGCCTTGCTAAGGGCCAGGATAAGGTGGGGTTAGATCAGATTGAGGAACTGATTCGTTGTTATTTGAAAATTCAAACCATGCGCTTTGGAGAAGACTTGATATGCAGGATTGAAGATTTTCCAGATATGGATCAGTATGTGGTCTTGAAATATTTGTTTCAGCCCATTGTGGAAAATGCGATTATTCATGGATTTGAGTCAAGCCGAGGCTGCCATACGGTAGAAATTATCTTTCGGAAAGAAGAGGAATTCCTTTATTTTGAAGTGAAAGACGATGGGGCTGGTATGCCTGAGGCGACGAGACGGCTGCTGACGGAAGAGACAGGAACGTTTCAGCCGGTAAAGGGGAGCGGTTACGCGCTGAAAAATATCAGAGAACAGATACGGATTACTTATGGGGAAGAGTATCCGATCCATATTGAAAGCAGAGAGGGAGAGGGGACAAGAGTTTATTTCCGAATTCCCCTGGAGAGGAGATCGACGGATGAAAAGTGAATATTCTCTTTTGGTGGTGGACGATGAGCGTATCGCCAGAGAGCATATGCTTCAGGATATCGCCTGGGAGACATTAGCGATTACAACGCTATATGAGGCGGAGGATGGATATCAAGCCTTAGAGAAGATTGAGTCATATCAACCGGAGATTATCATTTTGGATATTAAAATGCCAGGGATGAATGGCGTGGAGCTTTTGGAAGAAATTCATCGGCGAAAATATAATTCGCAGATTATTGCCTTAAGCGGTTATAGTGATTTTGATGCGGCGAGGAAAATGTTGGCCAGCGGTCAAGTGGTGGAGTACCTCTTAAAGCCTGCTTCGGAGGATGTGATGTTTGAGGCGGTATATAAATGTATCGCCCGTCTGGAAGAAAAGGAACGACTCAGGGAACTTCAGAGCCATCTAGACAAAGCGGAGGCTTCTGTCCGGCGTTCTGTAGTATATCATGTTCTGTTTGGTGATCAGGCAGAGGAAGAAGATACATTAGAGTTGGACACGGAGTGCTATATTCAAGTAGCAGTGTTGGCGGCGGAGGAAGAGGAACGCTTGAGGGAGGCTACCCACAGAGAACTGGAAAGGGAAGACACGGTGCTGCGATATTGCTTTTCCTGTCCACAGCCAGCCCGGAAAGCATTGGTTTTTTCCGGTGAGGAGAAAACACTTCCATTGGAAGTGGAAAATATTTGCCGGAGGCTTGCCAAAGAGACTGGAGGTTACGTGGGATGCGGGCGTCTTTACCGTTCGGAATATCAGTTGAATGTCTCTTACCAGGAGGCTCTTTTGGCGTATGTCAGCCGTTCTTTTATGGAGGGGGAGCGATTTCGCGGAATTGATCGAGTGGAACGGCGGATTGCCAATCTCCACGAACCTTGGGTGACGGCAGAAGAACTGCAGGAATTTCTAAAGGCAGGAGATCAGGAATCGGTAAAGAAAAGTGTGCGCCGGCTTTTAGAAAGCGCATTGGCGGACCACCGGGATCTTTTGTTTCAGGGAGAAAAAAGCCGGTTAAACATCGGTCAGATTCGGATTTTCTTTGCAAACTTTGTGGATTCTGTGTTACGGGACTGGCCGGAAGAAGGCAATTTGACGGCGATTTTAGAAGCGCGCGATATCGATGAGCTGCTGCGGATCGTGGACGGAATGTTATTATCCTTTTGTGAGCGCCAGCAGACAGACAGCGGGGGGCATAAAGCGGCGTTGGTGCGGGATGCGAAGGAGTACATTCGGGAGCATTTTGCGGAGCGCCTGACTTTGGAGGAGGTGGCGCGCCGGGTATATATCAACCCCTCCTATTTGTCCAGACTATTTTCTGAAGTGGAGGGTTGTAACTTTTCCGATACGATCGCTCAGATTCGGATACAGAAGGCAAAGGAATATTTGAAAGATTACCGGAATAAAGTCTATGAAATTGCAGAGATGGTGGGATACCCCAATGTGAAGCATTTTATGCGGGTGTTTAAAAAGATGGAGGGAATGACGCCTACGGAATACCGGGAGAAGCAGATGTTTCTTTGAGAACAGAAAGGGTCCTTTTTATCCGAAAAAGGTTTAAAAGGAAGAATAGGAAGACACTCTTGTGGGAAGACAAACTACAGAGTGTCTTTTTTCTATAGTGGTAAAGTGGTAAAAATATGGAACCAAATTTCAAGATATGTTGTTTCCTTGGGGAGAATTATTCGTTATGATAAAGGAGCAAACGGGAAAAGTCGGAAGACTATGAGGATAAAAATGAAAAGAGCATATGGAGTAGGATTTTTATTCCTTCTTTTAGCGGCGATATCCTGTTCTGGTCCGGACGATTTGCCGGGAACGGAAATGCCAGCTTCCTTGGAAGCAGAAGTGAAACCATATGTGATCGGCTTTAGTATTCCGACCACAGACCTGGCGTTTCGGAGAACCATGTTTGAGATGGTAAAGGCGGCATATCCAGAGGGGAATCAGGGAAAACGGGCGCAGGTATTAGTTTATGACGGGAAAAATAGCCAAAAGCAGCAGAATCAAGATATCAAGGATTTGATTGAAAAGGGAGTCGATGGAATCGTGGTAGACTCCTATACAACAGAAGGAACCTTATCGGTCGTAAAATATGCCAATGAGCGGGGGATTCCCATCATGGCGGTGGACGATCGGATGGAGACCAATTCTTCCGCGCAGGCGGTCAGTTTTGTTGGGTGCGACCATAAAAAAATCGGAAATCAGGCCGCGGAGATTTTGCTGCGCGGACTTCGGGAAAAGTTCCCAGAGGAAGAAACCTGGAATGTGTTGGAGCTGGCGGGGATTCCTGGATCCGCCGGAGCCATGGACCGCGGCGCAGGAATCCGTGAAATTTTGGATCAAGAATCAAAGATTCGTTGGCTGGGCAGCTATAATGGTGAATTTGCCGAGGAAAATGCGGCGAGCATCATGGAAGATTGCCTTGGTGTTTATGATGAGATTCACGCGGTTATCTGCCAAAATGATTTGATGGCTGAGGGATGTTACCAGGAGATCAAAAAGGCGGGAAAGGTTGGAGAAATCTTGATTGTCGGTATCGACGGTCAGCGTTCTGTGGTGGAAAAGATTCGAGACGGCGGTATCTATGGCACGGTTTTGGAACCTCCGGATATGGCGATTACCGCCGTGGAAAAGCTTTGTGATTATTTGGATGGAGAAGAACTTTTACCGGTTTATTATCAGGAATCGGTGCCGATTTACCCGGAGGATGCGGAACGTTTCCTTACGGAAAATCTGGTTTGGTGAGAATTTGAGGCTGCGAAGGGCCCAGCAGCTTTCAAATAGAACAGCGTCCTGGCAAATGCTTTGCTGGGCGCAAGGTATATCGCGAAAAAAGAATGGAGAAGACGAATATGAAAAAATGTTTGGCAGTGTTCGTGTCCTTCTGCATGGCATTTGGCCTGATGGGATGCGGCGGTGGAAATGATACGACAACGGCAGCACCGGCAACGGAAGCGGCGGCAACAGCGGCGCCTACGACAGCAGCAGAGGAGAAAACGACGGCCGCGGAAGCGGCGACAACGGCCGCCGTTCAAAGCGGCGTGGCAGCTGCAATTTTGGAGCATGCAGGCGATGCAAAGGATTTGAAAGTAGCGCTCAGCAACTCAATTTTGACCAATGCTTGGAGAATTCAGATGGTCAAAATTTTTGAAACATATTGTGAGCAGTTAAAGGAGCAGGGCGTGGTATCTGAATACTATGCGACGAGCTCCGGCGATGATGCGCAGGCTCAGATCAATGAGATTCGGAATCTGATTGCCGAAGAATACGACATTATTCTGGTAGATTGCGCATCCTCCGCTCTTCAGCCGGTCCTGGAAGAGGCAGCTGATCAGGGCATTGTGGTGGTCTCCTTCGATAACATTGTACAGACCGATACTACTTATAGCATTGCGGTAGATGCCACGGCTTTTGCCACGAATCAGGCGAAGTGGCTCTGCGAGCAGCTGGGCGGCAAAGGAAATATCCTGTTGGTTCGCGGTAAAGCAGGAGCCCACGACGATACGGTTCGCTGCGCGGCTTATGAAGAAGTACTGAAGCAGTATCCTGACATCAAAGTCGTTGGCGACGGCTACGGCGAGTGGGATTTTGGTACGACAGCTCAGTTGATGAACGATCTATTGGCAAAGAATGAGGGAACCCAGATCGACGGCGTTTTGCAGCAGGGTATGGGCGAAGCGGCTATCGTGGCTGCTTTGGAGCAGCATGGATACGATCCGGCCAAGGTTCCGATTACTGGCGAGTGGACCAACGGTTACTTCCGTGTAACGATGGAGAAAAACCTGAATGCATTTATCACGGGCGTTCCTTCCTATCTGTCCGCTATGGCTATGGATGTGGCTCTGGACGTAGTAAATGGAAAGGATGTTGAGAGAGATCAGCTGCTGGCTCCGCCGGTGATCGAGGCAAAGGATGCGGAGAAATGGTATCAGCCCTCCCAGTCCGACGAGTTTATGCCGGCTTATACCAACGAGGAAAATAGCTGGAACATTCAGTTGGAAGATGTACTAGAGTAAAAGTCCTTTGAACATGTAGTAAAGAGGAAAAAGATGGGGAGCCCTCCGACACTCCCGTGGTCAGATGCGGGCGGGAGGGACTCCCCTTTTTCTTCCCCCAAAAAGAGGAGGCTGTCTGTGGAGCAAATGCCTATTATCTCGGCCAGAAACGTAAGCAAACACTTTGGCGGTGTTCACGCGCTGGTCGATGCGAAAATTGATTGCTATGCAGGGGAAATCCATGCGTTAGTTGGAGAAAACGGCGCGGGGAAAAGTACTCTGATCAAGATTTTATGTGGAGTTGTCCTGCCGGATCAAGGCGAACTTTTTCTGAAAGGAAAGCAGATTCAGCTGACTTCGCCGGTGGATGCGGTGCAGGCAGGAATTGCATCGGTTTTTCAAGAGCTTTCCCTGCTTCCAGATTTATCCGTGGCGGAAAATGTATTTCTTGGTTCGGAACCGAGGACCAAATTCCGGTTGATTGATTTTAAGGCGATGGAAAAGAAAACCGAGGAAATCATGAAACAACTGGAATTTGATATTGACGTGCGGACGTTGGTGAAAGATCTCCCCTTAGCCCAGCAGCAGTTGGTGGAGATTGCCAAGGCGCTTTCCAAAAATCCCGATGTGATTATTTTAGATGAAGCGACGTCGGCTCTTGGAAGCAAAGAAGTGGAATTATTATTCCGTTTACTGCGCCGTCTAACCAGGGAAGAGGGAAAGACGGTAATTTTGATCTCCCACAAGATGGATGAGCTGGAACAGATCGCGGACCGTGCGACGATTTTCCGGGATGCCCGCTATATTACTTCTTTTGCCTGGGGAGAGATGACAAACGCCGAGATCATTGATCAGATCGCCGGGCGGAAGATCGATACGATCTTTCCGGAAAAGAGAGTAAATCTTCCCAAAGAATATGTATTGGAGCTGGAAAATGTCAGCTGTGCAAATCGACTGAGCCATGTGAACCTAGCGGTACGCCGGGGCGAAATCTTTGGGCTTGCCGGGTTAAGCGGCCAAGGGCAAAGCGATCTTTTGGATGTGATTTATGGATCCCAGGTTTTGGACAGCGGCGTTATAAAGATTGGGGGCGAGGCAAAGCAGATTCGAAACCCCAGGAAGGGCCTGGCGGCAGGCGTGGCGTTAACTCCAGCGGACCGGAAAAATGACGGTCTGCTCCTAAGCCGTGGTTCCGGAGAAAATATGATGCTGCCCACTCTGAAAAAGAGAAGCCGTTTTGGTATTATCGACAGCAAAAAAGAAGCGGAAGACACAAAGCGGATGATTGACCTTTTACAGATCAAATTGAGCAGTCCGGCTCAGCTGGCGGGAACTTTGAGCGGAGGAAATCAGCAAAAGCTGGTACTGGGGAAAGCCATTTTGACAGATGCGGACCTTTTGCTGTTGTCGGATCCGACCCGCGGTATCGATGTAGGAACCAAATATGAAATTTATCAGCTGATTCGCCGTTTGGCGGAGAGCGGAAAAACCATCATTCTGTATTCGACAGAAAATATGGAACTTCTGGGACTCTGCGACCGGGTCGCTGTGTTCCGGGATGGAGAAGTAGCGGCTGTGCTGGAAGGGGAAAAGTTTACGGAGCATGAGATCTTAAAAGCCGCCCTTGGAATGGAAGAGACGGAGGTGGGAGCATGAACGGAAAACTTCGATACATCTGGGCCAAAAACCGGGAGGCGATATTTGGCTATGTCATTATGATCGCGGTGGCAATTCTCTACATATCCAGCCAAAAGAAATTTTTTACCGCTTATGGCATCAAATCCGCCTTTGACCAATTTATGACGTTGCTCTTTGGAGCGTTGGCGCAAACGTTGGTAATTTTAACCGGAGGGATTGATTTGTCGGTAGGAGCCTTGATCGGCTTGACCAATACCGTGACCGCTTTTATTATGGTTCCGATTGCTGGGGCTCTGGGAAATGATATCCTTGGTATTGTAGCGACGATACTGATTGTTCTGCTGATTGGGGCGGTCTGCGGGTGTATTAATGGCATGCTCATCGTCTATGGCCGGCTTCAGCCGATCATTGTTACTCTCGCTACTTCTTTCATCTTTATGGGCATCGGTATGTATATTTTGCCCCAGCCAAGCGGAGAAGTAGTAAGCGGGTTTACCAAACTGATGATGGGAACAATCACACCGCTAAAGATACCGAAGTCTGTATTGTGGCTGTTATTTTCTATTTTTCTTCTCTGGATTCCCATTCGGCGCTCCAAGTTCGGACAGTCGATTTATGCGATCGGTGGAAATGAAAACGCTGCCTTTGTGTCTGGTATCCATGTAAAAAAGACGAAAGTAAAAACGTATCTGATGGCGGGCGTTTGCTGTGCGATGGCCGGGATTTTGTTGACAGCGCAGACGACCGTGGGAGATCCCACCGGAAGCGACGGATTTACGATGAATTCCGTGGCGGCTGTGGTTCTGGGCGGCACGGCTTTGTCGGGGGGAAGAGGGAGCTTTATTGGTACGGTGGCCGGCGTCATTACCTATTCCTTAATTCTGGGATTATTGATTTTCTGGGGCGTAAATTCCTTCTATCAGGATATGATCAAGGGCCTCATCCTGGTGGCGGCTTTGGCCATCAATGCGTTACAGAAAATCAAACTTCGCCGGAAGCCGGCATGACGGAAAGGAGAGTGGAACAATGAAAGAAAAAGCCGCAGCTCAGCCGTCAATCGGCTGGAAAGAAAGGCTGAAGAGCTCCACGGTCGCAAAGGTTTATCTGACCACCGTGCTCTTATATATCGTAACCTGCCTATTGCAGCCCAACTATTTTTCCGGAAAATACATTTCAGATACATTGGTGACTGCCTCGTTTCTAGGAGTTCTTGCCATTGGCCAGACTCTTGTAATTTTGACGGGTGGGATCGACCTTTCTATTATCGTAACCTTTAATTTGGCAGCCGTTATCACCACCAGCATGCAAAATGAGAATCAGCTGCTTTTGATTGGGGTGCTTCTAGGCGTCAGTATTTTGATCGGCTTGGTCAACGGATTGGGCGTTGTCTTTTTGAACGTTCCACCGATTGTTATGACCTTGGCCATGCAAAGCATTCTCTGGAGCGTGGTCTACCTGTATACCAATGGCCTTGCCAATGGCGCGGCCCCTGACTGGATTCGTTTCCTTTCTACAGAATCGATCTTTGGCATCCGATGGATCTTGATCCTTTGGGCAGTGATTGCAGTGGGAGTCACCTTTGCCTTGACAAAGACAAATTTTGGCCGTAGGCTGTATGCCCTTGGAAACAGTTACAGCGTATCCTATTACTCCGGTGTAAATAACAGCGCCGTGTTAATTTTGATCTATATCCTAAGCGCTATTTTTGCTTCTCTGGGAGGCCTGCTTTTTACCGGTTATCTGGGGTATGCTTACATTGGAATGGGGACGCCGTATCTCATGCCCTCGATCGCAGCGGTGGTTATCGGCGGCACCTCGATTTTGGGAGGAAAAGGGAATTATGCCGGTACGGTGGCCGGCGCCATTATCCTCTATATTCTAAACGGCCTCTTGGTAAATTTGGATATGCAGGAAGGCGGCCGAAACATTATCAATGGCGTGATCATTTTGGCAGTGCTGTTTTTATACGGCCGTGCAAAGAAGGAGTAGTGTAGATGGAACTTGGAAAAAAACGTGTAGTGGATTTATCCCATACCCACGGTGAGGGAATCGTCTGCGAACCATACATCTCTAAGTATCAGGTGGAATGGCTGGGGAAAGCCGGCATCGACGGCGGGCATGCGAATCTGGAAGTACGGTCCTATTGTCCTCATACAGGAACGCATATGGACGCCCCTTTTCATGTGAACAGTGGCTGGAATACCCTGGACCAGCTAAATCCTTTGGTACTTTGCGGGCCAGCAGTGGTAGTACAGATCCCGGCAGCGGAGCATTGGCATCGGATTACAAAAGAGGAATTGATCGCATGGGAAAATGCTCATGAAGAGATTCGCCCTGGAGATGCGGTGTTACTTTTTACGGGACATGCGGACAAGTGGGAAGAAGGATTCGAAGAGTTTATCGGTAAAGGCTATCCATATCTGGACGTTTTGGCGGCGGAGTATTTGGCGGAAAAACAGATTCGCCTTCTGGGTACGGAGAGTATCAATGTGGATCGGAACGGTATGGACGCGCACCGGATGCTTTTGGGAAACGGCGTAATCATTGTGGAAAATATCTGCCGTCTGGAACAAATCGGCGCGGACCGCTGCGAACTGTTTGGCACTTTTCCAGCGGTCAAAGGGGCCAGCGGAGCTTGGATTCGTTTGATGGCTTTGGTATAAGCGTACGTAAAAAAAGCGGCTGACGCTTAGTCGAGTGCTAATAAAGAAGTATTTTAAAAAATGTGGTGTAACCTCAGTAAAATGTGGTTACACCTTTTTCATTTGAGAATTAACGATTAGGAATAATGGAACCGTTAATTCTAAGATTTTTTCGTTGAAATTTTAATTCTGCTCGTTAGTTCTTGCTTTTTGATTAAAATAGTATATAATAAAACCGACATCTTCAAGGAGGAAGCGTTAATGCAAACTGAAGCTCTCAAAAAAATCGTTTTAGATATAAAAAACTTAAAAACCGAATCCCAAACTATTGAATTGAAAGCGGCGGTACAAGGCTGTCCCACGAGATTATTTGATACACTTTCATCTTTTTCGAATCAAGATGAAGGCGGCATTATTATTTTTGGTGTTGACGAAGTGGATAATTATGTTGTTAAAGGCGTGTATGATGCTCAGGATCTTCAAAAGAAAGTAACCGAGCAATGCAAACAAATGGAGCCGTCTGTTCGTGCGTTGTTTACTGTTTGTGAGATTGACGGAAAGGCTGTTGTGTCTGCCGAAATTCCCGGTGTTGATATTTCCGAGCGTCCTGTTTTTTATAAGGGTGTAGGTCGCATCAAAGGCTCTTATGTACGTGTTGGTGAATCCGACGAGCCAATGAGCGAATACGAAATATACAGTTATGAAGCATTTCGTAAGAGAACTCGTGATGACATTCGTATTGTCAATAATGGCAAACTCAATATGATTGACGAAAAGCGAATGAACGAATATCTGACCGCAGTAAAAAGTGAGAGAAAAAATCTTGCAGATAATGTTTCTGAGGAAGAAATCTTGGAATTGATGGGTATTACCAATGACGGCATTCCTACTCTTGCAGGATTGATGACTTTTTCAAAATATCCTCAAGGCTATTTCCCTCAGCTTTGCATTACCGCAGTTTCACTTCCCGGAACGGAGCAAGGAACAGTTGGCGGTGATGGTGAGCGTTTTATTGATAACAAACGTATTACCGGAGCAATCCCCGATATGCTTGAAGAAGCTGTGGAGTTTGTTCGTAAGAATAGCCGTACTAAAACGATAATTAACGATAACGGACAACGGGCAGATAAACCCGAATATCCGATAAAGGCTGTTCGTGAAGCTATCCTCAATGCCTTGGTACATCGTGATTATAGTGTTCATACAGAAAACGTACCTATTCGCATTGAAATGTATCGTGACCGTATGGAGATCATCAATAGCGGCGGACTATACGGAAAAATTTCCATAGATGCACTTGGTAAGGTTCGTCCCGAAACAAGAAATGCCGCTCTTGCAAATATGCTTGAACTCTTGAAAGTAACTGAAAATAGATATTCTGGTATCCCTACTATGCGTAGTGAGTTTGCCAATGCAGGTCTTCCCGCACCGCTGTTTTCCGTTGTTCACGGCGAATTTAAGGTGGTTATGAAAAACGGTTTGTTTGCAGAAACAATGCCTGTTGGCGATTCGCTTGTGGAATTTTGTTCTATACCTCGAACAAGAGCAGAAATCGTAGCGTTTGTAGGCAAATCCAAAAATCATGTAATGTCACAGATTGTAGCACCGCTTGTCGCTGAAGGAAAACTGAAAATGACAATACCCGACAAACCTAAAAGCTCTAATCAGAAGTTTGTAAAAGCGAAATAATTATAAAATACGAATATGCAGATTTTTAGGTAAAACAAGGCTTTGACCATTATAGCCAAAGCCTTGCTTCTATCCATTGCAACACCACAGATGTAATAATTCAGAATACTACCTTATTCACCCGTAGCATTAACGAATTCGGATTCGTTAATGCGACAGGCTCTTTGTTTTTTCATAGGAAATTCCGTTTAGAAGCTTTCCAGGATCTGAAAAGCGAGGGCTTCTTTGGACAGCTGAAACATCAATTTGCGCATGGAGGTATCGTTCAGATTTCCTCGGATAATCAATTCAAAGGAGACCGTCTGTTGCTCCGCATTCATCTCCAGCAAATACATTTGTTCCATGTTAAAACCATAGTCGCCGATCATGGAAAGGATGGAGGACATGCTGTTGCAGGAATCCGTCCGAGTCAGGCGTACTTTTACGCGGGTATCTGATTCCCGGATGGAGACGCCCTCGGCCAGCGGAGTAAAGAAATCCGGATTCCAGTTATACATCAACCCGTATTGATATTTGCGGGAAACTTCGATCACTTTCCGAAGCAAAGCGGTGTATTCTGCGACAAGGTCGGACGGGACGTCTTCTGTCAGGCGGCGAATCATGTCAGCCTCCCGATCTGCCCGGTAGATGGTAGTCTCGTTTGCCTCGTATTTGATCTCGGCAACTTGATGGGCTACGTCCATCCGTTTGAAAAATAATTGTTTGATCTCGGCGTCGATCTTGTCAATCTGTCTTCGTACTTCTTCTAATGTCATCATGGTCTTCCTTCCTATGTTTATAAGGCGCTTTTATAAATTTTGATATGGAAACTGGCTCCGCCTTCCGGCCGGTTGGCCGCCTTCACGGTTCCGTTTTGTTCCTGTAGGATCATCCGCGCGAGGGAAAGTCCAATCCCAAAGCTTTCTTTATTTCCCTGTTTTCCTTGATAAAATCGTTCAAAAATATGTGGAATGTCTTCCTCTGCAATTCCTGGCCCGTCGTCAAAAACCAAGATTTCTGTAAAGACAGAAGTTTGTCTAGCTTGGACGGTAATATGCCCTCCCGGCAGGGTATGTTCCATACAGTTTTTTAAAAAATTTCCGATGGCTTCGCGGCTCCAAAGAAAATCTCCGGTAAAGGCGGCGTCAGGGGCGCAGTGGATGGCAAGCTCGATTTCTTTTAATTCCAGAGGAACGGCGAGAGGTTCCGCCGCTGCCTGAATCAGCGATGCGACGTTCACTGGCTTTTTTTCGAAAGAAACGGTTCCGGCTTCAATTTTTGACATTTTAAGAAGCGCGGTGATCAGCCAATCAATCTGTTCTAAAAGCCTGCGGGAATCCTGCAAAAGAGTGTGACGCTCTTCTTCGCTGTGTTCCCCCCGCTGCAGCCTGGAATGGATCAGCTGAAGAGAAGTAAGCGGCGTTCGCAGCTGGTGGGAAATATCCGCCATTGCTTCGGAAAGCCCCTTTTTGTCTTCCGCCAACGTGGCAGCTTGTTCTTTCAGTCTATTCAACAGTTTTTGCAGTTCGTCCTGCAATATGGCAAATTCTCCTTCCTGGTAATCCGACAGGGAGAGCGCTTGCCCATAGAGAATATGATCCAGTGTTTCCGCCAGTTCCGCCATGCGGCGGTATCGGGAAAAGGTAAAGCGAAGAAACAACGTGGTCAGTGTGCCGCAGGAAAGAAGAACGATAAAACCAGCGGCGCCAAACCAGAAGAACGCTGCAAAGGAAGCAAGTATAGTAAGGAAAATGCTGAGAAGGATCAGGAGCTTTAGCTCAGAATTGCGGCTCATCCCATGTCACCTGCCTTATATCCGAGTCCACGGATGGTGTGGAGAATCGTCGGATTCTGGGGATCTTCTTCAATCTTATCTCGAAGGCGTTTGATATAAACGGTTAGGGTATTGTCGTTTACATATTCGCCGGATGCGTCCCAGATTTCTTCTAAAAGCCGGTCCCGCGACAGAATCATTCCTTTGTTGTGGAAAAAAAGGAGGAGAAGCCGGTATTCCAGAGCCGATAAAAAGAGCTCTTTCCCGTTTTTGGTCACGGTACCCCGTAAAAAATCTACCTGTACGTCGCCGATGGTAATGGTGGATTCCGCCTGGCCGTATCTCCGAAGTACATTGCGGATGCGGGAGATCAATTCTAATGGCCGAAAGGGCTTAGCGATATAATCGTCGGCCCCCATGTCAAAGCCGGTCACAACGCTCATCTCATCGCCGGAGGCGGTAAGGAAGATGACAGGCATATGGTATTTTTTCTTGGCCGCTGCGCAGACCGGATAGCCGTTGCCGTCTGAGAGAGCGATATCGAGCAGCAGCAGATCAAATGACTCATCCGCAAGAAGCGAAAGCGCCTCCCCTTGACCGGAAACGGAACGGACAAAAAAGTTTTCCTGGGTTAAAAGAGCAGTTAGATTTTCGACGATTCCTCTGTCGTCCTCGGCCAGCAAAATTCGAAACATCATACCACCTCGCTAAAGTCTTTTCTATTATAGCGGATCGGAGGAATTTCTACAACAAGGAAAGCGGTGGATTTTCCATAAAAATGTAGGCTTTTCATTAGAATTTTTTATGAAGGGCATAGCAAGCAGGCAAATAGCCCCAGGTTGTTCTTGCCAAGGGATTGCGTTCTATGGTAATATAATCTTTATCGATACATGAGGGCGGCTGAAAGATTGCCCAGGAAAAGGGGGACATATTTTGGACCTTTTTGACTATATGCGGGAGACAAAAAAGGAAAAAGAATCACCGCTGGCGTCACGCCTTCGTCCAACCACGTTGGACGAGGTGGTTGGTCAGCGTCATATTATAGGAAAAGATAAGCTGCTCTACCGGGCCATCGCGGCGGATAAACTAAGTTCGTTGATCTTCTATGGACCGCCTGGCACGGGAAAGACGACGTTGGCAAAAGTCATTGCCAATACGACCAAAGCAGATTTTGAGCAGATTAACGCGACTTCTGCCGGAAAAAAGGATATGGAGGCGGTGATTGCCCAGGCGAAAGAGCGCATTGCGATGTATGGAAAAAAGACGATTCTGTTCATCGATGAGATTCATCGCTTTAACAAGGGCCAGCAGGATTATCTGCTTCCTTTCGTGGAGGATGGCACTGTGATTTTGATCGGAGCTACCACGGAGAATCCCTATTTTGAAGTAAATCGGGCCTTGATTTCCCGTTCTATCATATTTGAGTTAAAGCCGCTTTCTGCAGAGGACATTGAAGAGCTTTTGCGCCGCGCTGTCTATGACGAAAAGAAAGGGATGGGAGCCTACCACGGGGAGATAGAGCCGGAAGCGCTGCATTTTCTTGCGGATATCTGCGGGGGAGACGCCCGGTCCGCGCTCAATGCGGTAGAGCTGGCGCTTCTTACCACCCCTCCTTCGGAAGATGGAAAGATTCATATTACGTTGGCAGTGGCGGAAGAGTGTATCCAGAAAAGAAATGTCCGCTATGATAAGGACGGTGATAATCATTATGATATTATTTCTGCCTTTATCAAGAGTATGCGGGGCTCGGATCCTGACGCGGCGGTTTATTATCTGGCGCGGATGGTCTATGCCGGGGAGGACCCTAAATTTATTGCCAGAAGAATTATGATTTGCGCGGCGGAGGATGTGGGAATGGCAGATCCGAACGCAATGACAGTGGCGGCTTCGGCTGCCCAGATTTTGGAGCGGGTCGGTATGCCGGAAGGTCGAATTCCCTTAGCTGAGGCGGCGGTATATGTGGCCACCGCGCCCAAAAGCAACGCTTCTTATATGGCCATCAACCGGGCGATGAGCGCTGTGGAGAAGATACAGATCGGAAAGGTTCCGGCGCATCTGCAGGACTCTCATTATAACGGCGCGTCTCAGATGGGACGGGGCATTGGATATAAGTATGCCCACGATTATCCGGGGCATTATGTGAAGCAGCAGTATTTGCCGGACGAGCTGGTAGGCATGAAATTCTTTGAACCAGGCGACAATGGTTATGAAAAAGAATTAAAAAAATATATGGAATTCTGTCAGAAACTGTAGTAAGATAAAACGGGTAGGTGAATAGGAGTGAAAGAAGGCATCAGCCGCCTGGCGAGAGGAATCGTAGATACGGAGGTTCCTCGTCTAGCGCTTTTACAGCCGAATATAGAAGAGGTCATCGCGTTTGGCCGGATTCATCAAGGCGATCTTCGTGTGAATAGCGAAAATCGGCTTGCTTTTCGTGGTTTGGTGTATTCTACAGACCGCCGGGTCACTCTAAAATCGGGTTATTTTACCGGGGAGAGTGCTTTGATTTCCTACGAGGTCGACGCCAGGCATCTGGAAGAAGGCGAGTCTATCATAGGCGCCTTTTTGCTGGTAAGTAACGGAGGAGAATATTCGATTCCCTATCGCTTTACCGTACAGGTGGCGGCGGCGTCCCGTTATGGCCGTCTGAAGACAGTGGAACAATTTGCCGAGATGGTACAGGAAGAGCCCGATACGGCTTTGCGTCTGTTTGACTCGGATGAATTTGTGCGTCTTCCTTTTTTGCAGGATTTGCCGGCGCGTGCCATGTACGACGGGCTTTGCCGGGGCGGTGGAAAACGCAATGCGATGGAAGAATTTCTCGTCGCCATGGGGGCGAAAGAGGGCGTACGTCTTTCGGCTGATTTGGCGCAGCGGTGTTATTCTGGTACCGGAGAAGTTCTGACTGACCGACTTACCATAACGAGAAACACATGGGGATATTCTGCCTACCGAATTAGCTCCGACGCGGATTTTTTGGTAGCGGAAAAAGAAGGGCTGACAGATGCGGATTTTGTTGGCAATACCTGCGAGTTAAGTTTTCGAATCCTTCCCCGTTTTCTTCATGTGGGAACCAATTATGGGAAGTTGACGATTGCCGGGATTTATGGGAAACTGGAACTTCCTGTCGTTGTGGAAGTGGCGGGAGACGAGACAAATCGGGAACAGAAAAACCAGTTTCGCCATCACATGGCTACGTATATCAAAGCAGATTTGGATCGCCGCGCCGGACATTATGAGGAAAGCCTTTTGCTAAGCCGGATGCAAAGCGCATGGGATGCGATGGCGGAACGGAAGGCTCCGGATGTTCAGCGGAAACTTTGGCAGATTGAACTGGCCATGCTGCGGGGACGGAAAGAGTTGGCTGGCCGTTTGCTGAACGAATTGCAGACAGAAGTGCAAAGACGCCGGCTGGAGGATATCGATTCCTACTGCTATTTTCTCTATCTTCAAATGTGTTTGGTCGGAAGCTGGGAATTAAAAGAGCGGTTGATCAAGCTTTTGGATAAATATCAGGAGAGGGGACAGGGTACCCCTGTTGTGGCGATGCTGCAAATGCAGCTGGATGAGAGTCTGCGGAATAAACCGGCAGAGTCTGTGGACCGGATGCGTGAATTTTACCGAAAGGGGCTGCGAAGCCCATACCTTTATTTGGAGGCGTGCCGGATTTATAATGAAATTCCGGACGTATTGCGTAAGCTGGATACCTTTGCCTTACAATCGCTTTGGTTTGGAGCAAAACATGAGTATCTAAATGCCAAGGCAGCAGCTTATGTGGCAAAGCTTTCCGCCTCGGAAACCGGTTTTCGTCCGGAACTTTACCGGATTTTGAAGGCTCTTTATGAAACCGATCCCACCGAGGAACTGCTGCATGCCATTTGCTCGATTCTGATCAAGGGAAATCAAAGAAAAAAAGAGTATTTTTCCTGGTTTGCCAAGGGAGTGGGAGCCGATGTACGGTTGACCCGCCTTTATGATTACTATTTATATACCTTGCCGGATGACTTTGAAGGGCCGCTGCCCCAGGTTGTTCTGCTGTATTATTCCTATAACAGTCCGGCGGACGCGGCGTCAAAGCTTCGCCTATACCGGAATGTCCTGGAAAATTTTGAGCCTGGCAGCGCCATGATGGAGGCTTACGCTCAGCAAATCCAACAGTTTACCCTGGAACAGCTTTTATTGGGGAGTGTGGATGACTCTTTGGCGGTTTTGTACCGGAGACAGCTTTTCCCTGAGATGGTGGATGAAAAGATGGCCCGGATTCTTCCGGACGTTCTGAAAACCTGCCGGATTGGTATCGATAACCCGAATCTGCGCCATGTGGTTGTGGTGTACGGGGAGTTGAAGGAGGAAAAAATGGTTCCCGTGCGGGATGGCGTGGCCTATGTGCCCGTATATTCCGAGGACTGCCGTCTCCTGTTTTCGGATGCTTACAGCAGCCGCTATGCTGGCGTGCCGTTTTCTTGTACTCCGCTTTTTCCTGGGGGGGAGGAATTGCTTTCTCAGTGCTTCCTTATCTATCCCAATCATCCGATGTTAAAGCTTTCTCGCTGCAACGAGCTTCTGCGGACAGCGGAGAATGATACGGATGCGGCTGTACTCCTAAAAGAGGAGCTAGAGGTGGCTGGAATCCATCCTTTGTATCAGAAAAAGCTGACGGCAGGATTGATCCGCTATTATTCCCAGATGGAAACAGAAAGCGGGGATGAACTTCTGGCTTGCGTGCAAAAGCCTTATGTCAGCCGAGATGACCGTACACATCTGATCGAGGCTTTGATTGAGCGGGAGTATTTGGCGGAAGCTTTTGGATTGATTCGTACCTATGGATATGAGCAAATTCAGGTGCCGCTGCTTTTAAAACTTTGCAGTCGGACCATTCAAAATACATCGTACCAAAAAGAAGATTTTTTGCTGGAACTTTCTTACTATCTGTTCCAGCGCGGACAAGCCAATGACACGCTTTTGTCTTACTTGTGTCTCCATTATAATGGATTGAGCCGGGAAATGTTGGCGCTGCTGCGCCGTGGCATCAGTCAGCGGGCGGAGACCGGCGATTTAGCGGAACGGTTGTTGGCCCAGGAATTATTCACCGGAGAATATGTTCAATTAGACGATGTGTTCCAGTTCTATTTGAAAAAGGGACCGACCGATAAGTTATTGGTCAATGCCTATTTTGTAGTCAAGTGTTACGGCTATTTTATGAGAGAAGACAAGATATCGGAGGAGGTTTTCATTCCCATCCGGGATATCGTAAAGAGTGAACTTTTGGCCGGCGGCGTGCCGGTGATCTGTCTTTTGGCATTGACGAAGTATTTTTCCAGTCAGCCGGATCTTTCTGACGAAGACCGGACATTGGGTCAGGAGATGGTGACGCGTCTTTATCATCGTGGCTTAGTATTTCCGTATTTTAAAAAACTAGGAAAGCTGTTTCCTTTGCCGGATGAGCTGATGGATAAGACGATATTGGAATTTCGAGGGAATCCGGAGGCTACGGTGGAGCTTTTCTACCGTATTTATCCGGGTGGAGAGGGAAAACCGATGGTGCGGGCGGAGATGCCCCACTGCTACCAAGGAATTTTCGTCAAATCCGTTTTGCTTTTTTCCGGCGACGTTCTGGAATATGAAATTTGGGTAAATGAAGACGGCGTTCGGGAATTAGTGGAGCAAGGGGAACGAAAGGCGGATTCGTCCGGCGGCGGTACCAACCGCTTCCAGGTGTTGAATCGTTTGATAGAAGGCTGTGCGGATCCTACGGATGAGGATTGGCAGAGAGCCGTTTTAGACTACGCAGAAAAAGACACATTAATCGATGCGATCTTTACCATGAAAGCTCCGGACGGCGGCCGTTAGCCGGGGCGGCGATTGCGGAAGTCCGAAGGACGAAGCAACCGGCTTTGATGGATGTTGGATGCGATACGATAGATTACGCAGCAGAACTTGCAGTGAGATGGGAGGAGCCCCTGTGGAGGGATTGTTATTAGGAATCGATTTATGTGATGATTACAGTCAAATCAGCTGCTTCCGTCCGCTGGATATGGAGCCAGAGCCGGTTGCTTTGGGAGACGATATGTCTTCTGGGCTGATTCCGACGGTGATCTGCAAGAAAAAGGGCGAGGATGCCTGGTATATCGGGGAGGAAGCCTACCGCCTGGCGTTGTTTGGCGGCGGCACCATGGTGGATAAGCTGGTGAAGTTGGTTCGTAAGGAAGGCTACGCTACCATCGAAGGCGTGCGGTATACAGCAGAGGATCTGCTGCGGATTTACCTGAAAAAGATTTTAGAACTTCCAAAGAAAAAATATGATTCAGAAGAGATCGAGAGTTTGGTTTTTACTGTGCAGGATTTGGAAGGGCATTTTCTGGATAAATTGATACAAGTCGCGGAATCCTGCGGGGTGACGCGGGATGCAATTCATATTCTGAGCCACACCGAAAGCTTTATCTATTATGTAATTAGCCAGAAAAAGGAAGTCTGGGCCAATCAGACGTGTCTGTTGGATTTAACGGAAGATGGTTTGCATTATTATGAGATGAAGGTGATTCGGGGGCGAAAACCCCAGGTGATCGAGGCAGATCATAAAAAACTGGAGGAAGGATTTAGCCTGGATGTGCTGGATACCCCGTCTGGGGAGCATTTAGCGGATACGATTTTGACCGCCTGTGCAGAACGCCTCTTTCAAAAAAAATTGATTTCGTCGGTGTTCCTGACCGGAAAAGGTTTTATGAACAGTGATTGGGCATCCGGTTTTTTGAAGGTTGCCTGTAACCGGCGGAAGGTCTTTGCGGGACAACACTTATTTGCCAATGGCGCGGCCTATGTGGCCTTTGACGTCCTACAGGAAGACAGCGCATATCCCTATATTTGTATCTGTGAAGGACGTATTCGGTCTACGGTTAGCTTATATGCCATCTATGGAGGCCGAAAAGAGCAGGTTGTATTGGCGTCGGCGGGCTGTAATTGGTACGAGGCAAAATCTTCTGTGGAATTTATTGTGGACGATGTGTCTATGTTGGATTTAGCTGTAGCGCCGGTCGGAAGCCAGCGGGTGGAAAAGGTCAGCATTTCTTTGGATGAACTGCCGGCTAGACCCAATAAGACGACAAAAATTGAAGTGATCGTCTCATTTTCCGATGAGAGGTGTATGACCGTACGGGTCGTGGATAAAGGATTTGGAGAACTATTCCCTGCTACGGGAAAGGTGATACGTAGAGACTTCTTTATTTCATAGGAAATTTCCTATGAAATAAAGAACGCTCCGCTAGGATCGCACTGCGGCGAAAAGGAAGATGGCAGCAAAGCTGCCCCGCCGCAGGCGGAGAATTTCGCAGAGCGAAATTCTTTCCTGTTTCATAAAAAATTTTATCGTAAGAAAGGAGGCAGCCATGAGCGGACTGATTTTGTGCGACAGCCGGAAAGTAAAAAACCCTTATTATGTGGAAGAGCTGGGAATTCATTTGTATTCCGGCGAAGAGCTTAGTTATTTTATTTATCATAATCTGATGCTCATTGGCGAGGACTTCCTGGATGAGAGGTTATTCCGATTTATTGGCCAGGAGTTGGGGATGACTGGTCTGGAAACGAAGCTCCGGAAATGGGCGGGGCAGGCAGATCAGGCGGAACTGCTTCTGGTGATTTTGCAGGATATCCATTATTACAGCAGCGCGGAGTTGTTTGCTTTTAAAGAGCAGCTGGAACGTTTGTCACGGTCCAGCACGGCGGAACAGATGAAGGCAAAGGCGGATTATTTATTTTCCATGCGCCAATATTATGGGGCGTTACGGCTGTACGATAAGATATTCACACTTCGTAATGATGAGCTCTTAAGCGAGGGATTCCGGGGGAATGTCTGGTTTAATAAGGGTTCGGCGTTGGCTGGGATTTTTTCGTTTGACCAGGCGGCGGAATGCTATGTACGGGCTTACGAACTGCTCCAAAATGAGGAGCCGCTTCGGAAGCTGTTTGAATTGCATCTTTTGGATGAATTGGTAAAGCTGCCGGAGGGGATCTTGGAACATGTGCCGGCGGAGACACAATTTACCTGGAAGACAGAATTGGAAGAAAAGAAAAAGAGAGCCCGCTTTGTTGGACGGGCGGCGGAGGTAGAGGCGTTGATGGAGAAAGACAATATTCGCCGCGCCGCTGGCCTTAAGGATTTAGTCCAAAAGTGGAAAGCGGAATATCAGAGGAGTCAAGGATGACAAATAAGAATATATTTTTTATAGGATTTATGGGAAGCGGTAAGACTACGGTCTCTGCCGCCTTTGGAAAAGCATATGGAAAACAAGTATTGGAATTAGACGATGAGATTGTAGCCAGAGACGGACGCAGCGTCCGCCAGATTTTTGAAGAATCCGGAGAAGAGTATTTTCGCGACCAGGAATCCCGGATGCTTCGCGAGATCACGGACGGCAGCAATACCATTGTATCTTGCGGCGGGGGCATCGTAATCCGGGAAGAGAATATTCGAACCATGAAAGAAAATGGATTTATCGTTCTCTTAAAAGCCAGTCCGGAAACGACGTATCACCGAGTGAAAAATGAGAAGACCAGGCCAATCCTGAATGGCCATATGAATGTCGAATATATTGCGCAGCTGATGCAAAAACGGACCCGTGCCTATCAGGAGGCAGCGGATGTTGTGGTGGAAACCGACGGTAAGAGCGTGGAGCAAGTAGTGAGGGATGTGTATGAAAGTATCCATCGGGCAGGACAGTCATCGATTTGATGGGGAAAATGCGCCGGGAAACTGCCTGCTTGGCGGCGTCCTCTTTGAAGGCGTACCGCCTTTTTTGGCTAACAGTGACGGCGATGTGGTGCTTCATGCTGTGACCAATGCAGTATCTGGTATTACCTGCCGCAATATTCTGGGACCAGTGGCCGATGAGATGTGTCGGGCTGGAATTAGGGACAGCCGAGCATATCTTGCCGAGGCGTTGAAAGATTTGCGGGAGTTCGGTTATCAAATCTGTCATCTCTCCGTCACGATTGAGGGAAAACGCCCGAAAATCGGTCCAAAAGTGGATGAGATGCGCCGGTCTTTGGCCGGCCTTTTGGGCATTGCGGAGAACTCGGTTGGGATTACCGCTACTACAGGAGAAGGGTTAACAGACTTCGGACGAGGACTGGGCGTCAGCGTATTTTGTATTTTAACGGTAGAATGAGGAGGCAGTAATGAAGGTAGAAGCAAGAGGAAAGATCAATTTGACCCTAAATGTGTTTGGGCGCAGAGAGGATGGTTATCACGATTTGGAATTGATTTTTCAGCCGATTTCTCTGAGCGATATTTTGACTGTGGAGAAGAAGGCTGAGCCTGGTTTGGAGTTTACCTGCACGGTAAAAGAACTGGAAAACGAGGACAATCTGGTATATCGTATGTATGAGAGGCTTTTGGAGCGTTATCCGGGAATTGGCGGTCTCCGGGTTCATTTGGAAAAGAGAATTCCCTATGGCTCTGGACTTGGCGGCGGGAGTGCGGATGTAGCCGCTTTGATTCGTGCGGTAAATCAGATGTTTGGCCTTCAACTGGGGCGTAAGGAAATGATGGAGCTTGGAGCGGGCCTTGGAGCGGATGTGCCGGCTTGTATGCTTTCCCGCGCTGCCGTTGGAACCGGGATCGGAGATCAGCTGTCCTTAATTGATACGGAGATGGAATACCCCTTGCTTTTACTTCAGCCGAAAGAACTTTTCAGCACGGCTAGTATGTATCAAAAATTAGATGAGTCTGGAAACTTGTCCCAGGAGCGCCTGACGGATCAGGTGAAACGAGGATTGGAGACGGGAAATTTGTCGGAGATCTGCGACAATCTTTACAATGTTTTTGAGGAGGTTGTCCCAGATAGAGATCGACTTCAGGAATTGAAAGCCTTGTTGGTGGAATATGGCGCTTCCGCCAGCTTGATGACAGGGTCCGGGTCCTGTGTTTACGGTATCTTTAAGGATGCCGCGATGCGCGACCAAGCCTATGAGGATTTGAAAAAAGAGTATCAGGTTTATTCCTGCGAGGCAGTGAATCGATGATTCGCCTGATTGCCCTGGATTTGGACGGCACGACTCTTCGGAGCGATGGAACGCTGTCAGATCGGACGAAAAAAGCGTTAAAAGAAGCAATCAAGCGGGGCGTTCATGTGGTGGTGGCCAGCGGACGTTCTTTTCACTCTTTGCCGCTTTGCCTGCGGGAAATACAAGGGCTGGAATATGCGATCAGTTCCAACGGAGCGGCAATCAGCCGTATGTTGGATGGAACTTGTCTGTACCGGAATTGTATGGAAGAGGAAAAAGTGCTGGAAATCTTGGAACTGATGGAGCCTTATCCAGTTTCGCTGGAGGGCTTTGTGGACGGGGTACCCTATGCGAGCCGGGAATATGTGGAGAACCCGGCTGCCTTTGGGGCGCCTCCGGGTTCTTTTCCATATATTCGAAGGACGAGGCGGCCGGTGGAGCATATCCGGGAATTTATCCGGGAGAATCGAACTCGGGTGGATGCCATTGATATTTTGGCTGCGGACGTGGAATTTAAGCGAGAGATAGAAGCGAGACTTGCGGCTTTGGGAGGTCTTTATGTAACTTCGTCTGTACCTCATCTGGTGGAAATTGGAAACAAGACAGCCGGGAAAGCCTCTGCACTTGCGTGGCTTTCGGAATTCCTTGGCATTTCAAGAGAGGAAATCTTAGCTTGCGGAAATGCAGACAACGACCGGGATATGATTCTTTATGCGGGAGTCGGCGCAGCGGTGGACAATAGTTCGGATAGTTTGAAAGCCGCGGCGGATGTTGTGACGGCGGACAACGATCACGATGGAGTAGCTGTTGTGATTGAAAAAATGGTATTGCGAGGAGAATTCGATGGGAAAAGAAGCAAAGACCAATGCAATGCGTTTATTGGAAAAGAATAAAGTGGAATATAAGGCGTATTCCTATGAGTGCACAGAATTTACCGATGGAATACAGATCGCCGATATTTTGGGGCTGCCTCACGACCTGGTTTATAAGACCTTGGTTACGGTTGGAAAGAGCCGGGAGCACTATGTATTTGTGATTCCGATTGAGGCGGAACTTGATCTGAAGAAAGCGGCGAAGGCGGCTGGCGAGAAATCCATAGAAATGCTTCCGTTAAAGGAATTGACGCCGCTGACCGGTTATGTCCGGGGAGGCTGCACTTCCATCGGGATGAAAAAACAGTTCCCTACCATTGTGGATGCCTCGGCTGAGGCAAGGGAGAAGATTGTGGTCAGCGGCGGCAGGCTTGGCAGTCAGCTGGAGCTAAAAGCGGAAGACCTTATCCGTGTAGCAAGAGCGAAAACCGCCGATGTGGTGACAGAGTCTTAAAGAAATGGGGAGTCCATGTTTGCTGCTTCCTTTTACCAGGAAGCGGTGACGTTTAGAAATGAAAATCATTCAAGGAGGAGATAAGATGGCTTTTTTTGACAAGATTGGAGAGACGATTTCCAGCAAAAGCAAAGGTGTTGCCCAAAAGGCAAAAGATATGGCAGAAGTATCCGATTTGAATAAGCAGATCAATCAGTGCAATCAGAAAATCAATGATTCCTATATGGAAATTGGTTATTACTATTATCAGGCCCACAAGGAGGACGGAGACGACCCCTTTGCCGCCCAGTGCGCGAATATCCGTCAGGCCATGGAGCAGGCGGATGCGCTGCGCATGCAGATCCAGGCAATCAAAGGAGTGAAGGTATGCCCGAATTGCCATGCGGAGGTTCCGAGAGACAGCCAATTTTGCGGATACTGCGGATGCCGGATTACGCCTCAGGGCCAGGCGGTGCCTCAGAATGCCCCATATGGACAGCCGGGGATGGCGTCGCCTTATAGCCAGCCGCAGGTTTTCGAGGGGAATCAGGCCGCGCCTGTCAGCGAACCGGTGGAGCCCCAGGTGATTCCTGCCAGCGTTCCGGCTGAACCGTCTAGTGAATCGATAGAGCCTCAGGTAATTCCTGCCAGCGTTCCGGCTGAACCGTCTAATGAATCGATAGAGCCTCAAGTGATTCCTGCCGGCGAGCCGGTAGAGCCGCAGACGACGTCTACCATCGGCGCGGGGATTGTATTTGATGAGCCGATGGAGTCAAAAGCAGATCCTTCCGTGTGTCCTGGGTGTGGAAGCCCGGTTGATGAAAGCGATATCTTTTGCGGCGAGTGTGGAAGAAAGTTGAAATAAAAGCGAAATTCTTTCCAAGCGGATAGGATGCCTTCCGGCGTCGTTACTGTGAATGAAAGTCAGCTGTGTCTGTCCCCGTATGTCAAGAAAAAGGGAATCTCATTTCCTGAGAGACATACGAGGGCAGGCTTTTTATTCACTAATAGGTAATATGTCTTGGCAGTAGGAGATTGGGATGTTTCAAGAAAAACGAGTGACCGCCGTGCTTTTGGCGGGCGGCAGCGGCTCACGTTTTGGAGGCGCAAAAAATAAGGTATATGTGGAGGCAAATGGACTGCCGATTTTAGAGTACAGTCGAAGGGCGCTGGAAGCCAGTCCTCTGGTAGATGAGTTGGTGATTGTAGTTCGGAAGGAAGACGAGAAAGAGATTCAGAAATTCCTTATTCGCACGAAAAAGCCAGTTCAAATGGTACTAGGAGGGGCCACCAGGCAGGAGTCGGTTTACCATGCCTTAAAAGCCGCGGGAGGCGAAATTGTTCTGATCCAAGACGGCGCCCGTCCCATGCTGACGGAGCGGTATATTCGGGATTGTATCGAACAGATGGCGTTCTATCCGGGAGCTACCATAGCTGTCCGTTCCAAGGATACGATTAAATTGTCAAATACGGAAGGGATCGTAGTCAGTACAACTAGACGGGCGGATACCTGGATTGTTCAGACCCCTCAATGTTTTCAGAAAGAGGTACTGCTATCTGCTCATGAAAAGGAGCGGGGAAATCTGGAAATTACAGACGATTGTATGCTTCTGGAATTGGCTGGTTTGCCGGTAAAGCTGGTGGAAGGCGAGTATTCCAATATTAAGGTGACGACCGGGGAAGATTTGGCATTGGCAGAGCGCTTTTTAGAGTTGCAAGCAGGGGAAGGAGAGGAGCAGGATCATGGCAAAAAGTAAGACGACAGCATTTTTTTGTAAAGAGTGCGGCTATGAATCAAGCAAATGGATGGGCCAGTGCCCTGCTTGTAAAGCTTGGAATGCGTTTGTGGAAGCGCCGACGGCAGCTATGGATAAGCATCCGGGAAAAGTATCCGGGCCTCTTGGTTTGGCAGCAGTAGAGCCATGCCGCTTGGAGGCCGTTTCCGTAGAGCGGGAAGATCGGATTTCGACGGGGTTTGCGGAGCTGGACGGCGTTTTAGGAGGAGGAATTGTGCCGGCGTCGTTGCTTTTAGTGGGCGGCGATCCTGGAATCGGAAAGTCCACCTTGCTCTTGCAGGTTTGCCGGAATCTGGCTATGAATGGAAGAAAGGTACTCTATATTTCCGGGGAAGAATCCTTAAAACAGATTCGTCTGCGGGCGGATCGAATGGGAACCTTTACGGGCGATCTGACATTCCTTTGCGAGACCAGCTTGGATACGATTGCCCATGTGCTGGACAAGCATCGGCCGGAGGTGGTGATTATTGATTCTATTCAGACCATATACCGGGAGGAGGTTTCCGGCGCGCCAGGCAGCGTAGGGCAAGTACGAGAGTCTACCAATGTTCTGTTACAGTTGGCGAAGGGGCTGGGAATCACCATCTTTATTGTCGGCCATGTAACCAAGGAAGGGACTGTGGCAGGACCGCGAATGTTGGAGCATATGGTGGACACGGTGCTTTACTTTGAGGGAGATCGAAACGCTTCTTACCGGATTCTCCGTGGAGTCAAAAACCGTTTTGGCTCTACCAATGAGATCGGCGTGTTTGAGATGGCGGAGAATGGGCTCCAGGAGGTGAAAAATCCATCGGAATTTTTGCTGAGCGGGCGCCCGGAAGAGGCTTCCGGTTCTGTGGTGGCATGCGCCATGGAAGGCACCCGCCCGATTCTTCTGGAAATTCAGGCTTTGGTCTGCCGGACAAATTTCGGCGTACCCCGCCGTACGGCTGCTGGAACGGACTATAATCGAGTGAATCTGCTGATGGCTGTGTTGGAAAAACGTTTGGGCCTTCGGTTATCCGAGTGCGATGCCTATGTAAATATTGCGGGAGGTATGCGGATTTCAGAACCATCTTTGGATTTGGGGATTGTGACGGCCCTGGTTTCCAGCTACCAGGATACGCCGGTCAGCGATCAACTATTGGTGTTTGGGGAAGTCGGATTGTCCGGTGAGGTGCGCGCCGTCAACATGGCGGAACAGCGGGTGAGTGAGGCGGTAAAATTGGGGTTTGAAGCCTGTATTTTGCCCAAAAGCAATTTGGAAGCCATCAAGAGGAAGTTTCCGATTCGGTTGATCGGCGTAAAGAATGTTCAGGAGGCCATGGCTGCTCTGGCAAAAAGCTAAAAATAGTTGACAGACCTGTCAGATTATGATATAAATAGTAGGCAGGTCATTTTAGGGGCATAGTTCAATGGCAGAACAGCGGTCTCCAAAACCGTCGATGTGAGTTCGACTCTTACTGCCCCTGGGAAAAGGAAAACCTCGTAGATATGCGGTCTACGGGGTTTTTTGATGTCTAAAAATGGGGTGGATGAGAGAGGGGATTGGGCGGATTTACGGACACGGCTTTACATACTACATTTCAAATAAGTCTGTGTGTGTCCCGGTTCGGCGTAACAAAAGTTCGTCCTCATCCTGATTTAAATTCCAGTGCAGAATTAAATTTTGCTGGCCTCTTGACAAACTACTTCTGTGGAGGTATAGTATAGAAAGCTACCTCTGTGGAAGTATAGGAGAGATAAAAAATGAGCACACTTATTTTATATCACGGTTCACCCAGTATCATTGAACATCCCATTTTCGATAAGGGAAAAGCATACAATGATTATGGAAAAGGCTTTTACTGCACAGAGCATATTGAACTTGCCAAAGAATGGGCGTGCAGCGAAAATGCAGACGGTTTTGCCAATCGGTACGAAATCGACCTTTCTGATTTAACGGTACTGAACCTTTCTTCGGATGATTTTATGATACTGAACTGGCTTGCCATTTTGATGCTTCATCGGAAAGCAAGATTATCCACCCCACTTGCAAAACGAGGAAAAGACTATCTGATTCAAAATTTTCTTCCGGCGTTTCAGTCTTATGATGTCATTGTAGGATATCGTGCGGACGATTCTTACTTTTCCTTTGCACGCTCTTTTGTGAACAATGAGATATCGCTGAAGCAGTTGGGTTATGCCATGAAACTCGGAAAGCTCGGTGAGCAGTTTGTTTTGAAATCGCAAAAAGCATTTGAAACAATCCGCTTTCTGGACTATGAAATTGCGGATAATACGCTTTATTATGCAAAGCGTAAGGTAAGAGATGACGAGGCAAGAGAAGCATACAATAGAGAACTGGAAAACGAGGATTTGGACAGGATTTTCATGCGGGATATTATACGAGAGGAGATAAAGCCAAATGATCCACGCTTACGCTGAACAGTATCTGCATGACGCCATGACTAATTTAGGCGAAGCTTTTGACTATGCCGTAAACGCCTGCAAGATGAAACCGGACGCTTTTATGGAACTGTTCATTGCCAGCGGCTATGCGGATAAGTTTGGTAAAGGTAATCCAAAGGTTGTTTCGGGTTTTTCAGGAACAGAACTTGTTATAGAGGTATGTTCAAAATCCGGAATTGCTATAGACTTCCCGGAGGCGCAAATCGAATATGACGCATCGGCAGAATACTGGAGCGGCTGGATTCTTGCGTTTTACCAGTGGTACACTGCTCAATCGTTTAAGGATATACACGCAAATATCTCGATGACGGAAGTGCTGAAACTGTACTCCACGCACCATGAAGCGGCAGAAGAAAAGTTTGTAGATACCGTAAACGCCATATTGCGGCGAAAGAAGCAGACAACTAAACTACAGGAACAAAGAAAAAAGAGCGGATACTCGCAAAGAGAACTTGCCGAAAAGTCGGGCGTCAATCTCCGCACACTGCAGCAGTATGAACTTGGCACAAAGGAGATAGGAAAAGCGTCTGCGCAGGCGGTCATCTCTCTTGCCAATGCGCTGGGCTGCCGTGTGGAGGATCTGTTGGATTACAATTTTAAACAAACATGAAGCGGAGTTTTTGCAGGCTATTGACGAAATCCCATTTATTGTATATAATACCGTTGACAAGAAAAACAGCATAATGAGACGAAAAAGGGAGTAGCTTGCATAGAGATATTTTCTATGTTTGCTTAGCCGTCAATACGATTTTCGAATCCGGCTTTGTGATGAAATGGCGAGACTTTGTTGTTATAAAAACAGCAAAGGACTCGTCTTTTTTATTCTATAGGAAATTCCGTTGGAATTTCCTATAGAATAAAAAAGCGCTCCGCTAAGGATGCGCACGAGCGCGAACGGAAGATGCCGCCGATGGCGGCCGCGCTCGGCTTTCAAAGAAGAAGGAAAGCGGTAGATTGCGAGAGTCCGAAGGACGGCACTTACCTTAGAGAAAAGGAGGATTTCCCAATGGAAATAGGTGTACAGGCATTGTTTCTTGCCGCAGGTTTTTTTCTGCTTTTAAAAGGCGCGGATTGGTTTGTGGACGGCGCGGCGGGGATCGCGGCAAAATTTAAAATCCCACAATTGGTAATCGGTCTAACGGTGGTCGCGATGGGGACCAGCGCGCCGGAAGCGGCGGTCAGCATTTCCTCTGCATTAAAGGGAAGCGCCGATATTACGATTGGAAATATTGTGGGAAGCAATATCCTAAATATTTTGATTATTCTGGGACTTTCCGCCGTAATCACACCGCTTGCCATGAATCGCTCTACGCTTTGTTATGAGATACCGTTTCTCTTTGCAATCACGGCCCTTCTTTTGACACAAGGAATGGATGGAACGATTTGCTTTACGGATGGGGTGATTCAAATCATCTGCTTTGTTCTCTATATCGTTTACCTTCTAATCATGACAAAGAAGCATCCAAACAAAGAAATAGAAATGCCAGACCAGAGAAAAGTATGGCAGTATGTTTTTCTGGCGCTGATCGGACTGGCGCTGATTCTTTTCGGAAGCGATGTATCTGTGGATGCGGCAACCACAATAGCGGAAAAGATCGGGATAAGCGAACGCTTCATCGGCTTGACGATCGTTGCCTTGGGGACGTCTCTGCCGGAGCTCTTTACTTCTGTTTCGGCAGCCAAAAAGGGAAATGCGGATATTGCTATTGGAAATATCGTTGGAAGCAATATTTTTAATATCCTATTTGTGGTGGGGCTCTCTTCTGTTATTGTCCCGGTGCCATTTGCCTCGTCGTTTCGGTTTGATATAATGGCTGCGGGAATATCGACCTTATTGTTATTCTTGTTTTGCCGAAAGGATAGAAAATTAAAACGTTGGCATGGTGTGGCTTTGCTAATGGGATATATCGGCTATTTTGCCATGATCTTATGATATCTATCCCTCCGTCATCGAATCATATTTTTGAGGCTCCAATCTGGATTCCAGCGTTTGATTTCCGGTTGATTCCATAAGTCTAGAAGAAATTCTTCTGCAATTTTGGAGAGGACTTTATTGGCAGGAATCGACAGTACGATATTTCGTTCTTGGTCAGTGTGAACGGGAAAGGAGACGTAGTCGCCAATCCGCATAAAAGCCTCCGCGTCGTGTTCCGGTACCACAGAAACCAGATGACTCTGTTTCATGATCGAAAGCAGTACGGCGCGCTCGTCCGTAATGCAGGCCACCTTGGGAGTGAATCCTTCCCTTTGGCAAAGCCGGTAGCCAGGCGGCATTGTTTCAGAATTTGGCGTCACAAAAATAAACTGTTCTTCCGCGATCATGGGAAGCGTCACAAGGCTTTTTTGAGCAAGGGGATGCTCTTTTGACATCAAAATACTGTGTCTTTCGCGGTCTAGGATCAGTTTGCCTCTGGAATCATTTTCAGGGGGTTCGGCAAAGATCAAAAAATCCAAAATATCTGGATCAAAGGAGGACACACTGACACTATTTTTAAAGGAAATTAGTACGTCCGGATGTTTGGTAAGGAAAGCAGAAATGAATGGGGAGAGCATCAATTCGCTTTTTCTTCCTCCGATGGAAATGGTGGAGGATTTTCCTGTGGCAAATAAGTCTCGTTTTACTTGATTCCGATTTAATAATTCAAAGACAGAATTGATATCCCGAAGAAAATTTTGTCCATTTTCATTTAAAACAATACTTTTTCCCTTCCGATCAAACAGCGCGATGCCAAGCTCCGCCTCCAAGTGCTTGATAGAGGTGCTTAGGGAAGGCTGGGAGATATGAAGAGCTTCCGCTGTCTTTGTGATATTTTGATACCGTGCGACTTCCTGAAAATATTTCAATTGTAATAAATTCATACCAATCCTTTCTGCATATCATCTTTCTGGAATCAGATAAAATATATCTTATTATATCTCTTTTCTATTCTATTTACAATAAATACCTTCCATTGAAGATATATATATCCCTGTAAACTATAAATAATAGCCAAATTCGTATTTCCATTCGTTCACAGAAAAAGATATAGTGAATTTAGATCAGAAAAAAGCGATCTTAAATCAATCGCTGTTCAGATATGGCAGCGGATGGAAGGAGGGGAATCTATGAACATATTGATTGAAAAAGATGTTGAGATTCCAATGCGCGACGGCGTGATACTAAGGGCGGACATTTACCGGCCGAATGATGAGGAAAAGCATCCGGCTCTGGTGCTTCGTTCGCCCTATGAAAAGGAAACGCTGGATCGAAGATGGGGGCAGTTAAGCCCCATTGGCTTTGCCAAAGCCGGCTACTGTGTGGTATACCAAGATGTCCGGGGAACCGGGATGTCGGACGGTGATGTGAACTTTTTTATCAACCAGGGGCCGGACGGCTATGATACCATCGAATGGGCGGCAGTCCAGCCATGGTGCGACGGAAAGGTTGGGACATTTGGCCATTCCTTTTATGCCTACACCCAACTGACAGCCGCGGCGGAGCGGCCGCCGCATCTCAAATGTATCTGTCCATTTATGCAGGGCTGCAAGCCGAAATATTCGGGAGGCTTTCTGCCCAATGCGCTTCATGCGGACTGGCTTCTGCAGCAGGCAGAGAGGTACTTAAATCGGATGAACGACCCAGAGAAGCGTGCCGAAGCGGAAACCCAATTAAAGGAACACACGAAAAATATGAATGAGCAGTTCCGCTATGTTCCGGAGATTGATATGCCGGCCATGCAGCTGTACCCCTGGTTTCCCTATATGGAAGAGTACCGGACAAAAGTTGCTGGTTTTGATGATCCAAAGGTTCCTTTGGTAGAGGGAAGGCCCATCGATCTGACGCAGGTTACAACCCCAGCGCTGATGTACTGCGGTCTGTATGATACGTCGTCCAAAAATGGTCCTATTGAAAACTTTGTCACATTGACCAAGGAAAATCCCAATGAAAATGTGCGCCGCGGCACCAGGCTGGTGATCGGCCCCTGGAATCATTCCTGTATTTTCAGCAATCAACAGGGAGAACTCAGCTTCCCTGGAGCGGATGGGGAAAATATACAGATTCAGTCCCACATCATCCGTTTTCTGGATTACTGGCTCAAAGGGGAGAAAACCGGCGTGGAGGAGGAGGCTCCGATTCGCCTGTATGTCATGGGGAAAAATCAGTGGCGCGAGGAGCAGGAGTGGCCTTTGGCCCGGACCGTTTACACGGATTTTTATCTGGGAAGTAAAGAAGGCGCCAACACGCTTCATGGAGACGGAACCTTGTCTCTGACGCCGCCGGAGGGGGGCGCCTCTATGGATTCCTTTGTCTATGATCCGGAAAACCCAGCTCCATCCCGCGCCCCTGGAGGATGTGCCGGCCCGATCCAGGATTTTCGTACAGTCGAGGAGCGCCAGGATGTACTCGTATATTCCACTCCGGCACTGGAAGAGGGAATCGAGGTTGTCGGTTTGGTTCAGGCGGAACTATCCATTTCCTCTTCCGCACCGGACACGGACTTTTTCTGCCGGCTGATTGACGTACATCCCAACGGGAAGGCTTTAAATGTGACAGAAGGAATCGTAAGGGCCAGATACAATAACACGTTTACGGAAAATCTGCTAAGGCCCGGTGAAATTCGGCAGTTGACTGTGGATATGGGAAATACCAGCATCTATTTTGGAAAAGGACATCAGATCCGCTTAGAGGTTACCAGCAGCTGTTTCCCGATGTTTGACCGAAACCACAATACCGGAAACCGCCCTGGAACAGACCGGGAACTTGCGATAGCGACCAATCGGGTGCATCATAGCCTGGAAGCCGTTTCCAAACTGGTTCTGCCGGTGATCCCGGAAGCAAAGTAAACAAAACTGATTTGAGGAGGAAGAGAGATGGAACAATCGTATATTGTGCTGATTATCTTGGCTGTGATGATTTTGGGATTTCTCATCAACAAATGGTCCTATGGGCTGACAACGATGATTTGCTGCGCTTTGCTTGCTTTGACCGGCGTGCTGCCGATTCAAGATGCTTTTGCCGGATTCTGCAATAAGACGTTGATCATGATTGCCTGCATTTTTGTTATCAGCCACGCATTCGGAAAAACAAGCTTTTTACACTCGATTCAAATGAAAATTATGAAAATGCAGGGCGGAAAATCCGCGTTGGCGATCCTTTTGATCTTTTGCGCGCTGATTGCTTTTTTTGCCCAGATGATGGTAGCCACCACGACGGTTGCCCTGATGATTATGCTGCTGGGGATTTTGAGTTCGGACAAGGATCTATGCGCTTCCCGTGTTTTACTTCCCACCGCTTTGCTGGCAAGTATCTGGACCTCAAAAGTACCGGTTGCCATGGGCGCTACCGCATCCTCCCGTTTGAATGCCTTTTTGGAAGCTTACGGAGTTACATTTGGATTAACCGATGTGTTTAAGGCCAGCATCATCACGCTGATACTTTTGTCCGTATACTTTATTTTTGGATATAAAATGCTGCCGAAGAATGAGATTGACGCTTCACAGATTGGAAGTGTCAAAGAATTTGTGGCGATTCCCCGTGGACAGGAGATAATTACTTACATTGTTTTTGTCTGCGTGATGGGCTCCTTTTTCTTTGGAAAAGCACTTGGCGATTACATGTACATGATGCCTGTGATTGGAGTGATTGTACTGCAGATCACGAAAACATTGACCATGAAAGAGGTGTTGCAAAACCTCAGCACGGATATGGTGTTTATGCTGGCAGGTATCTTTGTTCTTTCCGATGCTCTGGTCAGCAGCGGCGCAGGAGAGCTGTTAGGAAATGCGATCAATGGCATTTTAGGAAAGAATCCTTCCAGCGTGGCGATTGTCACCGTGTTTACGCTGGGCAGCGGCATCATGACAAACTTTATGAACAATACCGCTACCTATAACGTTCTGGTGCCCCTTGCGGCAGCAGCATCCGTGGCAGGCGGATTTGATCCGAGGGCAGCGGTGATGGGAGCTGCGATGGCCAGCTACTTTACGATTCTCCCCTACGGTGCCACCAATGTAGCTATGGCTTTTGCAGCAGGTCATTACACGCTGAAAAATACGCTGAAATTTACGCTTCCCTTCTTTCTCATTGCGGAAGTCAGCACGATTCTTTGTGTTTTGTGGCTTTTCCCATGCTAAAGCAGTAAAAGATGGAAGGCTAATTTTGTCTTTATGCCTTAGGGTTTAAAAATCTCAATGTTAAAAAGTATCCGCACATTTTGTAGAGTTTTGGAGCAAGTACAAAATGTGCAGATACTTTTTTATTCTATAGGAAATTCTGTTGGAATTTCCTATAGAATAAAAAGCGCTCCGCTAAGGATGCACACGAACGCGCAAGGAAAAAGCCGCCGATGGCAGCTGCGCTCGGCGCGAGAATTTCAATAGCAAAATCCTATCGAATAAAACGCATTCCCCTAAGGATACACACGAATGCGAGAGGAAATGATAATTGTAAATAAAAGAGAATTTGTATGAAAAAAGCGGATTACAATGGTAATAATTGTGTAAAGTGTAAAAGAAGAGAATATTTGCTATAATTAAGAGGTAGATACGAAACTAAGGAAAATTTAAGATCGAATTGTTACCAATTATGTCCATAAAATTAAGAAAATTTTAAGAAAAAGTACTTATTCGCATATCATTCTCGTGATATCCTAGTTAAGAAATTCTATCTGGTGACAGAAGAATGGATACAAACAGATAAAAGAAAAGACGGGAAAAGCCGGAAGCCAGAATCTACGGCAACACGGCTGCGGAAGGAGGCACGATGAAGCTGTCGCTTGCGCCCGCCGAAGGGCGCGTTATGAAATGTATTTGGGAGTCAAAAGAGGATCTAACTGTTCTGGAAATCACAGAACGAATTCGGGAACAGTACGAGAAGGAGTACGCGAATAATACTGTTGCGACTTTTCTAAAGATTTTAGAAAATAAGGGATTTGTCAGCCGCTATAAGAAACATCATTCCTATCAATATCATGCGGAAGTAAAACTAGAAGATTTTACGGATGCCCAAGTGATCAACCTGAGAGATGAATGGTATGGTGGTTCGGCTTATGAGCTGGCGGTAGCCTTGCTGAAGGTGTCTGATATTCCAAAGGAAGAGCAGGAGAAGTGGCATGCTCTGCTGGAAGAAAATACAAAGGAATAAAATATGCTTGAAGTTGCAAGGCGGCAGGAGAAGATTCTGCTGCCTTTTTTATTTCATAAGATTCGGGTGTCAAAAGGTCTCTCTGGGAAACGTGTCGGAATATTTTGTGGAGTTTCGGAGCGAGTACTTCTAGGATTTCGGTAATTTGTGAAAAGCATTCACAAAAATAAGAAACTCGCTCCGCTAATATTCTTAGAAGCCGTCTTGAAAAAACTGCTCCAGCGCTGCAAGATCAGTAGGGACCAAACGGCATTCTCCAATCCGTTCAGGGAGAACCAGGGTTACTTGACCGCCTTGACGCTTCTTATCCACGGCCGCAGCTTCTGCCAGCTCTCTGGCAGGTGCAGGGCAATCTTTCGGCAGATCCAACCGGTCCAATGCCTTTTTCAGGGCCTGCCAGACAGTCTCCGATGCCAGACCTCGCTGCACGCAGGCGCGGGTGATTACCGCCATTCCGATGGCTACGGCACGGCCGTGGGGAATGCTATAGCCGCTCCAACGCTCGATTCCATGGGCTGCGGTATGGCCAAAGTTCAACTTTTGACGCTCGCCATGGTCCTGTTCGTCTTTTTCTACGGCGGCGGCTTTTATTTGAACGCAACGGGTGATTACCATCTCCGGCTGTGTTTCCAGCGCTCCCTGGGCAATATCTTCCAAAAGTCCGGCATCGGCAATCATTGCCGACTTTACTGCTTCAGCAGCGCCGTCTGCCCAAACGTCGCGGGGGAGAGAGTTTAGGCACTGGGTGTCGCATAGCACCAGCTTCGGCTGCCAGAAAGCTCCCGCTAGGTTTTTCCCTTGGGGGAGATCTACGGCGGTTTTTCCTCCCACGGATGCGTCTACTTGGGCAAGCAGAGTGGTGGGCAGTTGGATGAAGGCCGTTCCTCTCTGGTAGGTGGCAGCGGCAAAACCTCCCAGATCTCCTACGACCCCACCTCCCAAGGTAACGATGAGATCCGAGCGGGTTAATCCTACCTGGGCCAGAAATTGGAGCAGATGCCCATAGTTTTCCAGAGTTTTGGCGCCCTCTCCGGATGGCAGGACAAATTTTCTTACTTGAAATCCGGAGCGTTCCAGACAGGATGTTACTTGGGAGGCATATAACGAATCCACATGCTGATCGGTGACCAGAACAAGGGGACAGGGCGTGTGAACAGACAGGATATACCTCCCGCATTTTCCCAGAAGACCGGGACCAATTTGAACGCGGTAGCCGGAGGTGGTTTTTACTTCTACTGTATTCATAGACGGGCCTCCGAAGCAGCGTGGCAATCGCTGTAAGGCCGGATGGCTTGTACCATACCCACTAGTTCCTGAAAGCCTTGGGGCGTGAGAGACTGGGCACCGTCGCATAGAGCATGGGGCGGATCGTTGTGGACCTCGATCATAAGCCCATCCGCTCCCGCGGCAGTGGCGGCTAAGGCCATGGGTTTTACCAGACCGGCGTCCCCGGTGGCATGGCTAGGATCGACGATGATCGGCAAGTGGCTTAACCGACGCAGTACGGGGATCGCCGATAAGTCCAGGGTGTTGCGGGTATAAGTCTCAAATGTGCGGATGCCCCGTTCGCATAAAAGAACCCGTTCGTTGCCGTTCGCCATGATGTATTCGGCGCTCATCAACAGCTCTTCCAGGGTGTTGGCTAAGCCTCGTTTCAGTAGGATTGGCTTATTGGTTCGGCCCAGATGTTTTAAAAGCTCAAAGTTTTGCATGTTACGGGCCCCTACCTGAATCACGTCTACCTCATCGAACAAGGGCAGATGAGATTTGTCCATGATTTCTGTTACGATGGGAAGGCCGGTGGCCTGTTTTGCCTGAACCAGCAGCCGAATCCCTTTGGTATGCAGGCCTTGGAAGGCGTAGGGAGAAGTGCGCGGTTTGAAGGCTCCGCCTCGTAACAGCGTAGCGCCAGCCTTTTTTACCTCTTGAGCCACGTGAATGATTTGCTCCTCCGACTCAATGGAGCAGGGGCCGGCGATTACCTGAAAATTTCCGCCTCCAATTTTTGTCCCGTTGTCCAAGACGATGATCGTATCTTCTTCCTGAAAACGCCGGTTGGCTTTTTTAAAGGGTTCCTGTACCCGGCGTACCGCTTCCACGATGTCCATCGCCTCCAATTGTCCAATGTCCAGGCGCGATGTATCCCCGACTAAGCCTACAATGGTATGCGCTTCCCCTACCGTCACATGCGGGTCTAAACCAAGCTGGCACATATCGTCTGTAAACTGCCGCAGTTCCTCCGGCGTGGTGTTTCCTTTGAGCAGTACAATCATTTTATTTTTCCTCCTTTTCTTTTTCATTGTTTTCTCCTTTGATTTTTTGCAAAGAGGTTATTCGTGGCGAGATCGCACGAAACGACCGTTTCTTTGGCGCAGGGGATATTCCCTGACATAGTGAACTTTTATTCTACAGGCAATCCCAGAAGAATTCCCTATAGAAAAAGGAACTCCCGCGGCGCGTTTTGCACCGCAGGAGCTCCTTTTTTCCTGATTCATGGGAAGCGATCTTGCCCCTTTTAGGGACAGATTCCGGAAGCCATCCTGTTTTTTGCAAAACACGCCAAAGCCTTATCGGGATAATAGCCGGTAAAGCTAAAAAAGACGTATTGAGTAAAATACAGGGTTCTAGTCATAAGAGTACTTCCTTCCCTTTATGATTGATCGATTTTATGCATGGAATTTATGTGAATTTCTCATGATTGTACTCTTTGATTATATATTTGTCAAGTACTTTTTTGCTTTTTGCAGCAAAATTGCGGAGCAATCATAAGAACTACAAGGAAGCCTTTCTTGAATTTCAAAAAAACGTGGGTTTTGGGAAAGGAGCGTGTATAATAAAATAGAGAGGTTGAGGGAAAGGGAGGGATGGCCGTTTGAATGAGGACGAAATCATTCGTTTAATACGAGAGAGGGATGAGAAAGGAGCCGATGAACTTTTACGTCATTACGCCTCCTTGATGAGATATATTATTGCGCCGATTCTCCCAGCCCAAGAGGATTTGGAAGAGTGCCTTTCAGATGTGGTTTTGCGTGTGTGGGAAAAAATTGACGCCTATGATCCGGAGCGTGGAAAGTGGAAAACATGGCTGACCGCATTGACGCGAAACGCCGCGCTCAATAAAGCGCGGACCCTGAAGCCCACGGAAAGTTTGGACGTTTTGCCCCAGGAACTGGCAGCAGACGAGCTGTCCCCGGAAGAAGCATATTTGCAGCAGGAGCAAAGGCGGGCGATCCAACAGGCCATTGAAAGGCTGCCTTCACGGGAGCGGATTCTCTTTTATCGAAAGTATTATTATCTCCAATCAACGGCGCAGATTGCGTCGGAGCTGGGGATGACCAAGCGGGCGGTGGAAGGAAAACTTTATCGAATCAAGAAAAAACTTCAAATAGCGTTGGGAGGGGATAAGCATGAATGAGCGTGAGTTTGACGAAATGCTGAAGAATTCAGTTCCAGAACTTCCACCGGAAGACGTTGTTTATGAGGCGACGCCATGGCGCGTATCCATGGATCGCATTTTGGCAGGCCTGGCCATGAGCGTGGTTACGATCAATATTTTGGCCCTCAATCATATTTTGCCTACCATCGGTATCCTTTTACAGCTGCTTGGTTTCCGAACGCTTCGCAAGGAGAATAGATGGTTTCAGATCTGCTGGCTTCTCGCGATGCTCCGCACGGTTTGCCATTTCCCTGTCATGATTCTCCAGGCGACGATTTATCGAAATATCCTATATGCCTCTTCTTTGGGGGAGGTGTGGACTGTTCTGAACGTAGCATCCCAGATTTTGCTGCTTTTTTGTTTTTGGAGAGGATTTCTCGCGGTACAAAAAAAGGCGGGTGCTGATGTTCCTACCGGAAGCGCCGGGGCTCTCTTGATCTGGTATTTGGCGATTTTGGGGTTGGCGCGGCTGCAATATAACGGACTGCTTTTTGGCATTGCTATGATCGTATGCTTTATTCTGATTATCCGGAGTCTTTTTCATATTTCCGCAGATTTGGAAGAGAGCGGATATGGAATCCAAGCGGCTGCTGTCCGGATTTCCGACGGAAGGCTTACAAAAATTTTGATCGCTGTTTTGACGGTTGGAATTGCCTGCGGCTATCTCTTATTGGGCAGCTATCCGATGGACTGGCAGCCGGATGGAGAAGAGCAGACCGCCGAGGTGTCTGCGATCAAAGAAAATCTTCTCACGCTTGGGTATCCTGGGGATGCCCTTGAAGACTTGTCGGAGGAGGAGATTCTTGGCTGTAAAGAAGCGCTGCGCGTCGTGGTACATGAGATCGATGAACCGGTGGGCGACGGCCATGAAGTGCGGGAAGTAGAGGGAAATAGCACCTTCATCACTACGGTGTATGATGAAAAGGAACTGCATTTGACAGATGTGGCGGTTGAGCTGGGAGGCGGCGAGTCTCCCCGGTGGAGAATTTTCCATCATTTCCTTTGGAGCATTCATCCGGGATTTTGTGGAACAGAAGCTTTGCAGCTTTGGCCCGCTTACAGGGAGAGTGAAGGATGGGACGCAAGCGGAGAGTTATCGGGTCGTGTGCTTTACGATAAAAATGGAGTGGTTTATACCTCGCCCTTTTACTCGCTTACCGCGGAAAGCTATACGACGGACAGTATATTCTGGGGGGATCGATATGTGCAGAGTATTTTTGCAACGTTCTCCCTGCCGGACAGTGGGGAGCGTCAGCGGGGATACGTTGCCTATAGCATCGAGGAAAAGCACGAAGGATGGATTGTGGATTCGTGGATCAATTATGTGCATCAGAAGAGACTGCTGCAATATCCGGTTCTGACGGCTAAAGAAAGAAGGATGGCCGGCGGCTGGAACGATAGTTATCCATTTATTACCGTGCAAAATGCGCTGCAGTTTTTTGCGACGAAAGATGAGGTAGAACTTTTGAATGGAAACGATTAAGCACGAATCGACAGAATATTGACGGCACTGGCTATACTGGAAAAAAGGCGGCTGTCCCATTGCAGATGGAGGGCTTTTTATGTTATACTACCTTCTGACAAATGTATGCTGGTGTATGTTGTAAGGAGAATCTGCGATGAATCCGATGTCAATCATGAAAATGATGAATTTGAAGAAGCAATTTGAAACGAATCACCCAAAGTTTGCGGCTTTTTTCCAAAATGTAATGGGGCGGAAGATCGAAGTTGGAACCGTGATTGAAATATCGGTTTGCCGGCCGGGAGAAGAGCCGGTTCGTACTAATATGCGAGTGACGGAGAGCGATTTGGAGTTGATCGAGCAGTTAAAGGAGCTCGGACAGTAGAAAGGGGGCTTTGCCATGATCCAGCCGATTTTGCAGCTGGGAAATCCACAGCTTTATGAACAAAGCGAAGAAGTCACAAAGGAAGAATGGGCGGAACTTGCTTCTCTGGAACGAGATCTCCACGACACCATGATGGAATACCGCCGGGTTCATCATGCGGGGCGGGCGATTGCGGCTCCTCAGATTGGCGTGAAAAAGAGAGTTCTATACATGAATGTGGGAGAGCCTATTCTGCTGGTCAATCCGCGGATGGAGTTTCCGGATTTGGAGAAAATGGAAGTGATGGACGACTGTATGTCTTTTCCAGGGCTCTTGGTTCGCGTCGAGCGGTATCGGCGCTGCCGGATTCACTATTGGGACCGGAATGGAGAGGAATGCGTGCTGGAATTAGAAGGGGATTTGTCAGAGCTTTTGCAGCACGAGTACGATCATTTGGACGGAATTCTGGCGACGATGCGGGCTTTGGATGAGAAGTCTTTTTATGTCGCGGGGAACTTTTGAGAAAAGAAAGGAATGTCTATGCCCGATTGGGGAACGGTTACAAAAGAATTAAAGGGGAAAGCTCCCAGGCAGGAAACGTCTTCCTTGTGGCTGCGATTTTTAGCGGGGTGTGGAAGAGGGATGATTACCTTGGTGGGAACCTTGCTGGCTTCTCTGGGGTTAACGGCGTTGTTGAACCCTTCGATCAGACAGCAGCTGTGGGAGATGATTCAAAAACTTTGGTGATTCTCTATTGGAAGAAGATGCGGATCTGTAAAGATTTTCTGTTGAAACTTCCGGAAATTTTTCTTATAATAGATGCAATCGCTTCGTTGGGGCGAAATAGCGAAGGGCCTGACAACGGCCAGTCATAGGAGAAGTATTCATGTATTGTGTGAATTGCGGAAAGAAATTGCCGAACCATGCAAAGGTGTGCGATCATTGTGGGATGCCAGTAGGCGAGTATAAGCCGGAGGCGGATTTGGAGGAAAATCCTTATGTTTCCGGATATTATGACGGGAGCGACGGGAGATCGCAACAGACCACTTATGGAGATAGCCGGTACGACGAGGGAACGAAGAACCAAAACGCCACCTACGGCTACAGTAATTCCACTCAGTCGGAGTGGGGTTCTTATGGGGCCTATGAGGAGAAGCCGCCTCTGCGGAGCGGAGGACTGGCGATTGCTGCGCTGGTGCTTTGCATTCTGGGCGCGGTATCCTGCTGCGCGCCTTATGTGTCCATCCCAATCTGTATTGCCGGGATTGTCTGCGGGGCTTTGGGCCTAAAGTCGGATCGGAGAACCATGGCGCTCGTTTCTCTGATCATCAGTATTGTATTCTTAGTGATTTCGATTGCTTTGCTGATCTATGCCATTGCCCTGATTCCTTATATGGAAGAGTACTTGGAAGAGTACGGATATATTTGGAGATGAAAAGAGGGAGCCTTGACCGAGTTGAAATCGGCAGGCTCCCTCTTTTTATTTGCTTTTCCGTTTCCGGTGTCATGTAAGATCCTTTGTTTTTTAAAAACGACCGTTTAATTAAGATGATACTGCTCGCAGACAAAATGAAGGAATTTGCGGCAGGACTGGGAGAGAAAACGGCTTTTGCTCCAGATCATTCCCATCTGATAGGTCATTGGCTCGGTAAAAGGCAGTGTGACAATACCAGTCATATGGGAAAGAACTGGGGAGGTTGTCTCCAGCAAAAAGGAAATACCATAGTTTTGGGATACAAGATCGTATATGGTGGAAAAATTTTTAAAGTAATGCCGGAACTGGACGGTAATCCCTTTTTTGAAAAATTCTTCCCGAATCCGGTATTCCGTATAAGAAGTCCCTTTTTCATACATAAGGATTTCTTCGTTTGCAAGCTCTTCTAGAGAAACGGATGTCTTTTGGCTTAAAGGATGATTTTCTGAGAGCAGGACCTGCAGAACTCCTTTTTCCAGATTCAGATATTCCATATCCTCCGGCAGGGTATCCTGGCGGATCAGAAAACCGGCCTCGATGCCGCCTTGCTGGATCTGTTCGATGATTTCGTGATTACAGATATCCTGAATGATCAAATCCACATTGGGCTCTTCCTTGGCAAAGTCTTGCAGGACCATGGGATATAATTTGGCGCAGGAGATGGGAGGCATTCCCAGATTCAGCTCCTGGCGTTGATATCCGTCGGTAATGGAAGCACGGTCATAGATCTTCTCTACATTTTCTAAAATCACTTCAGACCGGTGGAGGATTTCCTCGCCTGCGGGAGTCAGCGTCAAATTTCCGCCGGAACGGTCGAAAATTAAAACCCCTAGTTCTTTTTCCAGATTTTTAACTGCGGTGGTTACGGTAGGCTGCGTGACATGTAGATGCTGCGCGGCTTTTGTAAAATTTTTAAAGCGGTATAACGCGTCGATATATTCCAATTGTCTTAATTCCATAAAGCTCCGATCCGCCGCAATCTGCGGCTTTTCTGTATTTTACACAAAATAGATGACGTTCATTCGAATCCCTAATAGTATGGCAGACTTTTTAAAATTACGCAATGGGAAAATCCGGCTTATAAATATTTTTTATCCACTATAAATAATCGCAATTTCTTATTTTTTTATGGATGCGTTATACTGAATTCAAGATAAATAAAGGAGGAACGAAGATGAATCAGGGATTTTTTCATTTGGATAAGCCGGTCAATGAACCCGTGAAGGTTTATACAGCAAATAGCGATAATTGGAAGGAAATGCAGGAGGAACTGGAATATCAAGCGTCCCATCCTATCGAGATTCCTTGCGTTATTGGAGGAAAGAAGATTTATACGGGAGATATCTTGGACGCTGTGGAGCCTCACCGCCATCAAAATGTACTCGCTCATACGCATTTGGCGGGAGCGAAGGAGTTGAGAGAAGCCATTGAGGCGGCTATGGCGGCGAAGGCAGAGTGGGAAGCGCTTTCCTGGGAACACCGCGTATCTATTTTTTTGAAAGCAGCGGATCTTTTGACTGGACCGTATCGGAAAAAAATGACGGCGGCTTGTATGCTGAAACAGAGCAAAAATGTCTATGAGGCGGAGATTGATGCCATCTGTGAATTGGCGGATTTCCTGCGCTTTAACGCTTACTATTTAGAGGAGATTTATGCGGAACAGCCGCTGAATACCCATGGAATTTGGAATCGGAATGAATACCGTCCGCTGGAAGGGTTTGTGGCGGCGCTGGCTCCTTTCAACTTTACTTCCATCAGTGGAAATCTTTGCGCGGCTCCGGCCATGGCTGGGAATGTGACGGTTTGGAAGCCGTCGACGACAGCGGTTCTATCCAGCTATTATTTGATGGAAATCTTTGAGGAGGCTGGGCTTCCTGCCGGCGTGATCAATTTTGTACCCAGCCGCGGTTCGGACTTTGGGCAAGTGGTGGTTGCAGATCCTCGGATGGCTGGATTCCATTTTACTGGTTCTACGGAAGTATTTAATAGCATCTGGAAACAAGTGGGAGAGCATATTGATCGCTATGAGTCTTACCCTCGATTGGTGGGAGAAACGGGAGGCAAAGATTTCATTTTTGCCCACGCCAGCGCAAACGCAGACGCATTGGTCAGCGGATTGATCCGGGGGGCTTTCGCTTTTGCCGGACAAAAGTGTTCCGCGGCTTCCAGAGCTTATATTCCTGCGTCTTTGTGGCCGCAGGTGCGGGAAAAAATGCACCAGGCGATGACTCAGGTGAAAACGGGAGACGTTCGGGACATTCACGCATTTTTAAATGCGGTGATTGACGAGAAGTCCTTTGGTAAAATCAAGGAATACGTAGAATATGCAAAGAATTCCCCGGACTGTGAGGTAATCGAGGGAGGCAGCCTGGACGATTCGGTGGGATACTTTGTGGAACCGACGGTGATCTTGGCGAAAAAGCCGGATTTTCGCACGATGGTAGAAGAAATTTTTGGACCGGTCCTGACAATCTATGTCTATGAGGATGCGAAGCTTTCGGAGACGCTTGCTCTTTGCGACCAGGGAACCGGATATGCTTTGTCTGGGGCTGTGTATGCCAATGACCGGACAGCCATTGCTCAGATGGAGCGGGCGCTTGCCCATGCGGCAGGCAATTTCTATATCAATGATAAGCCCACGGGAGCCGTGGTCGGCCAGCAGCCTTTTGGTGGGGCCCGCCGTTCCGGAACCAATGACAAAGCAGGAAGCCGTGTCAATATGATGCGGTGGCTGAGTCAGAGGACGATCAAGGAAAACTGGATTCCGGATACGGAAGTGTTATACCCCCATATGAAATGAAAGCATGGGGCCTGACCGGTATATGTTTAGTTTTGAAATGCGAATTGCTGGTTTTTGATAAGCGGATATATCGAGAGCTCTTTGCTTTCCAGATCGGTTTTGTGCATATCGACGGCGGAGATCTGGTTATTTTCGTAAGTGGTGTAATAGTAGACGCCTTGGTCTGCATTGCAGCAGGAAGAATAAACTGTAATTTCGTACTGTTCTCCCAGTCGGACGCTGCCCCGGGGATGCGCGACGGAAGCCAGCACATGGAAAAACTGGCTGACCGCTTCCGATTCACTGTTGCCAGAGACAGAATTATTCAGCATAAACGCCGCCCGAACAAAGCGGGAAGGGGAAGAGAGGTCCCCAGGCAAGCCAAAAGAACCCATGCCGTGACAGTTGCCTGTTAAGTTTAAACCTGGTGCAAAGCTGTTTTTTGGTTCCTCCGGGCTTAATCCACGATAGCGCGCCAGATTTTCTGACTGCATAGGGAAGGGAGGCTCATTGGTAAGCACTCCTATCGGGTTTTCATATATATGCAGTCCGTCTGCGGTGGACTCCAAAATCAGACAGTCGTCCTTGTCGTCCAATATCCAATGGAGCGGCGCGACGGGGAGATCCGGGCGAAAGGCTTCGTTTACAATGTCCATTTTTTCCAGCAAAGGGCGTGCTTCTTTTACCGTGGAGCACTTGCTTAGAATCCATGGGATAAGTTCAAATGGCGCGACGTGATCTTTGTCCGGGCTGCCGGCCCCAAAGAAGGCGGACGCGGGGAAATTCAATCCGGCGAGACTGAGCCCCTTTTCATTGGTGGCTTCATAATAGAGCGGATAGTCGTCCACCACATAGGCCATGCCGATCATGGCATAATGTTGTGTAAGGTCAGGCAGAAAGCGGAAGGAAAGCGGTTTGTTCCGAGGCGTTACCACGACAGTTTCATGATAAGAATATTCCAAATCTAGGTTTCGGCCAAAGTAATGATCGTCAGCCTGATAGCGTATAGCAGTGCACATGTGATTTTTCCTCCTTGGAAATGATGATGCTAGGGTCTTGCTCACCTGCCGGGAATAAAATATCCGGAAGCGGTTCCGGCTTCCGGATACTGAAACGATGCTATTCTTGCGTGGACTCTCCCTCTTCGCCACCGGGGGTATTATTGCCGCCGGTATCGGGGGCGTCATTGTTGCCGGTATCTGGAGAATCGCCCGGTGTATTCGGATTGGTGGGGTCTGTTGGATTCTGACCGCCGACGCCGCCGACGCCTCCGACTGGGACATCGTCTTTGGGCTTGGTTCCCATCACCGTGGTTTTGGAAGCGCCGCTGTAGCTATCGGTGTGGAGCTTGGTGCGGCTGACCTCTTTGCCGTCTTCATAGACGATTTTTTCCAGATAGGCCTTTACTTCCGGCTTGTTGGTGCCGGTAGAGGTCTGTTCTCCTTCGTACATATTGGCGTCATAAATGATTTTCGGTTCCGGATCTTTCTTCGATACGGTGGTGGATTTAAAGTCGATCTTACGATTGGAGGGACGATATTCCGCACCGTAAAGGGTAAAGGTCAATGTGCTTCCATCAGCGCTGGCCGCCAGATAAACGGGGTGCTCCAGATTGTTTTCAAAGACAAGATCTTTGGAGCCAGCCGCAATCGCCGCGTCCATGGAATAAGGCACATAGGAAACGACCATGGAATGGGGAGAACGGGAAGTGATCTTCAGCTCGGCCCGAAGCAACGCGTTATAAAGCGTCGTGGAAACCTGGCAGACGCCGCCGCCATAGGCTTCCTCTGTATCGCCGTCTTTATATTGGGTTGCTTTTTCATAGCCGTTTTCCGGTTCACGGGGGAGGATCGTCTGGCTGACCGATAGACTCTCGCCCGGCATCAGCAGTTTTCCATTCAGGCGTCCGGAAGCGACGGAAATATTGGTTTTTCGACCGGATACGCTGTCGCTGTAGTCGGTGGAAAAGGTTCCCAGCTTATTGCGCACAAGACTCAGTTCTTCATAAGTTTTGGCGGGCTGTGTCACTTTTACCTCAGCGGCTACCTGCATATTGGCAGAAAGGCCTTCTTTGACAGAGGAAAGGATCGTGTTTACGGTGGTTTCCTGATCGGTCGATAATCCCGTCGTATGCTCGGTTACAATAAATTCACCATTTTTTCTGGTGATCGTCGCATCCTTTGGCTCTGTGTCGAGGGATGCGATCTGATTGGCGACAAAATCGCGTACTTTTGCCTCATCAATCTGATAGGGCACATCCAAAATGACATGGCCATATTTCATGTCCATCAGCGTTTTATACCGTTGCAGGATCGGGCCGCTTTTTCCCAGGCGGTCCGCCTGAGCGAGCGCATTTTCCGAATCCCAGGAAAGGCCCAGATTCGCAAGGGTGGTTTCTACAGTCTTGGAATCTACGGTAACGGTAAACGGGGAGGAGGCAATCTCTTGGTGATAGGAATCCACCGCTTCTTTGGCTTTGGTCTTGCTCATGCCTCCAATATTGACTTCACCGGCATATACGCCTTCGGCAATGCTTTCTTCTTTTTGCTCCGCCGGAGCCGCGAACACCGGGGCCTGGAATGCGAAAAGAGACATGCACAAGAGGGTACCGGTCAGCAGGTGTCTAAATTTCATAGTATTACTCCTTTTCTTTTGAATCCTGACGAAATTAGTATAACAATCCCTGAATTCAAATGCAAGATAAAACCGGGTCTTTTATGAGGATTTCATGGTTTTTTAAAAAAACTGTCACATTTTGTTCTATTTCATTATGGAAGAAACAGTCCTTAGTATTTACTTAAGTTTTCCAGGCAAAACTTGACGGAGAAGGCGGAACGTGATACCCTTACTATAGTCGGAAATTCTGACCATTTTTATTCTATCGGAAATTTCGCAAAGCGAAATTCTTTACAAAAAGCGCAAAAAGAGGAAACGTTTTGAAAAGTAAATTGTATAAATGCCGGAAAAGCATTGTACTGGCGATGAAGCTGCTGCTGTATGCCCTGTTGATGGGAATCTTTTTTTTGATTCTTTCCATCCACAATCCACAGATGCTGGTGCCTTCCCGAACCGCCGCGGTTACAGCGGTATCCTTTGTGGTCGGGGGCTTGCTTTTGACCAACATTTACGGGCGGTATGATATCGGACAGAGGAAGAGCAAGCCGATCATTTATTCCATGACTCTATCCGTGTTATTTACGGATTTGTTCACCTTTATTATGTTGGTGATCATGAATACCAATGATGCAAATAACAAGGAATTTTTGGAAGAGGACCTTTTGCTGCTGCTGGTTGTCTTCTTTTTGCAGGTGTTCTGTATCATTATTTTTACCTATGGTGGGCATGCTCTATACTTCTCTTTTGTAAAACCGGAAAGATGTTTGATTATCACGGATTCTAAGGATAGCCTTCACGACTTGAAACGGGGAATCAATAAATATAAAAAGCAATACCAGGTAGAACAAGTGATACTTTACAATGACCCTTTGATTTGGGAGAAGATCTTAGAGGTGGACACGGTTTTTTTAAACAATGTGCCTGGTTCCCGAAGAACCGAGGTCGTGGAATATTGTTATCAGAAGATGAAAAATGTTTATTATAATCCGGAAATTGTGGATGTGGTGAACATTAATTCGCGCCATGTGATTTTGGACGATGTGTCGATGATCGCGGCGGAGGTGAGAGAACTTTCGGTCGAGCAGAAGCTGGTGAAGCGGAGCCTGGATTTCGTGGTGGCTTTGATTGGCCTGATCATTACCAGCCCGATTTTAATCCTCTGCGCTCTGGCGATTAAAATCTGCGACGGGGGAAAAGTATTATTCTGCCAGGGCCGGGTTACGATAGACGGAGAGGTATTTACGATCTACAAATTCCGCACGATGGTGGAAGACGCGGACAAGCATCTGGTGACCGACCACGACGATCGAATCACGCCGGTGGGGAAGTTCCTGCGAAAATATCGGCTGGATGAGCTGCCGCAGCTCTTTAATATCCTGAAAGGGGATATGAGTCTGGTGGGGCCGCGGCCGGAAATGACAGAATATGTCTACGCCTATTCGGAAAGCCTGCCGGAATTCCAATACCGTCACCGGGTGAAAGCGGGACTGACCGGGTTTGCCCAGATTATGGGAAAATACAATACCACGTCCAAGGACAAGCTGATCTTAGATTTGATGTATATTGAAAATTTCAGTTTGTGGAATGATATTAAAATCATTTTCCAGACGATCCTGGTGCTGTTTAAAGCAAGCGACAGCACAGAAGCTTTTTCGGAGGAGGACGAAAGGCATCAGCATGAAGAAAATGTATGATTACGTGATTGTCGGCGGCGGCCTGTTCGGCGGGGTATTTGCCTGGCATGCCACAAAAAGGGGAAAGCGCTGTCTGGTACTGGAAAAGCGGGCGCAGCTGGGAGGAAATCTATACTGTGAAACGATAGAGGAAATCCCGGTACACCGGTATGGCGCTCATATTTTCCATACTTCCGATCAAAAGGTTTGGGATTTTGTGACCCAGTTGGTGGAGTTCAACCGTTTTACCAATTCTCCGATGGCAAATTTTCACGGAGAAATGTATAACATGCCCTTTAATATGAATACCTTTTCCCGCTTGTGGGGAGTCCGGACGCCGGATGAGGCGCGGGAGATGATCGAAAAACAGCGCGGGTGTCAGGAAGGAGAACCGGCCAATCTGGAAGAGCAGGCCATTCGCCTGGTGGGGACGGATATTTACCAGAAGTTGGTGAAAGGCTATACCGAGAAACAGTGGGGCCGGGATTGCCGGGAACTGCCTGCCTTTATTATTCGCCGTCTGCCAGTGCGCTTTACCTATGACAATAATTATTTTAATGATAAATACCAGGGAATTCCGGTGGGAGGATACAATGGGTTGATCAAAGCCCTGTTTGAGGGCTGCGATGTCCGCCTGAATACGGATTTCAACGAGGACCGGGAAGCCTACCGGGCCATGGGAGAGAAGGTTCTCTATACGGGTACGCTGGATTCTCTGTATGACAAACGGTTTGGCGCTTTGGAGTACCGCAGCCTTCGGTTTGAGGATCAAGTACTGGATACGGAGAATTATCAGGGAGTGGCGGTTGTAAATTATACGGATCGGGAGACTCCTTTTACACGAATTATCGAGCACAAGCATTTTGACTTTGGCGCACAGCCGAAAACCGTAATTACCCGGGAATATCCGGCGGAATGGCAGGAAGGCGACGAGCCTTACTATCCGGTTAACGATGAAAAAAATCAAAAATTATATCGGAAGTATCAGGAGTTGGCCGAGGCGGAGACGGATATGCTTTTTGGCGGCCGGCTGGCGGAATACCGTTACTATGATATGGATAAAGTAATTGCTTCGGCCTTTCGGCTGGTGGAGAAGGAATGGCAGGAATGATGCAGGAAATCATGGTCAGCGTGATCATGCCGGTCTATAAGGTGGAAGCCTACGTGGGCCGGGCGATCGAGAGTATTCAAAAGCAGACGCTTGCAGAGTGGGAATTTATCATCGTGGACGACGGCAGCCCCGACGAGAGCGGGGCTATTTGCGACGCTTATGCGAAAACAGATTCGCGCATTCAGGTGTTTCATAAGGAAAATGGAGGCGCTCCCAGCGCCAGGAACCTGGCTATGGACCATGCCAGAGGAAAGTATCTCTATTTTCTGGATGCGGACGACTGGGCGGAGCCGACGATGCTGGCGGACATGGTTTCCCTGGCGGAGCGGGACCAGGCGGAGCTGGTGGTCGCTGGATTTTATATCGATACCTATTATAAACCAGGAAAATACCGGACCGACGATTTCTTTGTCCGGGACGCGGTGTTTTCCAATGCGCAGGAATTTCATGAAAACGCTTACTGGATGTTTGATAAGAATCAGCTGTATTCCCCGTGGAATAAGCTGTGGCAGCGAAAGTATATTGAGGCGGGACATTTCCGGTTTCCGCCGACGTTCTGGGATGATTTTCCTTTTATCCTGGCGGTGATTCGGGATATCGAGCGAGTGACGGTGACGTCCCGGCAGTATTACCATTTTATCCGGGAGCGGGCTGAGTCGGAGACCGCTGCCTACCGGGAAGGGATGTATGAGAAGCGGGAAGAAGAGCATGCCTGGATGAAAGAGCTTTACCGCCACTGGGGCGTCAACGACGCGCCCAGCCGGGAGATGGTGGCCAGGCGTTATATTGAGCGGTTTATCGGATGCCTGGAAAACTTGACCAATCCCAACTGTCAGATGAGCTGGCGGGAAAAAAGAGAGAAGGTTCGCTGCTGGATTCATTCGAAAAATGTCCGGCATTCCTTGAAACTAGCGGTTCCACGTTCTCGGATGATGCGGCTGATGCTGCTTCCGATTCGTTTGCGGAGTGTGACGTTGACTTTGCTGGAGGCAAAGGCAATTACCTTAGTGAAGATGAAATATGTAAAGATCTTTGCGACCTTGAAGGCGAAACGGTAGAGCATCTGAAAAAGGCATGGGCAGTTTATTTTTTGGAGTTACGAGACGATGGGAGGACAAGAGATGGGGGAAAAGCCGCTTTTTAGTGTCATCCTTCCTTTTTACAATGCGGAAAAAACGTTACGAAAAGCTGTCTGCTCCGTTCTTGAGCAGACTTTTTCCGATTATGAGCTTTTATTGGTGGACGATGGGTCCAAGGACCGGGGATTATTGCTTGCGGAACGGTTTGCCAAGCAGGACGCGCGGGTTCGCGTGATCGCCCTGGAGCCAAACGGCGGGGCTTCCAAGGCGAGAGACGCTGGAATTGGGGAAGCCTGCGGCGAATATTTGATGTTTTTGGATGCGGACGATACCTATGACCGGGATTTGATGGAGCAGGTGGCTGCCTCTCTCCAGGAGAGTCCTGCGGACGCCGTGATCTGGGGCGTGACGGAGGATGTCAGAGACGGGGTGGAACAGTTGGTGACAAGCAGAAAAATCACGGTGCCGGCGGGAATCCTTCGTACAAAGGAACAGGTTCGGCGGGCTGTGCTTTTGCTGGAATCAAGAAGCCTGTATGGATATTTTTGGAATAAGGCTTACCGCGCCGACGCCTGGCGGGCTCTGGGAGTTCCGATTCCGGTGCAGGCGTTTAACGAAGACATTATGTTTAATCTGATGTTTTTCCAGAATCTGTCTTCCTTAAATATCCTGGGTACGGCTCCGGTTCACTATAATCTGCGCGCAGAGGTTAGTCTAACCAGGCGGTATTTACCGGAATATTACCCGCTTGCCATGAAGCGGGTGGAGGGCTTGCTCGATCAGCAAATGGATTGGGGTGAGGATACGCCGGATGTCCGAAAACGCATTGCGGATATCTGGCTGCGGTACCTCCTGTCGGCGTTGGAGCGGAACCTGGATATCCGGGCGAAGAAGAAGCACAAAGACCGAGTACGGTTTTTGAGGGAAGTATATCAGAGCCGCCTGTACCGGGAGCTGCTTCCTGATGCCTTGCCAACTGGACTTGGAAGGAAGGCGTTGGCATTCTGCTTGAGAAAGCGGTGGACAGGGGGATGTTTGACATTAGGAAGAGCGGTGCACGTGGTAAAGACTGGGATGCCGGCGGTATTTCGATGGATGAAAGCGGTGTGAAACAAAGACGGATGAGGCAATGGAGGAGGAAGCATGAAACGAGTCTTATTTGTGTGCAATAATCTCGATCATGGAGGAATTCCGAAAGCATTGGTCAATTTGCTGCGGGAGATTCACCGGGATTATGCGGTGGATTTGCTGCTGTTTTACCCTTGGGGGCCATATTTAAAGGATATTCCTTCCGATGTACGGATTCTTCCGTCGGAGGGGCTGCTGCCGCTTTTGGGGATGCCCCAGGCGATTGTGCAGAAACAGTCGAAGAAGCAAGCGGCGCTTCGCGCATTTCTCGTGATCTGGAGCCGGTTGTTTGGCAATCAGCTGCCGCGAAAGTGGATTTTTTCTACGACTTCGGAGCTTTCCGGCTATGATACGGCGGTGGCTTTTGCCCAGGATAATTCCAGTCGGGCTTTTGCTATTGGCTGCAACGCTTATGTGCTTCAAAAAGTGAAGGCGAAGCAGAAGGTAACTTTTGTACACTGCGATTTTGAACAATATGGCGGTAATACCAGGGGAAACCGGAAGGTTTATCGGGAATTTGACCGGATTGCCTGTGTGTCCAGAGGCTGCCGGGAGGCATTTTTGCGGGTGATGCCGGATTTGGCCGGGCGGACAAAGATTGTTTATAATTGTACGGATTATGGTTTGATTCGAAAATTGGCGGAAGAGTCGGCGGAAGAGTTTGAAAAAGAACATTGTAATCTGGTTTCCGTCTCCCGCATTACTCCAGAAAAAGGACATCTGCGAGCTCTCAAGGTCATGAAACGAGTAATGCCGGAGGAGCCGCGGCTGCATTGGTTTGTGATTGGCGACGGACCCTGCCTGGAAGAGTTCCAAGCGGGAATTAGAGAAGCAGGACTTTCAGAAAGGATTCATCTGCTGGGGATGAAGGACAATCCTTACTGCTATATGAGGCAGGCAGACGCTTTATTTCTTCCCTCCTTTCATGAAGCGGCTCCCATGGTCTTTGACGAGGCGAAGACGCTGGGACTTCCAGTTCTAACCACGGAGACGACTTCCTCAGCTCGGCTGATTGGTCTGACGGGGTGCGGGCTGGTCTGTGAGAACTCGGAGGAAGGGATTGAGAAGGGGCTGAGAAAGATTCTAAAGGAACCGGAACTTCTGGAGCAATTTCGAAAGAAAGCGGAGGCGCAGCAGTTGGATAATCAGGTTCCAAGGGAACAGTGGGAGCGTTTGATAAGGAGCGAGGAATGAAGCTGAGTATACTGGTTCCTGTTTTTAACCGGGAAAAGACTCTCCGGCGTTGTGTGGATAGCTTACTGCATCAGGATTTGGACGAGTATGAGATCGTTCTGGTGGACGATGGTTCCACCGATGGCAGCCGGCATGTGATCGAGGATTATAAAAAGAAATATCCGGAAAAGATCATCGCGGTTTTTCAGGAAAACCGAGGGGTGGCCGCGGCCAGGAACGCTGGGCTTGCCGCCTCCCGCGGGGAATATATTACCTGGGTGGACAGTGACGATTGGCTTTCGGAGAACTGTCTTGGCATGCTTTGGAGGAAGGTCAAACGGTCAGGATGGGAGATTTTACTGTTTGACGCCTGGGAGGAGCGAAGCGGGAGAGAGGCAAGACCTTATTCCGCGCTGGAAGCGGCGCTGCCCCAGCGAAAGGAAGGAGCGCTTTCCCGGAAGGAATTTTTGTTGACGAGACCTTGTACTTGGAATAAATGGATGAAAAAAAGCCTGTGGGATCCGCAGGAAGGACAGGAAGCGCTGCGGTTTCCCGATGGGTGGATCTATGAAGACCTGGCGACGATTCCTTTGCTTTCGCTGAGGGCGGAAAAGATTGGCTACACGCCGCAGCGGGTTTATCATTACGAGCAGAGTGTGGAATCGATCATGCGGCAGGAAGGGTACCAGAAGGAGATGGACTGTATTTTCCTTGTGGCGGACCGGCTGAAACATGAGTTGGAGAAGGCTTTTCCTGCTGAGGTGGAATATTTGTGGTGGCTGCATGTGCTGCTTCTAGGGGGAATGCGATATTTGCATTGTGATAGAGCGGATTTGGCGTCCCGGACGGCGGATGCGATGCAGGCTGCATTTCCCTGCTGGAAGGAAAACGAATATGTGAAGCGGATGTCCTGGCGGGTGAGAACGAAGGCGGATTGGATTTACCGGGAGAAGTTTTGGAGGCTGAAACGGCTGGAAGGGTTGGCAGACTTGGCGCGGAAAATCTGATCGGAAATGGAGAAATCAGTTGAATCGAGATCGCGGAGTGAAAAATTTGTTTTATTCGATTTTGGGACAGGTCGTTACCATTGGCATCGGCCTGCTTTTGCCGCGGTTTTTTATCCTGGGCTATGGGTCGGAAGTGAATGGCCTGTTAAACTCGGTCAATCAGATTTTTTCTTATTTTATTTTGCTGGAGGCCGGAATCGGAGCGGCCTCTCTGCAGGCTCTGTACCGGCCGGTGGCGGACGGGGATGGGGCGTCGATCTGCCGGATTATGGCGGCGACCAAGCGGTACTATGACCGGGCCAGCGTTTTTTATCTGGTAGGAATCGCGCTTTTTGCCGGGATTTACACGTATTTTATGGCGGGCGAGGTACCGGTGCCGGAGATGATCGGGGTGATCGTATTTTCCGGCCTGGGAAATGTACTGAATTTCCGGTATCAGGGAAAATATAAGATTCTGCTGCAGGCGGAAGGGAAGAAATACATTATCAGCAATGTACAGACCCTGGCGCAGGTTTTGATCAGTCTGGCAAAACTGATTGGGGTTTGGCTCGGCCTTCCGATTGTGACGGTGATGGGGCTTGGCTTTGCGGCCAGCCTGGTGCAGACCCTGTATTATATCTGGTATATCCAAAAGCATTATCAGTGGCTGAACCTGTCGGCGGAGCCGGATTGGAAGGCGGTGGAGCAGAAAAATTCGGTGCTGGTTCATCAGGTATCCCAGCTGATTTTCCAGAACACGGACGTGCTGATTTTGACCATTGTCTGCGGACTGAAGGTGGTCAGCGTCTATTCGGTCTACAAGATGGTGGTCTCTGCCATCTCCCAGCTGACCTATCAGTTCAGTGAAAGTTTTCTTTTTATTCTGGGTCAGGAATATGGCCGGAACCGGAAGCGGTACGAGGAATATTTGGACTGCTTTGACGTGATTTATACGGCGGCAAGCTTTTTGCTGCTGACGGTTACTTATTTGTTGTATCCATCGTTTATCGATTTATATACCAATGGCGTCCGGGATGTATCTTATGGGGGGCAATGGCTTCCCCTTCTGTTTGTTGGAATCGAGCTTTTGAGCAGCTGCCGGCGGGCGGCGCAAAATACCATCGACGTAGCGGGGCATTTCCGAAAGACCGCGTCTCGGTCCGCGGCGGAGGCTGCGATCAATCTGGCGGTCAGTCTGGCTTTGGTCGGAATCTGGGGGATTTACGGGGTGCTTCTTGGAACGGTGGCGGCTCTCTTGTACCGGACCAACGATATGATCTGGTATGTCAGCAAAAAGCTGCTAAAGCGAAGCACTTGGCGGTTTTACCGGGTGTATCTGGTGAACTTTGCCGTGTTTTTCCTGGCGGCTGCGGCAGGAACGGTCTGGCCGGTGGCTGCGGCAGGTTGGAGCGGATTTTTGGGATTCGGCGCGGCCTTAACCATTGGAATGGGCGTGGTTTATGGCGGCGTTAGTATGCTTTGCTTTCCGGCGGTGCGAAAGCGGGTGAAAGAGACGATGGCGGGGATGCGAAAGGATTTGAGATAGTATGGATAAAAAATTAGGGAGGCCGGAAGAGAAATTGATGGGCAAAGAGATTTTGGAAAAATTTGAATTTCGAACTATCACAGGGGATGAAGTGGAGCAGGCGGCGGCAATCGAGCAGATTTGTTTTCCACCCAGCGAGGCCTGTTCCAAGAAGCATATGAGTGAGCGGATTGCGGCGGCGCCCGAACTGTTTTTGGTGGCGGTGGATAAAGAAACGGGAAAGCTGGCGGGATTTCTAAATGGACTTGCTACGGATGAATCTACTTTTCGGGACGAGTTCTTTACGGATGCCAGCTTATATCATCCCAATGGGAAAAATGTGATGTTATTGGGATTGGCCGTACTGCCGGAATACCGCGGGCAGGGGCTTGGCAGGGAACTGGTTTCCCGCTATGTGCAAAGGGAACAGGAAGGGGGTAGGAGCCTCCTTCTTCTTACCTGTCTGGAATCGAGAGTAGAGATGTATCGGAAGTTTGGCTTTGTGGATCTGGGCATGGCTCAGTCTACTTGGGGCGGAGAAGAATGGCATGAGATGAGTTATACCATCGGATAATGGAATGGGGTTAGGAGGTTCTGGTTTTGCGGTGTGTCATCGAGGGGAAAGAAGAATTGACCTTTTGGGAAATTTTAGATATACTTAAAAGATAATATTTTCAGTTAACGAGAATGAAGGAGCGATCGATGAAATTAATCATACAGATCCCGTGCTACAATGAAGCGGAAACGCTGCGGATAGCGCTGGATGCTCTGCCGAAGAAAATCGAGGGGATCGATACCATCGAATATTTGATTATCAACGACGGCAGCAAGGATAATACGGTGGAAGTGGCGAAAGCCTGGGGTGTGAATTATGTCGTCAATTTCAAGACGAACAAGGGCCTTGCCAAAGGCTTTATGGCTGGATTGGACGCCTGCCTTCGGAATGGGGCGGATATCATTGTCAATACGGATGCGGACAACCAGTACTGCGGCGCGGACATCGAGAAGCTGGTGCGGCCGATTCTGGAAGGAAAATCGGATATTGTGATCGGCGAGCGGCCCATCGACGCGACGGAGCATTTTTCGCCGTTAAAGAAGAAGCTGCAGCATTTTGGAAGCTGGGTGGTGCGGAAGGCGTCGAAGACGAATATCCCCGACGCGCCCAGTGGATTTCGGGCCTACAGCAGAGAGGCGGCCATGCGGATGAATGTGGTAAACGAGTATACGTATACTTTGGAAACCATTGTTCAAGCAGGGCGGAATAAGATGGCGATCAGTTCCGTGCCGATTCGGACCAATGAGGAACTGCGGCCTTCCCGGCTGTTCAATAGCATGCTGGGATATGTGAAGAAGTCGATGCTGACGATCCTGCGGGCGCTTTTGATGTACCGGCCTTTGCTTTGCTTTACGACCATTGGCGGGATTTTGTTTCTGGGCGGTTTTGCCGTGGGAGTCCGTTTTTTGTATTATTGGTTCAGTGGAGACAGCGCCGGGCATGTGCAGTCGCTGATTTTAGCCAGCACGCTGATGCTGTCCGGAGTATCAACCTTCGTGGTGGGATTGCAGGCGGATATTATTGCGGCAAACCGGAAGCTTCTGGAGGATATTCAGTATCATGTGCGGAAGTTGGATTATGACGGGGCATGTGAGAGACAGGAGGAGCTGGCGGAGGAAGAAGACTGATTTTGGGGAGATAAAATGAAAATAGCGATAGCGGGGACAGGCTATGTCGGCTTGGTGACTGGGGTTTGTCTGGCGGAGCATGGACATACGGTGGTCTGTGTGGATGTGGATAAGGAAAAAGTAGAGCGGATGCGCCAGGGGATTTCCCCTATCTATGAAAAGGGCCTGGATGAGTTGATGAAGAAAAATCAGGACAGGCTTTCTTTTACAACGGATTTTTCTGGGGCTTATCGGGATGCGGAAGTGATTTTTATTGGCGTCGGAACCCCGGAAAAGCGGGATGGATCCGCCAACTTAAAATATGTTTACGAGGTGGCCGAGCAGATTGCCGCTTCGGTGGAACAAGACTGTGTGGTAGTGATCAAGTCTACCGTGCCCATTGGAACCAATGATAAGCTGGAAGTTTTTTTGAGGGAGCACTTGATTCATTCCGTGAATATTTTCGTGGCTTCCAATCCGGAGTTTTTGGCGCAGGGGACGGCGGTTCGAGATACGTTATATCCTTCGCGGATTGTGATTGGTACGGAGATGAAAGCCGTCGAAGAGGTTTTAATGCGAGTGTACGAAGGCTTTGATGCGCCAGTTTTAGTGACTAACCGGAAAAGCGCGGAGATGATCAAGTATGCGTCCAATGATTTTTTGGCTTTGAAGATTTCCTATATCAATGAGATTGCCAACCTTTGCGAGCTGGTGGGAGCGGATATCGAGGATGTAGCCGCTGGGATGGGCTACGATGAGCGGATTGGAAGCAAGTTTCTTCATGCGGGAATCGGCTATGGGGGGTCTTGTTTCCCGAAGGATACTAAGGCGCTGCACTGGCTGGCGAATTTTCATGATTATGAGATGAAAACTGTGAAGGCTGCGATCGAGGTGAATGACCATCAAAAACTGCGCCTAATCAAGAAGGCACGAAAATATTATAAAGAGTTAAAGGGATTGACGGTGGCAGTTCTGGGACTAACTTTTAAACCTGGTACGGATGACCTGCGGGAAGCGCCGTCGCTGGTGAATATTCCAATTTTGCTGGATGAAGAGTGCAGGATTCAGGCCTGGGATCCAGTGGGAGAAGAAAAGTTCCAGGAGAGGTTTCCGGAAGGGATTGAGTACTACGAAACGCCGGAAGAAGCCTTGGAGAAGGCAGACTTATGTTTGATCTTTACGGAGTGGAATGAAGTAAAGACGCTTTCTCCGCAGTGTTATCAAACGCATATGCGCCATCCGATTGTATTGGATGGAAGAAATTGTTATCGGCCGGAGATATTTCAAGGCACTGACGTGATTTACGATAGCGTGGGGCGTGGAGCCTGCGGAAAGGAATAGGGCAGTGGTATGAGATGGAAGAAGATCGTGATGATCGGCCCGGTATATCCTTTTAAAGGCGGAATTTCACATTATACCGGGATGATGTGCCGCGTCCTTCGGAAAAATCATGATGTTTCAATGGTTTCTTTTCGAATGCAGTATCCGAAATTCCTTTTTAAAAAAGAGCAAAAGGATTTTAGCAATGACCAATTTAAAATTGAGGATACAAAGTTTTGGCTGAATACGGCAAACCCGTTTAATATTTGGAAAACCGCGAGAAAAGTACGAAAAGAATCTCCGGAGCTGGTGATTATCCAGTGGTGGCACCCGTATTTTGCTCCTTGCGATTGGCTGTTATGTAGGCTGTTAGGGAAGAGCAAGATTTTATTTGTTTGTCATAATGTATTTCCCCATGAGCGCTTCCCTTTCGATCGTTGGCTGACAAAAAGAGTTTTGCGGCGGGGAGATTATTTTTTGGTTCATTCCCAGTTGGACGAAAAAAATTTAAAAGAAATTTGTCCGAATGCGTTTGTCCAAAGAGTGGTGCTGCCTACCTTTCAAGCATTTCGAATGCAAGGGATTTCAAAAGAATCTGCCAGAAAAGCTTTGCATATTGGCGAGACGGAACACATCCTGCTGTTTTTTGGTTTTGTTCGGCCTTATAAAGGGTTAAAATATTTATTGCAGGCTATGCCGGAAATTGTGAACCAGGTTGAAGGAACCAGACTTTTTGTAGTTGGGGATTTTGGCGGAGATAAAGGAGACTATGAGAGGCTGGTCTGTGAGAAATCTTTGGATTCCTGTGTGAAAATTGTGGATGGTTATATTCCGGATCAAGAAGTAGAGTTGTATTTTTCTGCCTGTGATCTGGTGGTTCTTCCCTATGAATCGGCTACCCAGAGCGGGATTATCCAGATTGCCTATGGCTTTCAAAAGCCAGTGGTTGCCACAAGAGTAGGTGGGCTTCCGGAGGTGATAACAGAGGGAAAAACGGGTTTTTTAGCAGAGCCGAAAGATCCTGCATCATTGGCGGAGTCTGTGATTCGCTTTTTTGAGTCAGAAGATACAGTCAATTGGAAGGAAAATATAAGACAGGAAGAGAAAAAATATTCCTGGGAGAGGTTGGAAGAGGCGGTGGAGGCTTTTTATGGAGAGTGAAGCGCAAGACGCGGATGTAGAATTGATTTCCGTCATTATGCCGGTGTATAATCTGGATGCGTATCTAAAGCGCGCGATAGAAAGTGTCCTATGTCAAACGTATCCTAACTGGGAATTGATTTTGATAGATGACGGATCAGTTGACCAGTCGGGCGTAATTTGTGATGAGTATTCCCAAAACGATTCCAGGATTCGGGTATTTCATCAGGAGAATCATGGCGCTGCCGTTGCCAGAAACCGAGGTGTACAGGAATCCTCTGGGGAATATATTGCATTTGTCGACGGAGACGACTGGATTTCGGCTGATTACCTGGACTTCCTCCTTCACCTGCTGAAGCAGACCAATGCCCGGATGGCGGCTTGCGGCTATCAGAAAGTATTTTCACCGGAGGACAGGGGCTCTTTTGAAGAAGAGGGGCAGATTTGTACTTTTTGCGCGGAGGAAGCACTGCATTCTATGTTATACCGGAAGGTGATGACAAATTTTCCTTGTGTGAAATTGTTGGAGAGACAGATTGTTGTGGAAAATCCTTTTCCGGAAGGCCGGCTGTACGAAGATTTGGCTGTGGTATATCGTTGGTATGCCTGCGGGACCGTGGCCTATCATCCTGCCCGGAAGTATTTTTATTTGCAGAGACCCGGAAGCAGCATGCACTCTCACTTTGAAGCCCGGAAGTGGGATTTGATTGAGATATCCGAGGAGATACAAGAATTTATAAGGGAACATTACCCGGAGCTGCAAAAGGCGGCAGATTCCAGAATGTTTGTTTCTTGTCTGCAGATTTTGCGTCTTTTGCCCTATGGAAAGGCGTACCGGGAGAAGCGTCGGGAGTTGGGCGGACGGATTCGCCGGCTGCGGTGGGAAATTTGGAAGGATAAAGAAAACAAAATGGAAACGCGGCTGATGGCGTTGGCTTCTTTTGGAGGAGTACATTTGTTGGCCCTATTTGGCCGGCTTTATGACTGGCGGATCCGCCGGTTTCATATTCATCAAAAATACTAGGTGGCAGAGAGACGATGGAGAACAAAATTGATTTTGTTATTTTGTGGGTGGATGGGGCGGATCCAGCCTGGAAAAAAGAGAAGGAACAATATGCAGTAGAGGACGGCTCGGATGTGGGAGCCGCCCGTTACCGGGAATGGGGAAACCTTCAGTTTTGGTTTCGGGGGGTAGAACAGTTTGCTCCTTGGGTGAACCGAATCCATTTTGTGACCTGGGGACATATCCCTCCCTGGCTGAACACAGAGCATCCCAAACTCCACATTGTGAATCATCGAGATTTCATACCGGCGGAATACCTTCCCACCTTTAATACCAATCCGATTGAGTTGAATATCCATCGGATCGCTGGATTGAGCGAGAAATTTGTGTATTTTAATGATGATATGTTTTTGATTGACACGGTAAAGCCAGACGATTTTTTCGACGGAGAGCTTCCACGGGACCGCTTTTTGATGGAAGCGATTTTACCGGAGAAGGATAAAATCAAGTCTATTATTTTTAATGATGTAAAAATTATCAACGCGCATTTTTGCAAGCGTGATACATTGAAGCAGTATCGCAGGAAAATTTATACATGGAAGAATGGGGCGGACGGTATACGCAATTTTCTTTTACGTCCATGGAAAAAATTCACAGGATTTCACGACGATCATCTTCCCCTGGCATTCCGAAAAGATACTTTTGAGCAGATCTGGAAGCGGGAACCGGAGATTTTGCATAAAACCTGCCTGAGAAAGTTTCGGAATGAGAGAGACGTCAGCGCCTGGCTGATGCGGTATTGGGCTTTGGCGTCCGGTGCGTTTTCACCGAAATCTTTACAAGGGGTCTACGATAATATCTGTGCCGATGACTGGAGAGCTCCGAAGATCATTCGTAAGCAATCCTGTAAAATGATTTGCTGCAATGATGTGGGGGAATGTCCGGATTTTGAGCAGAGAAAGAGAAGTTTAATTCAAGCGTTTGAACAGATTTTGCCGGAGCGGTCAGAATACGAAAAGCAGGAGATTGGATGAGAGAAATAAGGCGTATCTTAATTGTAGGATTGACGAGTAATCCGGGCGGGATGGAAACCTTTATCATGAATATTTACCGCCGTTTTGATAAAACCAAGTATCAGTTTGATTTTCTGACGACGGATGCCACTATGGCTTTTTCAGAAGAGGCCGAGGAGCTTGGCGGAAGGATTTTTTTTGCGCCACAGAAAAGAAAGGGAGTTGCTGCCTACCGGGCTTATCTGGAAACGCTGTTTACGGAAAACCATTTTCTGGCGGTTTGCTATCAGCGATGCCGCAGATTGACGGATCTAAGTGTGTTTGCGATTGCAAAGGCAAAGGGCGTTCCCATCCGTGTTCTGCACTCCCACAGTACAAAGATTTTAAATCCATCTTTTTCCTATCGTGTCCTCTCGGCGTTGGCCTTCCCCAGGCTTTCTCACTACATCAATTATTTTTTCGCCTGTTCTCCTGATGCGGGACGATGGATGTTTGGAAATCGTCCTTTTACTGTCATACCAAATTGCATAGAAACGGAACGTTTTACGCCAAATTCAGAACGAAGGAAACAAATTAGAAATCGTCTGCATGCGGAGGGAAAAGTAGTGCTGGGAACAGTCGGTAGACTTTCTGATGTGAAAAACCCGCTGTATTTGTTGGAAATTGCCTGTGAATTAAAAAAGCGGGCGTTCCCGTTTGTGTTCTGGCATGTTGGCGAGGGGGAGCTCTATTCAAAAATGTCGGAGCTGATTAACGAGAGGGGATTGAAGCAGGATTTTTTGCTGTTGGGCAGCCAGAAAGATATTCCAACCTATATGGATGGAATGGATCTTTTCCTTTTACCTTCCCTTTATGAGGGATTTCCGATGGTTCTGATGGAAGCCCAAGCGTCGGGGCTACCCTGTCTGGTATCGGAAGCGGTTACTAGGGATGCGAACCTAAGCGGAGAGCTCCACTTTCTGCCTTTGACAGACGGCGTTTCTACTTGGGCGGACGCCATTGAAAGCACAGTTGTTCCAAGCGTGAGGCAGGGATATGCGGAGCTTCTCCGAGAAAAAGGGTACGATCTGGGCAGGCTGGTGGAGCGGATGGAAGCTTTTTTGGATCAAATTGAGGAAGAAGAATGAACGAGAGCAGAATACTTGCAGTGGTTGTAACCTATAACCGAAAACAGCTTTTAAAGGAGTGTCTGGAAAGCTTAGAGCGACAGACTATGGCCTGCGATATTTTAGTTGTGGACAATGCCAGCACGGACGGGACTGGAGAATGGCTGAAGAATGAGCGGGGAGACCGCGTCCAGTATTACAATACAGGCTCAAATCTTGGGGGAGCAGGCGGATTTTCTAAAGGGATGAGGGAAGGCGTGCGAAGAGGATATTCTTATCTGTGGATGATGGATGATGATACGATACCGAAATCGGACGCTTTAGAGCAGATTTGGAAGACATCGGATTTGCTTTCCGGAAACTATGGTTTTCTCAGCAGTTTTGTCCGCTGGACGGATGGGAGTCCCTGCGAAATGAATGTACCGGGAGTCAGTAAGAAGTGGCGGGAAGATATTGATCGGCTGCCCTTGGGAATGCTGCGAGTGGAATATGCGTCTTTTGTTTCCCTTTTTCTTCCGGCATCTGTGATCAGGGAGGTTGGCCTTCCAATCCGGCAATTTTTTATCTGGGCGGATGACATGGAATATTCCTTGCGAATTTCCCGAAGATATCCTTGTTATTTTGTCCAGGGAAGCCAGGTTGTCCACAAAATGAAAACCAATGCTGCGACGGATATTATTCAGGATGAATCCGATCGTTTGGACCGGTATTGCCTTTTGTTCCGTAACCGTCTTTATGTGGAACGAAAAAAAGGGAAAGGCGCGGCAATTCTCTATTTTGTGTATGGGGTAAAGACTGTCTTTCGGATTCTCGCCCATTCGCAAAAAAATAAAGGGAAGAAATGCCGCTATGTGATGAGTGGTCTTTGGAAGGGTATTTGGTTTCATCCGGAGATCGAGTTTTGTGAGGAAACAGATGTGAATCAGGAGTAGAGATGGAAAAAACTAGATCGGTCACATTTAATTTTGTTATGAATTGCATTTTAACGGTTTCCTCGATGATTTTTCCGCTGCTATCGTTCCCGTATGTTTCGCGTGTGCTGCAGCCGGCGGGGACTGGAAAGGTTTCTTTTGCTGTTTCCGTGGTATCCTATTTTTCCATGGCGGCTATGCTGGGAGTACCGACCTATGGTATCCGTGCATGCGCTAGAGTTCGCGATGATAAGAAAGAGCTTTCACGAACGGTTCAGGAAATTTTATGTCTGAATATTTTGATGGGAATTTTGGCATATGCCGTGTTTTTTCTTTCGCTTATTTTTGTGGAACGTTTCCAGATGGAGCGTAACCTGTTTCTGGTGGTAGGATTGACTATTGGTTTCAATGTGATCGGCGTAGAGTGGATGTACAAAGGGCTGGAACAGTATACGTATATCACAGTACGATCGTTAATTTTTAAAGCGGCAGCCCTGATTTTTATGTTTTTTATGATTCGCAAGCCAGAGGACTATGTGATCTATGGCGGCCTGACGATTTTCGCCAGTGTGGGATCAAATTTGCTGAACTTTCTGCGTTTAAGAAAATACATCTTTCTGCGCCCTCAAAAACCACTTTGTCTCCGGCGCCATCTTCGGCCCGTCGCAGTCTTTTTTGCTATGTCGGTGGCCACCACTGTTTATACAAATTTGGATACGGTTATGTTGGGATTTATGAAGAATGATGCGGAAGTAGGTCTTTATAATGCGGCGGTCAAGATCAAATCAGTGTTGGTCAGTGTGGTAACGTCCTTGGGAGCTGTTTTGCTTCCAAGAGTATCTTACTATGTGCAGCGAGGATTTCAGGAGGAGTTTGAGCGCGTAACGAAAAAAGCGCTGGAGTTTGTTGTGCTGATTGGATTTCCGGTTGCGGTCTATTTTATTCTTTTTGCGGAAAGCGGAATTTTGCTGCTGTCCGGTCCTGCTTACCAGGGGGCGGTTCCTGCGATGCAGATGATTATGCCTACGGTATTTTTTATCGGCCTGACAAATATTATCGGATTGCAGGTGCTGGTACCACTAGGACGAGAAAAAATTGTGTTTTATTCTGAGTGCGCCGGGGCGGTGGTAGATGTGATTCTCAATGCTGTTTTGATTCCTAAAATGGGGGCGGCCGGGGCGGCGGCCGGAACCCTGGCGGCGGAGATGGCGGTCTTTGCCGTGCAGTTTTGCTGTGTTGGGGGAGACGTGCGGAGGATTTTTTTGCGGCTTCCATGGAGGAAGATCTTTGCGGCTTCTGTTTTAGCTGCCGGGCTTTCTTATCTGACAGTAATTTGTTTCAAAAATAATTTAGTGATTCTTTTGGGGTCGGCAGTAGTTTTTTGGGGATGCTATATGGGATGTTTAGGGCTTTGGGGGGAACCATTGTTGAAGGAGATGGTTTTGAGAGTGAAAAATAGATTGGGGCGGTAAAGTCTGGTGAAAAACGTTTTAATTGAATTTATATACCCTTTGTGTTATACTGAAAAACAATAGGTTACCAAGGAGGAACTTGATGTGAAAGGAATCATTTTGGCCGGGGGCGCGGGAACTCGTTTATACCCGTTGACACTGGTAACATCAAAGCAGTTATTACCAGTTTATGATAAGCCGATGGTTTATTATCCGTTATCTACGCTGATGTTAGCGGGGATACGGGATATTTTGTTGATCTCTACACCAGAAGATCTGCCTAATTTTGAGCGGCTATTGGGAGATGGGAGTCAGTATGGGGTTCAGCTTTCTTACGCAGTGCAGCCCAAGCCGGATGGATTGGCACAGGCTTTTATCATAGGCGAGAAATTTATCGGGCAGGAGCCTTGTGCGATGATTTTGGGCGATAATATTTTTTATGGAAGTGGTTTCCGGAAGCTGCTGAAGGAAGCCGTTAGCTTTGCAAAAATGGGGGTAGCTACCGTGTTCGGATACTATGTCAATGATCCGGAACGTTTTGGAATAGTAGAATTTGATTCTAAGGGAAATGCTGTATCAATAGAAGAAAAACCAGAACATCCAAAGTCAAACTATTGTATCACTGGGCTTTATTTTTATGATTCTCATGTGGTGGAAATGGCCAAAAAATTGAAACCGTCTTTAAGAGGGGAGCTAGAAATTACCGATTTAAACCGCATGTATTTGGAACAGATGAAGCTGAAAGTTCAAATTTTAGGAAGAGGATTTGCTTGGCTGGATACAGGAACGATGGATAGTTTGGCAGAGGCTACAGATTTTGTCCGAATGATACAGGAACGGCAGGGTATAGAAATCTCGGCACCCGAAGAGATCGCTTATATTAATCAATGGATTAGTGAAAAACAGCTGGCAGAAGCGGCAGAGCGGTATGGAAAATCACCCTATGGGCTCCATTTAAAAAGGGTGGCTGAGGGAAAAATTTTATATTAATTTTTAAGAGGGGTTGTTATGAAGATACTTGTTACAGGGGGAGCGGGGTTTATTGGGGGAAACTTCGTTCATTATATGGTGGAAAAGTATCCGGAGGATGAGATTGTCAATCTGGATTTATTGACTTATGCGGGGAATTTGGAAACCTTAAAACCAGTGGAAGGGCGTTCTAATTACCATTTTGTACGAGGCGATATTTCTGACCGTCCATTTATCATGGAGCTTTTTGAGAAAGAAGGATTTGATATTGTCGTAAATTTTGCAGCGGAAAGCCATGTGGATCGATCGATTGAAGAGCCAGAAGCTTTTGTGAAAACAAATGTGCTTGGGACGCAGGTCCTTTTAGATGCTTCTAGAAAATATGGTGTGAAACGTTATCACCAGGTGTCCACGGATGAGGTATATGGAGATTTGCCGTTGGATCGCCCTGATTTGTTTTTTACAGAAGAAACACCGCTTCACACATCCAGCCCATACAGCAGCTCTAAGGCCAGCGCAGATTTATTTGTTTTAGCATATTATCGGACTTATGGATTACCGGTGACGATTTCCCGTTGTTCGAATAATTATGGCCCGTATCATTTCCCTGAAAAGTTGATACCGTTGATCATCAGCCGAGCCTTGGCAGACGAGGAATTACCAGTCTATGGAAAAGGAGAGAATATCCGGGATTGGCTATATGTGTCGGATCATTGCGAAGCGATTGATTTGATTATCCGAAAGGGACGAGTAGGGGAAGTGTATAATGTCGGCGGACATAATGAGAGGACAAACTTGCAGGTGGTAAAGACCATTTTGGCTATTTTAGAAAAACCGGAAAGTTTAATTCGATTTGTGGCAGACCGTCCGGGCCATGACCGCAGGTATGCGATTAATCCGGAAAAATTGGAGCGGGAGTTAGGATGGAAGCCTAAATATACGTTTGAATTGGGGATTCGGCAGACGATCCGATGGTATTTGGAACATAAAGAGTGGTGGCAACATATTTTGTCCGGCGAATATGAACAGTATTTTGAGAAAATGTATGGAAATCGAATGTAGATGAGGATTGGAGCGATTTTGGAAAAAAACAATCAAAAAAGCCGGAGCGTTTTTTGGGGGACAGGATCTCGGAATTTGCGATTTGCTTTTGTCCTTAATCTGATTGTTTTGGGGTTGGCCGTTAGTTTTGGGCAAATAAAGTACGAAGTATCAGATGATTTTATTATGGCGGGAATTTTGTCCGGAGCATTTGGTACGGAGCCAGATCCTCATATGCTTTTTATTAATGTGATCTGGGGATATATGCTCCTGCCTTTTTACCATTTATTTCCTGAAATAAGTTGGTATTTGATTTTTCAGCTGCTGCTGTGTTTTTTTTCGTTAACGGCCCTTGTTTTTTTTGTCTTGCAGAGAGCCGGAAAAACTTATGCTATTACCCTGTCTGCTCTTTTGATCGTGGGATTTTCCAATGACTTATATTTGGTTGTGCAGTTTACGAAGACGGCTATGATAGCAGTTATGTCCGGAAGTCTTTTATTTTTATCTGGTTTTTTTAACGCCGATAGAAAAAAATGGAGTTGTATCCTTTTGGGTGGCGCTCTCGTCGTTTTAGGCAGTTTAGTCCGATTCGATGTAATTGGTATTGCCGGGCTGTTTTTGACGGGGATTCTTGTTTTTGAATTTGTTCAATTGAAAAAGCGGAGTGAGGATACAAAGGCATGGATTAAAAGTTGCCTACCGGTCGTTTTTGGCGGAGTAATATTGATCGGAATTGTGTTTGCGGCGAAGGGGTATGATAGTTGGGTTTATAGCAATGATGAAGAATATCGATATTTTCGGGCGTACAGTCAAGCCCGTTCTTTTGTCGTGGACAGTGCCAGCAGCGGATATGAGTCTATGGAGTCGGAGTTTCTTGCGGCCGGTATTTCGAAAAATGATTATCAGATGATGAGAAAATGGAATTTTGCGGATCCCGATTATTTTACCCTGGAGAGAATGCAAGAGGCCGGTTCTATTATTGCGGAGGATGAACAGGCAGGAAGCAGAACTGTTTTGGATATATGTAAGAGACTGTGGGGGCGGCAATTTTGGGGGTATCCTGCGTTCTGGGCGTGCTTTTGCTTGTTTGGCGTGGCCGTTTTTTGGGGAAAGCACTTGTGGCCTTTTGTCATTGGAAGCGGTGTTCTTGGGATTTTTTATATGATCTATTTTGTTCTTAGGGGTCATGTAGTTTATCGCGTCGAGTATTCTGTTTTTCTTTCCGTATTTTTGGCCGCATTATATTTTTTCGATGAGGCTCATTGGAAACCTTCTTTGCGTCGGGAATACGTAAAAAAATGGGTGTTTCGAGTTTTAGGAGCGGTTTTGGCGGGGATACAAGTTTGTATGTATATTCCGGACTGCCCGCCGGCGGGTATTTCTTCGGAAGAGAGAAAAACTTTTGTAGAAGATGTCTTCTATGAGTCTTGGAGGTTTGACGGAAGACGGTATCGCCGCCAGGTGAAGATAGAAGATGGAAATGCTGCGCTTCTCCAAGAAGTAAAAGAACACCCGAATAACTTTTATTTTTTTGATTTTTCGACGACAATACAAACGTTATATCTGGATTATGACCCATTGATTCGTTTACCGGTTGGGTTTTACCATAATTCCCTCTATCTAGGAGGAATCATGACGGCTTTGCCGAGCACAATTACACTGTTGAATAAAAATGGATTGGAAAATCCTTTGAAGAGTTTGGTTAAAGAAAATGTATATCTGGTGGATAATTTGAGCATAGAGGATAAGCTTCAATATCTGCAGGAACATTATTATCCGGAAGCACGAGCCGAATTGTGTTCTGTGAAGGGGGGATACCAGATATGGAAATTTTATGTGAGTTAGAATATGCGGAAAGATAATGTTGATTAACTAATCGAACAAAATTTAGTTTGCTAGATACTTTCTTGTTTTAGTATAAAATTTGATTTTAAATTTTAGGAGGTTATGTGATGATTAACTTTAATGTACCGCCTTATGTTGGTACAGAACTTAATTTTATTTCGGAGGCAATAGAAAATCATAAGATTTGTGGTGATGGGATTTTTACAAAAAAGTGTAATGAGTGGTTGGAGAAAAAATTTGATGGGCAGAAAGTATTATTAACTACTAGTGGTACAACGGCCCTGGAGATGGCGGCTCTTTTATGCCAGTTGCATAGAGGAGACGAAGTTATTTTGCCGAGTTATACGTTTTCATCGACTGCGACTGCATTTGTTTTGGCAGGCGCTAAGTTAGTATTTGTTGATATTCGGCCTGATACGATGAATATAGATGAATGCAAAATTGAGGAGGCTATTACAGAGAAAACAAAAGTAATATGTGCAGTTCATTATGCAGGTGTAAGTTGTGATATGGATCGCATAATGGAGATTGCTAGACGACATAATCTTATGGTTGTAGAAGATGCTGCTCAAGGTGTTATGAGTACATATAAAGGAAAAGCACTAGGTACGATTGGGGATTTTGGTTGCTATTCTTTTCATGAAACTAAGAATTATTCAATGGGGGAAGGTGGGGCTATTGTAATTAATAATCCCATCTACAATGAACGCGCGGAAGTACTTCGGGAAAAAGGAACGAATAGAGCGCAATTTTTTAGAGGTCAAGTAGCAAAATATAATTGGGTTGATTATGGGAGCAGTTATTTGCCGAGTGATTTGAATGCAGCATATCTATGGGCACAGCTTCAAGTTGCAGATGAAATAAATGAGAATAGACTGGCTATTTGGAATACGTATTATGAAGCATTTCTGCCACTTCAGGATAAAGGCATCGTTGAATTGCCTAAAATTCCTGAGGAATGTAAACACAATGCTCATATGTTTTATTTGAAATTTAAAAATCTTGAAGTTAGAACGGAATACATTAATTATATGAAAGAAAATGGTATCTCGTGCGCCTTCCATTATGTACCGTTACATAGCGCGCCAGCTGGAATTAAATTTGGTCAGTTTTACGGTGAGGATATATATACCACTAGGGAAAGCAATCGATTGGTACGTTTACCTATGTATTATAAAATGAAAAAGGACGATATTTTGTCGGTGATTGATTTTACTAATAAATTTGGAAATAAATTAGTTTAGAGTTGAAATTTTCGTGAAAGGGATCTGTTATGGAAGGCAATCATAAAAATGCGGTGATAACGGGGGCCAGCCGCGGGATTGGTAAGGCGATTGTGGAGAAATTTGCATCGGAAGGCGTCAATGTATGGGCTTGTGCGAGCAGGCGGAATGAAGCGATGGAACAAGAATGGAAACACTTGGCGGAAACGTATTCCGTGTGGATACGGCCGGTTTATTTCAATCTGGAACAGGAAGAGGAAATTGCCCAAGCGGTGAAGCGGATTCGTTCCGATAAAGAAACGGTGGATATTTTAGTCAACTGTGCCGGAGTTCCGTATGGCGGCTTGGCGCAGATGACGCCGTTATCGGATTTGCGGCGAGTGATGGAAATTAATTTTATTGCTCAGATCAGCCTGATTCAAAAAATTTCCAAACTGATGATGCGCCAAAAGAACGGAAATATCATTAATATTGGTTCTGTAGGGGGAATCGAGGCCAGGGAAGGGTATTTGGCTTATGGAGCCAGCAAAGCAGCATTTTTGTGGTCTACCCGGTTGCTGTCGAAGGAATTGGCTCGCTATGGTATCCGGGTAAACGCTGTGGCGCCTGGATTAATTGAGACAGATATGGGAAATTATAAGACAGAAGAGGAAAAGAATAAGGTTTTGAGCGGAATCAGTATGCAGCGGATGGGAATTCCGGAGGAAGTAGCCTGTGCCGTATGGTTCCTAGCCTCGGAAGAGTCTTCATTTATTACGGGGAGTACTCTAAACGTAGATGGTGGGCGTTTGATGTAGGAGGAAGGTAAATGAAATTAAAGGAACATTCTCTGAATGAATTACAATTGATGTCTGCCAGAGTTCGGCGATCTGTTGTGGAGATGGCGCATGACGCGGGAAAAGCGGGAGCTCATTTAGGCGGCAGTCTATCTTGTGTGGAAATTTTGACAGCGCTGTATGGGAGCGTATTTCATTTTGATACGGAAAATCCTTTGGATTCGGAACGGGATCGTTTTTTAACTGGAAAAGCCCATTGTATATTGGCTCAGTATTCCGTTATGCAGGAGGTTGGTATTATTACGGAAGAGGAGAAGAGGACTTTTCGTCAGGACGGGGGGCTGCTGATGGGATATCCCAAGGTTCCAAGAATTGGTTTGGAATATTCGGGAGGTACGCTGGGAATGCCGCTTTCTGTCGGTGTGGGAATGGCTTTGGATGCCAAGCAAAAAGGCAGGAAAAATAAAGTTTATGTTTTAATCGGCGATGGAGAATGCAACGAGGGAATCATTTGGGAGGCTGTGATGACAGCGACAAAATATCGACTGAGTAATTTGATCATTGTTGTGGATCGGAATCGTCTTCAACTGTCTGGTACGACGGAGGATGTGATGGACTTGGGAGATCTTGGCGCAAAGTTTCAGGCATTTGGCTGTTATGTACAGAATGTAGATGGACATAGTATCGAGGCTTTGCAGCAAGCCTACCGGCAGGTATCCCAGGAACAAGTGAATGTGGTGGTAGCCCACACCGTAAAGGGAAAGGGAATTTCTTTTGTAGAAGATCATGTGGAGTGGCATCAGAATCAGCTTTCCGATGATTTGTATCAGAAAGCGATAGCGGAACTGGAGGGGAAGGCAGAATGAAAATCAGGGCAAATGCTTGGTCAAAGTTAGGACAGAATGCCACTTTTGGCGGTATCGGCATGATGGAAGTTGTCCAGGAAAACCCGAATGTGAAGTTTATTACGGCGGATGTCAGCACTCTGTTGGGACTGAAACGTTTCAAAACAATGTATCCCGACAATTATATCGATGTCGGAATCGCAGAACAAAATATGGTTACGGTGGCTGCAGGACTGGCATTGGAGGGTAATCAGGTATTTGTATCAACCTATGCCTCTTTTGTGGCGATGAGGGGATTGGAGCAGATTCGCCACAATTTAGGCTATTTAAAGTGCGACGTTAAAATTGTAGGAATGTCTGCAGGTGCATGTACAGGAAAGAGTGGGATTTCCCATTGGGCTACGGAAGATATCGCTTGTATGAGAGCGATTCCAAATATGATTGTGATGTCGCCAGCAGATTGCGGTGAAGTGGTAAAGATGACGGTGGCTGCTGCAAAGGTCAATCAGCCGGTTTATATCCGGCTTTGTGGAAATTTGAATGTTCCAATTGTCTATTCCGAAGACTATGATTTTCAGATCGGCAAGGGTATTTGGATGAAGAAGGGCCGGGATGTGGCAATTTTGGCTACTGGATTGATGGTGAAGGAAGCATTAGAGGCAGCAGAAATTCTAGAACAAAAAGGAATTTCCTGCGCGGTAATTAACCTGCATACAATTAAGCCTCTTGATGAACAGCTATTGGATGAGGTTTATGCAAACTACCAGCTGATTGTTACCATTGAAGAGCATAGTACGATTGGCGGCCTAGGGAGCGCTGTGGCGGAGCACAAGGCAAGGAAGAAAAATACTCCTCGACAGGTCTTTTTAGGGATTACGGATCGATACATGGAGACCGGAGCGCGGGATTTTATCATGAAACAATATGGGTTGACGGGAGCTCAAATTGCTGTTAGTATAGAAAAAGAAATTTTACAATCATAGAAAAAGGAGAATGAGATGTCAAACTTAGAAAAGTACCAAAATGCCTTTAAAGAAGGGCTGGAAATTGAAGTGGAAAATTTGGAAGGGTTAGTTTATGAGGAAATCCCGGAATGGGATTCTGTCGGACATATGAGTTTGATTGCGAGCTTGGAAGACGCCTTTGATATTATGATGGAAACGGATGATATTATTGATTTTAGCTCCTATCAAAAAGGAATTGAAATTATGAAGAAATATGGCGTGGAGCTAGCATAGATTTTGCATTCATCATATTTTGAACGATTAGCAAAAAAGGTGAGTTTTTCCAGATGGCCCAGAGCAGAGAATTTTCTGTCCTGGGCTATTCAGGCAGAATTGGATAGGATGAAGCGGGGGATGAGAAATGTCAAATTTATTTCAAGATTTTGGGGCGCGTCCGGCAGCCATAGACGAATATGGAAACTCTTTAACGTATCAGCAGCTATTTCGATTTGCTGATGAATTTCAACGGCATATTAGAAAGAGAAGTCTGATCTTTTCCCTATGCACCAACCAACTTGGCTCTGTTGCAGGGTATGTGGCCTGTCAGAAATTCGATCTGGTGCCATTGCTGTTGGCAGATAAGCTTGACAAAGAACTGCTGGATTATTTGATTGCCACCTACCGGCCAGACTATATTTGGGCACCACAGGGACATGCTTTTGAAAATCATTCCTATAAAAAAATATGGGAATCTTTGGATTACATTTTGTATGATACAGGACTGCGTTCTTATCCAATGGCGGATGAACTTGCTCTTTTATTGACGACATCTGGAAGCACAGGAAGCCCGAAACTGGTTCGTCAAAGTTATAAAAATTTACTTTCCAATACAAAATCAATCGTGCAGTATCTGGAATTGGATGATACGGAACGTCCCATCACTACGTTGCCGATGAACTATACATATGGACTATCCATCATAAATTCTCATCTGTATGTGGGGGCTACGATTTTACTGACGGATAAGAATCTGATGCAAAGAGAATTTTGGGATTTCTTTAAAAGTGCGGGCGCAACATCTTTTGGAGGGGTTCCCTATACTTATGAGATGTTATATAAGCTTCGTTTTTTCCGTATGGAGCTCCCTACTTTGCGTTATATGACTCAGGCGGGCGGAAAACTTATGCCGGATCTGCATAAATTGTTTGCGGAATATGCGAAAGAACGAGGGAAAAAGTTTATCGTTATGTATGGGCAGACAGAGGCTACGGCCCGCATGTCTTATCTCCCTTACCATAAATCTTTGGAAAAGTACGGGAGTATGGGAATTGCCATTCCCGGAGGGACTTTTGAGTTGATTGATGTGGATGGCAATCTGATCCAACAGCCCCATATGACTGGCGAATTGGTGTATAAAGGGGAAAATGTGACGTTAGGATACGCCGAGTGTGGGGAAGACCTGATTAAAGGTGATGAGCGCCATGGCGTATTGGTGACCGGGGATATGGCTCAGGTGGATGAAGATGGATACTACTATATTGTGGGAAGAAAAAAACGGTTTTTAAAAATTTTTGGCAACAGAGTCAATTTAGATGAAGCAGAACGGCTTTTGAAGGCCAAGTATCCGTCTTTAGATTGCGCCTGTGCAGGCGTGGATGATCAAATGTTTGTTTTTATTACGGATCCTAGTTTTCAGTATGATGCGAAGAAATTCATAGCGGAAAAAACGGGGTTGAATAGCAGTGCATTTACGATCTTTGTGATACCAGAAATACCGAAAAGTGATTCGGGAAAGACCCTGTATCAAGAATTAAATGCTCTGGCGGAAAGGAAAATGTGAAGAGTGATGATTGAATCAGCGGAGGATTTGTTTGAGATAGAACCTTATTCGTTGGAACGATCTCAGAAGGAAACGGCTCTTACAAGGATTTTGAAACAGCTTTCGGAAGAGCACCGTGGCAAATGTGAGAGATATGGGAATTTTATAAAAAATATGGATATTGATATCTCTAGCGTTTCTTCTTATTATGAAATTCCGATGCTTCCAGTCCGGTTATTCAAAGAATTTGATCTTTGCAGTGTGGAGAAGGATAAGGTTTTTAAAACGATGACATCTTCCGGTACATCGGGGCAGCGTGTATCGAAAATATTTTTAGATCGGGAGACATCTGCTAACCAGACGAAGACGTTGGTTAAAATCACATCAGACTTTTTGGGAAAGAAAAGGCTTCCTATGTTGATTTTGGATACCAAATCTGTAGTTAAAAATAGAAATCTGTTTTCTGCCCGTGGCGCTGGTATTCTAGGATTTTCTATGTTAGGGTATGATGTGACATATGCGTTGGATGAAAATATGAACTTGGACTATCCTGTGATAGACGCATTTTTGGAAAAGCATCAGGAAGAGCCTATTTTCTTATTTGGTTTTACTTATATTATTTGGCAGCATGTGTATAAGGAATTGAGCAATTGTAAGCGTTTCTTGGATTTTTCTCGAGGGATTTTGCTCCACGGCGGAGGTTTTAAAAAATTGGAGGCAGAGGCTGTGGACAATGAAACTTACAAGAAAAAATTGAATGAAGTCTGTGGATTGAAACACATTTATAATTATTACGGTATGGTGGAACAGACTGGTTCTATTTATATGGAATGTGAGTGCGGCCATCTCCACGCATCAAATTTTTCCGATGTGATTATTCGCAATCCAAAGGATTTTTCTGTGTGTCAGACGGGACAAAAAGGGCTAATCCAAGTAGTTTCTGTGTTGGCGAAGAGTTATCCGGGTCACAGCCTTCTTACAGAAGATGTGGGGGAAATTTTAGGAGAGGATGACTGCCCCTGTGGAAGAAAAGGTAAGTATTTTAAAGTCCATGGCAGAATTCAAAAAGCCGAAGTCAGGGGGTGCAGTGACACATATGAGAATAGATAGTGTTCGATATCTGGCGGGGAGAGAATTGGAGGATCCCCGGCCTTTGACACCATACAACGACATTGTATGCCGCTTCTTAGAAGAGTTCTCACGGCGGCTGAGGAAAGACCGGGAGGCAGCTGCATATCCGGATCTTATGACGTTGGCCTTTTTTTGCCGGAAAGCAAATATTCAAAAATTGAAAGAAGATTTTCTTGATACAAAAACCCGGCTGGGGAGAGGAATGATATTTCATATTGCTCCATCGAACGTCCCGGTTAATTTTATGTTTTCTTATATCTTTGGTTTGTTGTCCGGAAATGCAAATGTGGTCCGTGTATCAAGTAAAAGTTTTACGCAGGTAGATATTATTTGCCGTGTTTTAAATCAGATGTTTATGGAAGCAGAATTCCAGGATATTTTGCACCGAACAGCAATTGTCGAGTATGAAAGAAATAGAGAGATCAATGATTACTATTCCGCTCGGTGTGACGGACGAGTAATATGGGGAGGCGATCAAACAATTGCAGAATTGCGGCAGTCGCCCATCCGCCCTCGCTGTGTGGAAATCGTCTTTGCGGATCGATTTTCTTTTGGTGTGATAGATAGCCGGAGTATCGTGGACGCTTCAGAGGAAGAGATAAACCATTTGGCTGAACAGTTTTATAACGACACGTACTTGATGGATCAGAATGCGTGCTCTACCCCCCACTTGATTTTCTGGAAACAGTCAGGAAAAATGAAAGAGGCGAAGAAGCGTTTTTGGGATCATGTTTTCCAGATTGCTCAAAAATATGATTTAGCTGACATAAAAGTAAGCGATAAATATGTCATGTTGAGCGAATATGCGATGGAACGGCAGGATATCTGTGGAGTTCAATCCTATGGAAATCTTTTATATGTCGTAGACTTAGCATGTGTCCCAAAAGATATTACATCCCTACGTGGAAAATTTGGACTGTTTTTTGAGTGTAAGATTGATCGCCTGCAAGATGCTATGGAACATATGAATGAGACGGTTCAAACATGCGCTTATTATGGAATAGAACAGGAGGAGATTGTGAAAGCAGTGCTTGAGAATTCTCCCAAGGGGATCGATCGTATTGTTCCGTTTGGTTCTACGTTGGACATTGGCGTGATTTGGGATGGCTATGATATCGTCGGCCAGCTGAGCCGGATTATAGGCGGTTGACGAGGAAAAAGAATTTTATTGCATGAAAAAGATATCGTAATAGGAGAACACCATATGCTGGAAGACTTTTATGCACTGGCTCCCTATAGCTTAAACCGGGAAGAAAAGAAAAAATTATTAACTGGAGAACTTTTGGCGCTTACGGAATACCATAGGCAACACTGTGAGCCATACCGGAAAATGTTGGATGCCATGGGGTATCAGAAAGATCAGATTCATAGTTTTTATGATTTGCCTTTTTATCCTGTTCGTATGTTTAAGGAGGCTGACTTGCTTAGTATTCCGAAAGAACAGGTATTTAAGACCATGACGTCATCGGGAACCACGGGGCAGGCAGTATCCAAAATTTATTTGGATAAAGAAACTGCGTTGGTACAACAGAAGGTCATGATAAAAATTCTGGGGGATTACCTTGGGAAAAAACGGATTCCGATGCTGGTAATTGATTCGCCTGCGGTTGTAAAAAATAGACAGCTTTTTACTGCCAGGGGGGCTGCGATCATTGGGTTGAATATCATTGCATCTGAGACGAAATATGTATTAAATGAAGACATGTCCCTAAATTATGAAGTGTTGAGACAGTTTATGGAGAAACACCAGGGAGAGAAATTTTTGATTTTCGGATTTACTTTTATGGTATGGCAGCATTTTTACCAGGAATTGAAGAAATCTGGGGAGTCTTTTGACATGGCGGAGGCATTTTTGATGACCGGCGGGGGATGGAAGAAATTGGAGAGTGAAGCCATTTCCAGGGAAGACTTTAAAAAGTGTTTTCAAGAACTGTGCGGGATTCACCATTTTTTAGATCATTATGGCATGGTAGAGCAAACGGGTTGCATTTATGCAGAATGCGAATGCGGCCATTTGCATGCCAGCATATACTCTGATATCATTCCCAGAAGACCGAATGATTTTTCTGTATGTGATATCGGAGAAAAGGGAATCCTACAAGTTGTGTCCGTATTGCCTCATTCTTATCCGGGCCATTCTTTACTGACAGAAGATGAGGGGCTCATTTTAGGAGAGGATGATTGCCCCTGTGGCAGGAAGGGGAAGTATGTAAAAATTCTGGGACGGATTAAAAGTGCAGAGTTGAGGGGGTGTAGTGATACCTATGCAGAAAAGTTCGCTTAATATCCAATTTCTCACAGGGAATGCGGATGATTTGGGGCATATGGCAGAGATTCCGGTCCGTCCGATGTTTGATGAACGGACAGTGGAGTTTTTGGGAGCGTTGTCTAAAGAAATTTTACGGGATCGTCGGACAAAAGAATATGCGGATGTGGTCTCTTACGCATTCTGGATTCGTAAATCTTCTTTGGAAAAAGTAAAAAGAGATTATGGTAAAATGGGAGAGCGGATAGGGCGGGGAGTTGCGTTTCATATCGCTCCTTCCAACGTGCCTGTTAATTTTGCAGTTTCTTTTACGTCCGCCTTGCTGGCAGGCAACGCTTGCATTGTCCGGGTATCCAATAAACCTTTTGTGCAAGTCGATATTATTGCGGAAGCTGTCCGCCGCCTATTTGAAGGCGATTTCCCGGATATGCGCTCTTATTTACTTTTAGTTCGTTATGAACACAGTGATGATGTGACGCAATACTTGTCCTCACTTTGCGACATTCGCATTATATGGGGAGGAAATCAAACGATTCATAAGATTCGGCAATCTTCGTTGCCGCCGAGAGCGATAGAGATGGCTTTTGCTGACCGCTATTCCCTGGCTTTCATCCAATCAGATGAATATTTAGCTCGGAAAGAATATGAAAAAGTGGCGGAAGGCTTTTATACAGACACATATTATACCGATCAGAATGCCTGCAGTTCACCAAGAATGGTGGTTTGGAGCGGACGACAAATTGAGAAGGCCAAAACTATTTTTTGGGAAAATTTGGAGAGGATTGTCCGTGAGCGGTATCAGATGGCACCTATTTTAGCAATTGATAAGCGAATGGCTTTATGCGCGCTTTCTTCCAAGTTCGAAGGAGTTCATTTGGAGCAAAGCGATAATGTGATTTGCCGGGTGGCAGTGGATCAATTGTTTCCTGAACTGATGAACTATAAGATGGGTGGAGGCTATTTCTTTGAGTACGAGATGGAGAAGCTGGAGGAATTGATACCAATACTGGGAAAAAGTTGTCAGACCCTTTCTTATTATGGTTGGGAGGCCAGTGAGATTCAATCAATGGTTTTTGATTCAGGTGTGCGGGGCGTGGATCGGATTGTGCCTTTGGGACACACGATGGATCTTGCTTTTGTGTGGGATGGGTATCATATGATAGAGACAATGTCCAGGATTGTTTATGTCCAGTGAAAGGAAGGAGCCGGCAAGTATGTTGACGGGAAAGAATGCAATTATTACTGGGGCAAATCGCGGGATCGGACGGGCAATCGTAGAAAAATTTGCTGCAAATGGCAGCAACATTTGGGCCTGCGCGAGAACACCCCGTGATGAGTTTGAGCAAGATATGGAGGCATTGGCGAAACAATATCATGTGTGGATTCGACCAGTATATTTTGATTTGTTAAAAGAGGACAGTATAAAAGCTGGCTTTAAAGAAATATATAAGACGAAAGAGCCGATTGATATCTTAGTAAATAATGCAGGGTTAGTACATGCTGCTTTATTCCCTATGACACCATTAGAAGAGATTCGGAGGCTGTTTGAGGTAAATGTTTTTTCTGTTATGGAATTGACTCAACTGGTTTTAAAACGGATGATGCAAAAAAAGCGCGGTGTGATCCTTAATATGGCTTCCGTAGCAGGGCAGGACGCTGTTGCAACGAATTCAATTTATGGATCGTCAAAAGCTGCTATTATTTCTTTTACCCGAATTTTGGCTTCCGAAATGGCTGATTATGGAATCCGTGTCAATGCTATTGCACCGGGACCCGTCCGTACCGACATGATTGAAATATTAGAGCAGAAAATGGGGGATAATTTATTGATGCACACGGCAATGGGACGTTTGGCAGAGCCAGAGGAAATTGCGGAAACAGCACTGTTTTTGGCATCTTCAAAATCATCATTTATCAATGGACAGATTATCCGAATTGACGGGGGCATGAAATAGACATTTCAGGTATTTTGGAATGATTATGAAGGGGAAATCGAATGGAAAAATCAGTTCAATCTTTTGAAGCGATGGCTGCACGGATGCGGCGGGACATGATTCAGGCTGCAGAACGTTGCGGCGGTGATGTGCATTGGGGAGGGGCGCTTTCCTGTACAGACATATTGGCAGTTTTATATGGTGGTATTCTGGATGGAGGAAGCCGCAAGGAAACATATGCTGATAGAGATAAATTCCTTTTGAGTAAAGGACAGTCCGCGATTGCATTATATGCTGCTTTGGTAGAAAGTGGCCGTGAGGAGCCTTCCAGGCTTCAAGAATTTCAGCAAAACGGTAGTCTTTGGGCGGAACTTGCGATCTTAGACGAGGCCCATGGTGTGGAATGTTCCGGGGGCAGCTTGGGTTTAGGATTATCGATGGGAGCAGGGATGGCGTTGGCTGCAAAACGTAAAAAAATGTCGTATCATACGTATGTCCTAACGGGAGATGGTGAAATGAATGAGGGGGCGGTCTGGGAAGCGGTTATGTTGGCAGGACAGTTGGGGTTAGATAACTTGACCTTGATTGTAGACCGTAACCAGTATCAGTCCGATGGGGCTAACGAGGAAATTATATCGATGAGGGCCTTGGAAGAGCAGCTCAAGGCTTTCCGTTGGGAAGCTACAACAGTAGACGGTCATAATTATGAGATGTTATGGAACGCATTCAGCAAAAAAAGTGGGACGTGCCCCAGGGCCATCATAGCGGATACGGTGAAAGGGAAAGGGATATCCTTTATGGAAGGGGACAATGAGTGGCATCACAAAATTTTGAATAAAACACTTCTGGAAAGCGCGAAGCAGGAAGTGGGAGGAATCGTGTGATGAAAATGGAAATGAATTCTAGGAATCTACGTTTCTTATCAAGAATGGGATCGCGGGGAGCGTTTGGACAGGCAATTTACGATATGGCGAAATTCGGAGAGGATTTTTTTGCTGTGTCGGCAGATTTGGGACATGCATCAGGGTTTGACCGATTGATAAAAGACTTTCCTGAAAAATATATTAATGTAGGAATTGCAGAACAGAATTTAGTAGGGATTGCTGCGGGACTAGCGAAGGATGGAACTCCGGTTGTAGCGACAACCTATGCGCCTTTTGCGTCTATGCGCTGTACCGACCAGGTTCGTAATTATATGGGATATATGAACTTAAATGTGAAGTTGGTGGGGCTGGACAGCGGCATGATTCAATCAGGATTTGGCGGGTCTCATTATGGCATGGAAGATTTGTCTGTTATGAGAAGTATCCCTAATCTTCTTGTCCTGGCTCCAAGCGATGGACGAGAAATATATGAGTGCGTTTGGGCTATGATGCAACATGAAGGGCCGGTCTATCTGCGTTTGACGGGCGGTGCTATTCTTCCGATGATTTATAGGGGAGAGCACAGCTATCAGATTGGAAAACCTTCTGTGATTCAGACAGGAGAAGAAGTTGTGATTTTAGGGACCGGGACAATTTTAGAAGAGGTACAAAAGGCTGGTACGCTTTTATCAGAAGCAGGAATTAGTTGTACGATTATCGATGTGCATACGATTAAGCCGCTAGATCCGGAATTTTTTGAACAACTGATCGGGTATCGATTGTTGGTAACAGTAGAAGAGCATACAATCTATGGTGGATTGGGAGGGGCAGTGGCGGAGGTACTTGCGGATAAAATGAATAAGCCACCTCATTTGATTATGGGAATTCCCGACTGTTTTCCCCACCCTGGTTCTTACGAATATTTATTAAATCAATGTGGGCTTACAGCAGAAAAGATTGCATGGACGATACAAGAAAAATATCATCAGGTTTGCCTGTGAGAAAAGGAGATCGGCTTGAGAGTTATAGAGGCTTTTTGGGAAAAACGAAATCTGAATGTAGATACGACAGAAATTGAAGTAGAAGAGAATGATTCTTTTGATGACGTGAAGCAATGTTTGCAGAATGTGACATCTTCCTACCAAGTGTTAAAGATTCCGACTGGTTCGGTTTCCTGTTTTGAGGCTGCGGAGCAAAATGGTTTTGTTTTCCGGGAAGCAATGATTCAAATGGCACATTCTCTCCGAACAATAGAGCGACCTTCGGTACAGCAGCGGCTTTACGATGCAGTTTTTGTTGAACCTTTGATGGAGGAGGAGCAAGAAGAACTTTATGCACAGATTCGTGACGGCATGTTTGAGATGGATCGGATTAGTCTGGATTCTTATTTTAAGAGGGAACAGGTGGCGGAACGATATATTGGTTGGATTCATGACGAGTTGAAAAGGGGAACGGAGTTGCTCAAATATCGATATAAAGGTGATACCATTGGTTTTTTTGGGTTGCGTGAGATTCGCCCGGGGTATTATGATTCCTTTTTAGGCGGTATCTATAAGGCATACCGAAAGGGTGGAATCGGAATGGTTATAAAGGTACCGGAAGAAGTGAAACGTAGAGGTGGAAAAAAATTGATAACTAGCGTTTCTTCCAATAATGTAGTTCAAGTTCGTTCCTTGATTCAAAATGGATATATTCCGGAAAAAATTCATTATGTGTATATAAAACATTGTAGATAGGAGAAAAACTAATAATATGGAAAAAATATCGTTTGTAATTCCATGTTATCGTTCTGAACATACCATTGAAGATGTTGTAGAAGAGATTCGTATGGTGATGGGTGAAGATGGGGGATATCATTTTGAGATTATTCTTGTCAATGATAATTCTCCGGATGGCGTTTGGCCTGTGATACAACAATTGACAGAGCGATATGACAATATCAGAGGGATTTGTCTCGCAAAAAATTTTGGCCAGCATAGTGCCTTGATGGCCGGATATGCAAATGCTTCCGGTGATATCATTGTTTCATTGGATGACGATGGCCAATCTCCCGTTGATGAGGTGTTTTTATTACTGGATCAGATCCATAATGGTTATGATGTTGTATATGGTTATTATCCGGAAATTAAACAATCAAAATTTCGAATTTTTGGAAGTTTGGTGAATGAAAAAATGACCGAGGTTTTGATTGGAAAACCGAAGGGATTGAAGGGGACAAGTTTTTATGCGGCAAAACGATTTGTTATCCAGGAGATGCTGCATTACAAAAACGCATATCCTTATGTGGGAGGCTTGGTGTTTAGAAGTACAAATCATGTGACAAGTGTTCCCGTACATCATAGGGAGCGGAAGGAAGGCCATTCGGGGTATACGCTTCGGAAATTGCTTTCTCTGTGGATGAATGGCTTTACTGCCTTTTCAGCAAAACCTCTGCGTATTGCTACGTACTTAGGCTTTATTTGCTCCTTAATTGGATTTTTTTACGGTATATTTATTGTAATCCGGAGACTGTTAGATTCTAGTATACAGGCCGGGTACAGTTCATTGATGGCATGCATTGTTTTTATCGGCGGTATAATTATGATGCTTCTGGGATTGATCGGTGAATATGTAGGAAGGGTTTATATTAGTATTAATAACGCTCCTCAATATGTGATTCGGGAAACAGCGGGGTTTCGCGTAAATGAATCAGAAAAAAACAATTAAAAATATAATATGCTTGCATGGCTTATTGTTTTTATATTCTTTTGGTGGGATTTTTTCAAAGTTGGCGGCAAGGGAAGCCTTTTTATCGTGGAAATTTATTCTATTTTACGGAGTGGTGCTTGCCAATTTATTTATATACGCTTTACTTTGGCAACAAATTTTAAAAAGATTGCCATTAGTGACAGCCTATGCCAATAAGGCCGTTACGATTGTTTGGGGAATTATTTGGGGACGGATTTTTTTTGCGGAAAATATTACAGGTTTTAATATTCTTGGCTCTATTATTATAATAGCGGGGATATATATTGTAGTTTCAGAAAAGGGGAACAAATGAATCGATACATAGTGCTTTTTTTATTCTCTGTACTTATTTCGTCTATTTCCCAGATTATGTTAAAAGCTAGCGCAAATCGTAAGTATGAGAATTGGTGGAAGGAATATTTGAATCCACAGGTGTTTTTTGCGTATAGCTTATTTTTTGTATCCAGTTTGGTGACAACCATATCCTACCGCAATGTTCCTTTATCAATGGGGGGGATTTTAGAATCTTCGGGGTATATTTTTATTACGATTTTGGGAGTTCTATTTTTAAAAGAGCATGTAAGCCGGAGAAAAATTATGGGTTTAATAGTTATTTTATTGGGAATATATGTATTCAATTTATAACAAGGGTTTTTATATAAAAGACAATTAAAAAGGAACATTTTTTATTAGAGGGGCATATGATGAGAGGGATTAAGCAGTGGTATACCCGAAATAGTGGAGTGTCTTTTGTCATAATCACATGTTTAATGGCAACCATAATAGGGATATTTTTAATACCAAACGAAATAAGGCAGGACGCTTGGCTGATTGAATCGTTTGCTGATGGCACATTTGGCGCGAATAATCGAAACCTGGTTGTTTTAGGAGCACATAGTTTGATGTCTGCTCTTATTTTTGTACTTTCCCTAACGGGGTTACGTTTGATGTGGTTTAATTTGATTTTAGTGTTTTCCATTATTGGTTCTCACTTTATTATTTCTATGGTACTGTATTCAATAGGAAATAGCAGGTGGAAAAAAATGTTGGTTATTTTACACCTCCTGTTTGCAACATCGATGCTTTGGAATTTAGATTTTACGGTTGTTGCATCTTACACGATCGCTGCAGGTGGGGTGCTGCTTTTTTATTACCTGGAATTTCATTCGTCAAAATGGACATGTTTTATTGGACTGTTTTGGGTCATCTGGGGCTACCTAATAAGAATCGACTGTATTTATTTTTCTTTAGCGGTATTTGGCTTACTGGGACTATATTATTTGATCGACCAGAAAATAAGAAATAAGGGGGATAAGAAAAATTTTTCCTTAAAAGCAAAGTCTTTTTTTTCTGTATTTGGGTTTATGTTGGGATGCCTTCTATTCCTTCAGGTAACTCAAATTTTTCTGTTCCATTATGTAGATGGAGATTTTGTTAAGTGGAATGAGATGCGTTCTACATTGGATGATTATGAGTTGCCGGATTACAATAAATATAAAGATGAATATAAAGAAATTGGTATATCGTACAATGATTATCAGTTGCTGAAACTTTGGGATTATCAGGATCCGGAGTATTTTACTGAAGAACGAATGCAGCAGCTTGTTGAACTAAAAAATCAAGTAAATCAAGAAGCGATAAAGAAAAACGGCATCATTTGGTATGCAAAACAAGCAGTAGGCGAATTGGCAGATTTTTCTGTATACGAATATCTGGCAATATTATTTCTATTTGCAATTATTTTTTTAAAGAAAAATGATATCATTTTTGGCATCATTTTATTTGGTTGTGTCCACCTATTAGCTTTTTATTTTTGTATCAGGGGGCGTTTGATTGATCGTATTGCAATTTCTTTGTTATTAACCCTCTTGATTGCATTTCAATATTTCTTTATGGTGCGAAAAAAAGTCGATGACATCTCCCTGAAAAAAAAGGAGTACTGGGTTGTTACCATTATCTGTTTGTTTGTAGCAGTTTTTTTTAAACCACCAAAGGCGGAAGCATCGCTTTATCAAAGCATAAAAGGGCAACTTAATATTCAATGGGATTTGCAGGAGTTAAAAAAGAAAGAATCAACTACGATTGATTATAATGTGTCTCAAAGAATGTCAGAGAACAAAGAAATTTTATATTTCCAATTGTTTTATAGCCCATGGCTGCAGCAATATCCTTTAAATATAAGAGCCCCTTTTCTAACTGCCCCAGTAAATTCGTCATCTAATTTTGGATGTTTAGGGCAATACCCGGTAAAGCTTGGGGTTAATGAGAAAATACTGGAGGAATACGGAGTACAAAATCCATTTAGAGATTTAATTCATGATAATATTCGCATTGAGTGCGAAGTGGGAGAAGTGAATCGGAGGGTAGAGGTAATCCAGCGTTATTTGGAGGAGCACTATTATGATAACGTTGATTACTGCATCGAGTCAATTTGGGGTAACTGCGCGATCATACGTTTCCTTCAAAATTGGGAAATTAACGCACAGTATGTTGGAACACCATTTCAGATAAAAGTGAGAAAAAATAGTATTGAAGGAATTAAGAGTATTGATATACTTTTTTCGGAACAAAACGTAAAGTGGCAGGAATGGGAGGACGTTTATCTCCAGGTGGAAAATACCAAGGGAGAAAAATTTATGTATGGTCTGTTTCACGACGAAGATAATCAGAAGCTTCGGTTTATGCTCCCAGAAGATTCTTTAAAATTGGGGAGACTTTATAAAGTAAGTTTGTTTTATAAAAATTATGGACAATGGTATCAGATGGGGGACTCGGATTTTAAACCAGTAGATAAGGTTTTGAAATAGTATTTAATAGATTTTTTATATAATTTTGACATATGGTTTGTTTAAGAAAATGTGATAAGTATATTGGCGTAGGAGGGGAGTATTGATAATTAGCTTCCTATATCTCTAATTATCATACGGATGGATATGGAAAAATGCATAAGCTATGAAAAAGCGGCTCTTTTTACCAAAAATGATACATTATTAGTAAAAGGTGTAGCAATTATACTACTTTTATTTCACCATTTGTTTTTAACGGAAGATTTGGTTATTGCTTATGATTTGAAATTTATGCTTTTATCAGGAAGTATGATTCAGATACTAGCCATTATGGCAAGAATCTGTGTATGGATTTTTGTATTTTTATCGGCATATGGTCTTACCATACAATATGAGTCTTGGAAAAAAGGGAATGTACATTTTGTTATAGACAAGTGGCTATCTCTGATATCATCTTTTTGGTTGCCGTTTATGTTTGTGTTTATTAGTTATGGAATTCTTGTACAAGATCCTATGTCTCTATATATAAATATTCCCAATGCGGTGTTTGATTTTTTGGGGATTTCTGATTTTTTTCATACACCTACCTTGACAGGCTCTTGGTGGTATATGTGTTTCGCACAAGTTTTAATCTTATTAATTCCTTTTTGTTATTATATCTGTAAAAAATGGGGTTGGTATACATATTTAATTATATTTTTAAGTTTGCAATATCTATCAGGGGGACTTTTATCTTCTTATGGAGGACTGTATTCTCAATATTATCTGACCATAGTGTTGGGAGTATTATGTGCACAATCAAGAACATTTGAAGTAATTCTAAAAAGGCCCAAAAGTAGAATTGAGAAAATGGTTCAAATTGTAATAGAAGTATTATTAATTTCAGGTGGCCTTTTGCTTAAGTACACGATAATGAATAACGATAATTGGCAAATAAGCAGTGTATTATCAAGTGTTATTGTGTTCAATCTATGTCTATTAATGCGGGAATATTTCCAGATTGATATATTAAAAAAATGTCTTGTATTTTTAGGGAAACACTCTGGAAATATGTTTATGATTCATCACTTTTTATATACCTTTATTCCTCAATGGATATTTTGGTCTAAAAACGCTGTAATAAGTTTTTTATGTCTTCTATTTTTTAGCTTATTAATATCTATAATAATTGAAATGGTTAAAAGCGTGATTCGATATGATTACGGAATTAAAAAGTTGAGATTGATAATAAATGGATGTATAGACCGATAACAGCTCTCCACGAATGGCTTTTATATTTTTCTTTTTAGAGAAAATGTGTTGACTATTTGTCTCTAAAACAATACATCCTACAAATGTGTTGCATTTGCACAAAAAATAAACTATAATTTTCGTAAAAGGGAATAAATAGTAAATCAACTGGGCGGACATACACTTTGCAACTACAGGGAGGGACAGTAGGATGATGAAATGGAAACAAGCGGTAAGCGCCGCACTGGTTTTACTGATGATAAGCAATCAAGCCATAGCAGCAGTGCCTATGACGGAGGAAAGCTTAACAGATTTACCCTCTGAAGAGCAGTTGATTGTTGAAGACGATGATAGCGAAAAGAATGATGCAGAACACATAGAGTCTTTGGAGGGCTTTTCAACAACTGAAAAAGAGACGATTGTTGACAGTGGATTTTGTGGAAAAAATGGCGGCGAAAACGTAAGCTGGAAGATAACAGGCACAGAGGATACCGGATATACCTTGACGATCAGTGGAGAGGGAGACATGCGGGGATATGGCGACATTACGAATCCCGCTCCTTGGAACCAGTATCGCCCCCATACACTGATATTGGAAGAGGGAATTACGGAAATCGGAGAATTTGCCTTTATGAATTCCAGTTTCTTTTCTGGGGAATTGGTGCTACCAGATAGTTTGACAACAATCGGGTCAGCCGCGTTTTGGGGGTGTACGGGCTTTTCTGGGGGATTAATCATTCCGGGCAATGTGAAGAGCATTGGAGAAAGCGCATTTTTAGAGTGTACCGGATTGGACGGTAGATTAGTGATTTTGGAGGGGATTACAGAAATTGGAGATACTGCATTTGCTGGCTGTACTGGCTTTTACGGGAAACTGGAATTGCCGAAAAGCGTAAAGCAGATTGGAGCTGAAGCCTTTGCAAGTTGTAGCGGTTTTTCAGGTGTGGATTTAGCGGAAGTATCAAAGATAGGGGGAGGAGCTTTTTTTGAATGTACGGGGTTGACGGGAAATTTGGTTTTGCCTGAAACTTTAGAGACGATTCAGGGCGGAGCCTTTCGAGGATGCAGCGGTTTAACCGGTGTTTTGAGAATACCCGCAGGAGTAAAGACGGTTGGAAGCGGAGCCTTTCAAAACTGCAGTGGATTTAGTGAATTGGAGTTAACGGAAGGTTTGTTGGAAATTGAGGAAGAGGCCTTTTCCGGATGCGCTGGATTCCGTGAGGAGGTAATCATACCAAGTTCGGTTACTGCGATTGGGCGGAGTGCATTTGAACGATGCTCCAAGTTGGAAAGAATGCAATTTTTGAACCCGGATTGCAGTATTTATGATTCAGAATCTACAATTGACAGTATTATTGAGATCTTTGGCGTTAGCGGCTCCACAGCGGTGGCGTATGCAGAACGATATGATCGATTCTATTCGGATATGAGCCGTGGGATATATTGTGCGGATGGAAAAATATATTTTTGCAATCAATGGAGCAGCGCTACTTCGAAAGAAGTAGAAAATAGAGATTGCTTAACCGCCTTAGTTGTAAGTGCGGACGTAGAAAAAGTGGATTCATCTCTTTGGAAAATGCCATTTCGAAATTTAAAGACGGTTGGATTTTATAGTGGAACTGTCATGTCATTGGAAGGCGATTTAAGCGGCTTTGCATCAAGTCCTATCGATCGGATTATTTATATGGTAAATAAAGATACCGAATATGCCGTTTCCAAGATCACATCGGAAGGGATTGAATTTAGCAGTCAGAATAATTCAGGGCGTTGGGGAATGAAGCCGAAGTCCTCCTGTGAAATAAGCACCACGATTCTTGTGAGCAGCGGGAAAACTCTGAAACTGGAAAATCCAAGGGTTGTCGGTGAAGAGATGAAGAGGCAGGATCTGAAATACCTTTCTATTGAAACCGTAGCAGGCGGGAGAATAGAGAACAATTGGAGTTTTGATACCACGGTGTATTGTGATGACGTCGACTACTTTGTAGCTGCCGGTCAAACCTTCATAGCTCCAGCTGGAACGGTAAAAGTGTATGTCGGACCAAAAGATAATATTCCACATATAACATTTTCAAAGGAGGATTTTGTAAAGGCTGTTCTTACAGAGGAGGATCAGGCAATTCTGCAGGCAGGGCAGGATATTGCTTTTTGGATGACCGTTTCTGAACGGACGGAAGCAAATTTACGGGCGGAAGAGTTAGCGGTACTTCGTTCCGAGCTTGCGAATAATACGCAAAGATATAAGCCTGGTCTTTATATGAAGCTTTCCTTGGAAAAGCAGATTGGGCAGGATGGAGAACTGGTTCCTATTTTGGTGCTCCCCTCGTCTATTTCCGTGTGTTTTGAGATACCGGAAGAACTGCGAAAGAGTGACCGAAGATACACGATGATAGGCTTTACAGATAAAAGGGAGGATTTATTCTATCTTTTTGATCTAGATGACGACGACAGTACGTTTACGACTCATATTACTTATACAGACGATACGAATTATGTATTGACATACCATGATCATGTATATGGAGCGTGGGAAGAAACGACCGCACCCAGTTGCGTCAGAAATGGTGAGCGGCAAAAGGCATGTTCCTGCGGTGATCGGAAGAGTGAGGTTATCCAGGCTGCTGGGCATAAAGCAGGCGCTTGGACAGTTGCCAAGCAGGCATCTTGTACAGAACGTGGAGAAAGAGTACAAAAATGTACAGTGTGTGGGAGCGTATTAAAAACAGCAGAAATTCCAGCTTCCGCCCATAATTGGGAGCCTTGGCAGGTAGAGCGTGCGGCCACTACCACTTCGACGGGAAGCAAAGTCCGTTTTTGCAGGAATTGCAGCCGGTTCGAGAGAACAACGATTGCGAAGCTGCCGGTTACCGATCCGGTAGAAGGATTTGTATATCGGCTGTATGAACAAGTGCTGGGACGCCAACCGGAAGCGCAGGGAATGCGAGATTGGACCCAATGTTTACATAATAGGGCTGGTACAGGCGCTCAGGTGGCATCCGGTTTTATTTTTAGCATGGAATATGAGCGGCGAAATGTAAGTGATAGCGAATTTGTAGAGATGCTTTACCGCACTATGATGAATCGGCAGTCGGATGCGGCTGGAAAACAGAGCTGGTTAAGACTGCTGAAAAGCGGAGTGACTCGGCATTATGTGTTTGCGGGGTTCGTATATTCCCAGGAATTTCAGAATGTATGCAGGTCTTATGGAATTGACCGTGGGGATTATACTTTGGGAGAGGTCGTAGACCAAAATGCGGATGTAACGGCATTTGCGAGTCGTATGTACACTGTAGTGCTGGAGCGTCCATATGATAAGGAAGGCTTATCCGATTGGACCAGACTTCTGCTTTCTCATGAAATGGGAGGCGGAGAATTATCAAAAGGATTTTTCAACAGCCGGGAGTTTGGAAATAAGCATCTGTCCGATCGAGATTTTGTTACGATTTGTTATCGGACTTACTTAAACCGTGAGCCGGATTCCCGTGGATTAAATGACTGGCTTGCGGTGTTAGGCCGGGGCTCAAGCAGAGAAGAAGTATTAGATGGTTTTATTTGGTCCCGAGAATTCGGGAAGCTTTGCAATGAATATGGGATTAATCCGTAACAGCTCTACAGATTGTTAGGTAAAGAGGACACTGCTTTGTTTAAAAGGTTTTACAAGGCAGTGTCTTTTTATGCAGTGTTAATGCGCTCGCGGTACTTTAAAGAATATAAGGATTGACCTGGCCTTTGCAGAAGAGTATAATCCCAACAGATACCAAAATACATTCGAATGATATTTCTAGGGGAGCGAGACAGGAGTGCACGAAAAGCGGATCACTTTATCTATACAAAATATTTTCCAGCAAAAAAGCTACTTATTCCTATCCGCCTTACTGGGTGCAGGAATTTTTTGCCTGATCTATGGAACGGCTATTTTGGACCCCACTTACGTCGATTGGCTTTACAGCGGAGGCGATCTTTCTCAGCATTATTGCGGTTGGCTATTTTACCGCAATGACCGCTGGGCATTCCCTTTTGGAGTGTTTCAGTCTTTATCCTATCCGGATTCCATGTCTATCGTGTTCACCGACTCGATTCCGATATTTGCCATACTTTTTAAACTGCTTTCTCCTATTCTCCCTACGAACTTCCAATATTTTGGCTGGTGGGGAATTCTCTGCTTTATGATGCAGGGAGCCTTGGGAGCATTTCTTATCCGAAAATATACCAAGAGGGACATTACCGCCTGTGCGGGAAGCCTTCTTTTCGTGTTATCCCCGATCTATATTCGTAGAATGTTTGCGCATACCGCTTTGGCGGGACAGTGGATTCTTCTCTTGGCATTGATTCCATTGATATATTATGACGAGACCTTTTCGGACGATCGAAGGGCTGCTATTTATTGGTGGGGGATTGGAGCTTTGACTGCTTCTGTCCATATCTACTTTATTCCCATGTGCGGTTGTATTTTGTGCGGCTTTCTGATTAAACATATTTGGGAGAAAAAAAGGGTACAGAATGCCGTGTTGATTTTAGGGGGCTATCTAGGAAGCGCTGCTCTTGCGCTGTTTTTCTTAGGCGCATTTTCGGTGAAAACAGAAGCTGCAGCTGGGGGGCTTGGAATCTATAGTTTTAATCTAAACGCCTTCTTTAATTCAAGGGAGTGGAGCACCTGGTTTCCTTCCCTGCCAGATTACACCTGGGAACAGACGGAAGGATTCGCCTACCTGGGATTCGGAGTGATGGTACTGTGCTTTGCAGCAGTGGCGACAGGGATTGTGCTTTGGGTGAAGAAAATCTTAGGTCGGGCTCCGAAGTCCTCCATTGCCGCATATACATTTATCATTTGTGCGCTGGTTTTTGTAGCGATGTCTCCAGTAGCGACGATTGGATCCAGGATGATCTACACCCTTGAGCTATGGGGACCGATTGAAAAGTTGTGGAGCGTGTTTCGTTCTTGTGGCCGTTTTATCTGGCCTGTGGTATACTTAATTATTATCGCTGCGTTTGCTGTTTTATCCAGATGGAAAAAGAAACGGGCGCTTCTTGTACTTTTGCTCCTTTGCACAGGGCTGCAGATTGGCGAGATGAAACATATGATTGTGCAACGACGGGAAACATTTGGAACGCGCGTGACATATGAGAGCGATCTGAAAGATCAAGCATGGGAAATGATAGGGAAAAGTGATGTGATCCGGCATATTGTATTTGGAACAGAAAAAGAATCGGTCTATTCCTTTGCTGAGTATGCGTCAAAGTATGGGATGACATTGAGTGATTTTGCCTTTTCCCGGCGCAGCGAAGAGGAGACAGCATCCCTTTTGAAAGAACAGTTGGATGCCCCGGACAGGACGGAATTGTTTGTATTCTTACCTTCGGATCCTTTGCTGGAACAATATGACTTCCAGTATTATTTTATCGATGGATTTGTAGTTGGGTATGTAGAAAAATTGGAAGGTTTGGAACCGTATGAGTTGGACAAAAACGAGTAATACTGCGGCATTGGCAAAAACAAAATTGTCAGTTGAAAATCGATTTGATTTCCTGTTGATGCTATATAAAGGATTATGGATTGTCGTTCTATTTTTAAAAGCAATCCCCTACCTGGACTGGCAGATATCGCCCTATATCCGCCTTCTGCTGATTCCGGGGGCTTTGCTGATCGGCTGGGATTTTTTTCGAGGAGCCAAGCTCTGGAGCCGTCCGATGTGGCTTTTGGCGGCATTTTGCGGAGTTTACGGAATCACCGCGTTTCTAAACAGGGGAGCGGGTTTTTCTGCCAATCTAAAATCAACCATTTATATGGCGCTGACTTTTTATCTGTTTTATGGACATGATAGAAAGAGAGAGTTCTGTCAGGTGAAAAAGGAAGCCCGCTGTTTGGGTAATCTCTTTGTAGTGGGGTCCTTTCTCGTATCTCTTGTTTGCTTTTACACATTTTTATTTTCCGTCAATCGGATCTATGTGTCCGGAGAAAACATCGGATATTTGGGCATGTGGGACGAGCGTTTGTGGGGGCTTTATAATGCCAACACAGGAGGCGCGATCAATGCGATTTCTCTGATCGCCTCCGCAGCTTTGTGGAAAACAGCGGGAAAAGGAAAGCGGGTTTTAAAAATATGGTACGGCTTGAACTCGGTTCTGCAGTTTGTCTGCCTCGCGCTTACGTATTCCCGTACTTCCATGTACTCTCTGATTTTGGCGGTTGGCTTCGGGATTCTATTTTTCGGCACAGGAAAATGGGAAAAAAAGGCGAAGGATTTCCGGTTGCGCCGGTGGGCGATTCGAGCCGGGGCGGCGATTCTTTCCGCGCTTGTGATGGTTGGCGCTTTTCCGGCAGTTCGAGAGGGCGTGTCTTATCTGCCGAGGTTGATATCAGAGGAGACAGCGGAGTCGGGCTATTTTTCCACGCCGGAAATGGTAGCGGAGCATCGGGGGGGAGTCCTGACGGGGCGGCCGATTTTGTGGAAGGCAGGAGGCAGGGCCTTTTTGGAAGCGCCGGTCTTTGGCGTAGGCCGAGAAAATCTATACGAGAAAACGGTTTCCTATTTATCCGACCCTTCCTGGAGCCCGGATCTAAAGGCAGGCGGGGTTCACAACGGATATTTAACAGTTCTGATCTCTTCCGGGCTGGTCGGTTCCCTCTTTTTCCTTGGTTTTTGGCTTTGGAATGGAAAAAACGTGTGGGGACAGCTTGTAATATCTCAAGAAAAAACGGAGTCCCTCTTTCTTTTTGGAATGATTTTTCTGGTGATGATGCTGATTATGGAGTTTTTTGAGGCCAGGGTACTATATCAGGTAAATCTGTTTATGAGCTTGTTCTGGATGGGAGCTGGATATGTCATGGATTACACGGAACGAAACAAGAACGGTTGACGGCGTTGTTCATCCTTTGTTTGCGATTTTTTATTTTTTATTGACGGGGTTTTCTTTTAACAGTATAACGGCAGGACAGCCTTTTATGCGATGGATGGCGTTTGCCGTGATGTCCTGCGGAGGCGTGTGGCTGCTTTGGCGTGTGTTTCATTGG